>JAQUMH010000001.1:0-323387 GCA_028718185.1 Elusimicrobiota bacterium
AATCACTGCCTACGGCACTTAATATTTTTGTCAAACTGTAATTCCTGCCGGTTACATATGAACCGGTATCCGTGGTAGTCATTACAAACGGACTGCCGGTTATCTCGCTTACTCCTTTCTTTATATGTACTCTTGGATACCCTGTCTTCGGGGCATCGCCATCGGCATCGGCATACTTCACTCTATACACATAACTCGTATTGGTTGTGCCGGTCTCCGGATTTATGCCATCTGATGTATAGTCTGTTTCACCGGTCCAGCTTAATGTCGGCGCTGTATTTACACGGGTTACGCTTATGGATGTTTCAGAGGTATTGTTTGAGGTGTCGGTTGCTTTTGCATATATTGTGTTTGAGCCATTTACTAATGTTACGGTACCATTCCACGAATTTGTTCCTGTCGCCGGGACATAAGTCCCTCCGGTACCTAACTTTATTTCCACTTTGCTTATTCCTATATTGTCATTTGCAGTACCACTTAACGTTAATAACGATGTTGTTAATGTAGTACCATTAGAAGGTGATGTTATAGCTATACTTGGTGCTGTTGTGTCTGACGGTGTATAGGTTACGGTTATTGACGTTTCGGTGGTATTATTTGATGTGTCGGTTGCCTTCGCATATATTGTATTTGAGCCACTTACTAATGTGACAGAACTATTCCACGGATTTGTCCCTGTCGCTGATGCATATGTGCCGCCGGCACCTAACTTGACTTCCACTTTGTTTATCCCTATATTGTCACCTGCGGTACCACTTATTGTTATCAATGCTGCTGTCGTTATTGCTGCGCCATTTGCAGGCGATGTTATGGCTATTGTAGGCGGTGTTGTATCAGGAACATATGTCACGGTTATTGACGTTTCGGTTATATTTCCTGTTGTATCCGTTGCTTTTGCATATATTGTATTTGAGCCGCCTACTAATGTGACAGAACCACTCCACGGATTTGTCCCTGTTGCTGATGCATAAGTGCCGCCAGCTCCTAATTTAACTTCCACTTTGCTTAAGCCTATATTATCAGAGGCAGTACCGCTTATCGTTAATAACGATGCTGTTAATGTTGCACTATTAGCAGGTGATGTTATAACTATACTTGGTGGTGTTGTGTCCGGTGGTGTGCAGGTCACAGTTATTGATGTTTCTCTTGTGTTACCTGAGGTATCCGTTGCTTTAGCATAGATTGTATTTGAACCGCTTACCAATGTTACAGTTCCACTCCAGGAACTTAATCCTGTCGCTGATGCATAAGTGCCGCCGGCACCTACTTTAACTTCTACGTTGCTTAACGCTACATTATCTGATGCAGTACCACTTACAGTTAATTGCAGATTGGTTACTGTTGTTCCACTTATTGGCGAAGTAATGTTTATACTTGGCAATATAGTATCTGCCTTGTTGCTGGCGGCATTGGATATGCCTGACCAGTTACCTTCAACATCTGCTACTTTCATCACAAAATAATATGTCTTATTAACAGTATCTAAACCACTTACTGTAAGACTTTGGTTAGTTCCTGATACTTGCGGAACCGGCTCTGTTGTGCATTGTGTTGCGGTAGTCCAGTTATGAGTTATTCCGGCAGGGGTTGTTGCATACCTGATATCATACTGACTCGCTGTTCCCTTAAAGCCGTTCGCTCCTACTGCGACCCAATTTAACACCACACTGGAAGGCGTTATGTTACCTACGGATAATGTAGCGATTGATGCTGGCGGGCAGGGAATATTTGATATTATCTCGCCGCTCGTGGCTCCTGTCCAACTGCTATCTCCTATATTTAAAAACATGCTTCTAGGAACTTTAAGTTCAGAGTTTCCAGCCACAGTTATTGATTTTGTGTTCCAGCCATGTCCCCAATTAATTATCTTAAAGATATCTTGCCAAAAACATTGTGGTGTAGTCGGTGTTAGACCCGCTAAAACGCAGCCTGGCTGCTGACAAGATGCTGCATTATCTATAAATGTTCCCGGCACTAATGGAATTTTATTGTTTAATCTGCCACTATTGGTCTGCATAAAATCACATGCCCATTGTACATCACTGAGAGATAAATCAACTTGCTGCATCCAAAAATCCATTAACAGATGTGTTTGATGCCACAACATATCTGTTCCCGCACTATTTAGTCCATTACCAGTGACTGATGGACAGTTTACTGATATATTGAATGTCGGATTAGGTCTATTCACAGAAATCCAATCAGAAAATTCCTGCCAAAACGAATTCATTGCACCTTTCATTGCGTTAATTCGTCTTGTATCATTTGTATCGGGTCCTAACGTAGTAGTCGACACTATTATATTGATTGGAGTCGAATATGATAACCCATCATAACCAGGTTCTTCAAAATGGATTCCATCTATTGTGGGATAATTCTGAATAAGAAATTTTACTAAATCAAGCTCGTAAGCTTTAATTTCCGGATATGATATTTCTACTCGTTCTTCTGCCAAACTTCCATCCGAAAACACTTGAGCGTATTTGCGTTCCCATCTTTTAAAAAAACCAACTCCATAACCTCTGGTTGGTCCATAACCTATATGTATCTTCATTCCATTACTATGACACCAGGCAATTGCCTTATCTAACATTCCCCAACTTGCCTGTAAATTCCACGTACCGCAATTTATCGGGTCTCGTGCAGCTTCTAAATAGTCCTCTCTGAGCATAAAAAATACAGCGTCATAATTTGAATCCTTTCCAGTTTGTAAAGCGGAATACAATTCAGTTTCACTTGTCAAATCATACCAGTGTGAAATAAACATATCAGCACGGGTAAAATTAACAGGAACTAACGCACTGACCTTACTAATTACTCCGCAAAGCATTACAAAAATAACTGCTAAACATACTCTCTTCTTATTCTTCATAGCTCCTTCCTCCTTTAAAATGTGTTATGTGTAATGTATGTTATAGAGTTTTAGGGTTTTAGAGTTTGTAGAGTTAAAACCCTATAACCCTATAACTCTATAACTCTATAACCCTATAACTCTATAACCCTTTTTAGAATTTCAAATTCAACGATATTCTATGTGTATCGCCTAAATCGCCAAACGGGACAAAGGCATAATCTACACCACAACTCTTAAGCTCTATTCCTGCTCCTAAGCTTAATCCTTTTAACCCGCCTATGTCTTTCGTCTTCGTATTATAGCCTGCCCTGCCTATTAATGTTGCACCTTCACTCGCTGCATACTTGTACTCTGTTCCTGCTCCTATCCCAAGACCACTGTCATTTACTGCTGTCATTTCTAAGCCTACTAACCACTCAGGTTGAATATTATATCCTCCGCCTACACGTATCGTCATCGGCAGATTATCGCCGGATTCTATATACTTCATCTTTCCACCTAGATTCTGGAGCGATATTCCTAAGCTCGTTTTTCCTTCCGTTGGCTTGTATAGCATTCCTATATCGCCGGCTATCGCTACCCCGGTTTCCTTTATCTTGCTGCTTATATACTTTATTCCGGCTCCTAACGATACTTCATCGCTTACGTCATTACCATATCCTAATGTTATTGACATGTCTGAAGGACTATAATTGCTCGTTAATACTCCGGCGGTATCATTGCCTTCTATTGAACCATAACTTAAATACTGTATCCCTATTCCTAATCCGCCGGTTTCGGTCGGCTGACCATACCCTATCCATGTATAGCCTATGTCCTCAAACCAGACCGCATGCATTACACTTATTGATGTTTTTTCTATTCCCGCTAATCCGGCTGCATTCCAATATATATTACTTGCTCCTTCACTTACGCCTACTCCTATATCACCCATGCCACTACTGCGGGCTCCGGCACCCAGCTTTAAAAAATGCACTGCACTTGTGCCGGCATCGCTCTTACTAAAAGCGGCATATGCACTACCTGTACATATAATACCTGCTAATAATACTACTAACATCACTGTGCTTAACACTTTGCGCATATTGACCCCCTTGTTATTACTAGTCTTCTGTTCTAATGTTTGATTACCCCGATTCTTATTTATAACGGAATATGTAATCAGGATTGTTTTATTGGTCTCCGGTAGGGGACTCAAACTTGATCATCCCGATTCTTATTTCATAAAAGAATTTGTTATCAGGATTGTTTTATTGGTCTCCGGTAGGGGACTCAATAAAACAAAAAAAAGCTCATTAAAAAACTAGTTAAAAATTAACTAATTAAGTATCTTATACCTAATTAACTAATTTACTAATTCTCTAATCAACTCTTTTATTTTCGATAACCTTGCTGGCTTGATAGTCTTTATCTTGCCATAAGCGGTTTACACGCTTGTGGTTTGTCGCTTGTCGGCAACCTGTTGGCGTTCACTATCTTAGCCCTTGGTTTTGCGAACTCATCAAGGTTTCCCTTGAGCAGCCTTTTCGGATTAGCACTCGCAGGTCGGAGCTACTGCACCGACCGAGAATGCAATCCCGCAGTATGCGGGGCAAAACAACTACATTTGGATATTACTACTTTTGTTTAATAATTTGCTATTGACTAATTTGAAACTTTTCTGTATAATATTTATGTTACTTATTACTCCCTCTTAAATAGAAGTATAACGCATAGAGTAAAAAAAGTCAATGTCAAAAACTGTAGTTCTTTTGTCAAATAATTTGATATGAAAATGGATTATAACTGGGAAAGAGAAGTTAAAAAAAATACTAAATTATTTTTTGCAGAGTATTATGATCCATACCGCGAAGTAGAAAAACATTACCATTCATTTAACGAATTAGTAATCATTATTAAGGGGTCATTACGAGTTGAAATATCTAAGAAAACTTTTCATGCAAATCCCGGCGACATACTGTTTTATCGTGAAAGGGTTGCACACAAAGAAGTGATTGAGAGTAGCGGTCAGGTTGGACTTATTGCTGTTCTCTGGAGAAAAATAGGACAGGCGGATCTTCCAATTTTAACCTATGATAAAAATAAAAAAATCAGGTTTTTAGCCCAATGGTTGTGTGAAATAAATCAATCAAAGTCTCCTTATGCAAGTTTATTACAAGAGCAAATCTTTGAAGTAATATTAACCGAATTAACAGATATTTCCAAATCCAAAGAATTGCACCCTATTGTCAGTAATATACGAAATTTTATGAAAGATCACTTAAAGGAACACCTGTCAGTAGAAAAATTAGCTAGTCATGCCTGTATGAGTAAATATAGTTTTTTTAAGAAATATAAAGAATTCACAGATAGGACCCCAATGAAAGATTTAAGAATCATTCGTGTTGAAACTGCTAAAGATATGATATTTACAACAGATGTGCCATTAAAAACTATTTCCAAAGAAGTGGGATTTGTTGATGAGTATCAGTTTTCAAAGGTGTTCAGAAAACATTTCGGTGCCCCGCCAGGTCACTTCCGTAAAAACACTATTTTCTCTTTAAAATAGAATCTGCAAATAAATATGTAAAGTTAATTATAGAGTTTTAGGGTTATAGGGTTTTAACTCCTTAATACTACAAACTCTATGAACCCTATAACCCTACGAACATTACTAACCCTATAAACTCTTCCTTTAATATAGACAATAAACCAAGTTAAAAGTAGTTTTTATCCTATTTTATCAAAGTAAAAACTATTTTTTTATTTGTTTTTTTATCTTTTCCAACATTTCTTTTGATTGTTTGTTGTTTGGATCAATTTTCAAAGCTTCTTCCAATTCGGCAGCAGCTTTTTCATATTCTCTTTTCTGATAAAAATTTACACCAGCCGTGTAATGCTCTCCCATTAGTTTAAGTTTCTCTTGTTGGGAATTTTCCGGTTGTACTTGCGGAGCAGGCACTGGAGCAGGTTTTTCCGGTACTGCTGCTGGTACTGGTGCTGCTGGCGATACTGCTGCTGCTGGTTGAACTGTCTCAACAGATTTTGGTTTTTCTATTTCTTTTTTAACAGAAACTATCCGATTTTTTTCAATAATTTTCACAATAGCTTCCTGGAATTTACCTTTCTGCTCCTCATCAATTTTGTCCAAAAACTCCACTAAAGACGGGATTGCCGATTTACTACCAAGCGAAACAAGTGCATCTGCAACAGCATCATATACTGTTATATCTCTTCTTTGTCTTAAAACCGCTGTCAGAAGCGGTGTTGCATCTTTATCCCCGAGAGCTCCTAAAACATTAATTGCAACAACACTAATTTCATCTTTCTTATCGTTCACTGCAGTAGAAAGTGCACGAATAGCTTCGACACCACCGATACTGCCTACAGCATAAATCGTAACAAGACGAATCTTTATATTCTTATCGGCAACTAACGGCGAAAGCGTAGGAATAACCGATTCATCGCCAAGACTACCCAACAAATTTATTGCTGATATTTTTACTTTATTATCTTTATCTTTTGTGGCATCAATAAGCGGACCGATTGCTGATTTGCTATTAATATTGGCTAACGCATCAATAGCTGCAAGTCTGACTTTCGTATCTTTGTCCCTAATAGCTACCCCAAGAGCACTGACAGATGCATCATTATGAATTTTTGAAAGTGCATTAATAACTTCTAAACGAACACTTTTACTCTTGTCACTTAACGCATCCCGTAACGCTTCAACAACCTCCGGCTTGCCGATTTCCCCTAATGATTTGGCAGACGAAATCCGCACTGCGTCCTTCTTGTCCTTCAAGCCGGTGATATACTGTTGAAGCATTAACTCCTCTGCTTTTAATACCGGCAAACAAACAAACAGTAAAAAGCACAATGTTAAACCTAAAAACCGTTTTCCAAACTCTTTAACCTTTACTTCTACCCTTAATCCCATACTACCTCCTTTTGAGATTGCTGATAAACCTCTTTTTGATATCATTCTGAGCCATAGGCAAAGAATCTCTTTATCATCAGAAACGAGTTCCTTCACTTCGTTCAGGATGACGGCAAGGGAACATTTTTTCAGCAATCTCCCCGTTAGAGACCAAATATCTCTAATAAAATTTACATTCTTTCGGGTGCGGAAACACCCAATAAATATAATCCGTTCTTTATGACATTTTTTACCGCTTGACACATCTGAAGTCGTGCAATTGTCAATTTGGAATTTTCAGTTATAACCCTGTTCTTATTATAATACGAATGAAAATCAGCGGAAATATCCTGAAGATATTTCGTAATGTAATGAGGAGCACAATCTCTTACAGCTATTTCAATAATATCTTCAAAAAATAAGACACTTTTCACAAGTCCTTTTTCTTCTTTTAATTTCAATACCTGCAAATCATACGTATCAACCAGAAATTCGCAATTCATCTTTTTTGCTTCTTTAAAAATGGAGCAAATTCTTGCGTGTGCATATTGGACATAAAAAACCGGATTTTCCGGCGCCTGTTTTTTTGCTAAATCAAGGTCAAAATCCAAGTGACTTTCGGAACTCCTCATTAAAAGAAAAAATCTAGTGGCATCTACTCCGACTTCACCCAATACCTCATCAAGTGTTGTAAATTTGTTTTCCCTTGTTGACATGGTAATTTTTTTACCGTCTTTCACAATGTTTACCAGTTGATATAAAATAATTTTAAGCTTTTTTTCATCTTCCCCAATCGCCTTTATAGAACCTCTCATCCTTTCTACATATCCATGATGGTCAGCTCCCCATATATTTATATATTCATCAAATTTCCTTTGATACTTATTATAATGATACGCTATATCCGACGCTATATAAGTTGTCCTTCCATCCGCACGTACAAGCACCCTGTCTTTATCATCAGAAAATGCAGTTGACTTAAACCACACAGCATCGTCTTTTTCATATGCAAAACCATTCTTTTTAAGTTTTTCTATTATTAAACTGACTTCATTTTTTTCATATAAAGATGATTCTTTAAACCAATTGTTAAATTTTACACCGAATTTCTCTAAATCAGTTTTTATCCATTCAAGTATTTTGTTGATTGTATATGCTTTATATTCAACATCAGGTATTTTATTATCCACAATCTGTTTAGCGATATCTTCAATGTATTTTCCTTTGTATCCATTTTCCGCAAGCGGCTTTTTTAAAATATATGATACAACCGAATTTGTTAATACTTCCATCTGGTTTCCTACATCATTAATGTAATATTCCCGTTCTACACAACCATCTGAAAATTCGAAAAGTCTTGCAAGAGAATCACCGTAAGCAGCACCTCTTCCGTGACCTATATGCAAAGGACCTGTCGGATTAGCAGAGATAAATTCAATAAGAATTTTTTTGCCATTCAAAAGCTTGGTTCTGCCATATGAACTGTCTGATGAAATTGCCGATTTTAGTTTATCAAATATAAAATCATCGGTTAATTTAATATTTATAAAACCTGACTGAAATTGGACTTCGGATATTATTTGGTTTTTCCTAATATTTTCTATTATCACATCTGAAACCTCTTTTGGATTTTTTTTAATTTTTTTCGAAAGCACCAATGCTACATTTGTTGCTATATCAGTTTCTATTAATGCCGGTGCCTGCTCTATAGAATATTTGAATTCACCTTCAATATTCATCTTCAATATAACATCATCAATTATCTTTCTTATTTCTTTTAACATTTTTTACTATCTCTCTTAACTGACGTCCGCTAAAATTATTTTTTTCTGTCATTACGAACCTGCCTGCCGGCAGGCAGGCAGGCAGACTTACCGTGAAGCAATCTTTCTGTTATATGTACGATTGCTTCGCCGGAACCGTAGGTCCCGCTTAGTGCGGGACCCCGCAACTGCTATTTTTTTTGCTGCTCTCCAATTGCTCTCTAAATTATAAAACTTTCTTGTTTCGTTGTGAAATATATGGACAACAACCCCGCCGTAATCCAAAACAACCCATTTTGACTTATTCTTTACCTCTTTTTTATACGGAGGTATCGATAATTTATCACATACTTCTGTCAGAAGTGTTTTTATGTGCGTATCTGAAGTACCGCTGGCAATAACCAGATAATCAGTAAAATCAGAGGTTTTTCTTACATCAAGCACTAAAATATCTTTACCTTTTTTTTCTTTTAAAATTTCAACTATTTGCTTTGTAATTGACCTAAAATTCATTTTTTTTCCCATATATTTTTTAATCCTTGCCAGTCACGCCCGATAATTATTGTTACATCCACACCTCTCGATTCGTCAATTTTTGTAATTACTTCTTTTACCCCGATTTCATCTGCAATTTGCTGCGCCTTTTTAAGTTGCCCCATCCTGTCGATAACAATCGTTTTCTCATATTTGGAATTTGGATCATAATTTCCTGTTTTAATAACATCGAAATTCTTTTTTACAAAATATTTTCTCATTTTTCCGGCAAGATCTGTCTTCCCGGATGCATTGAATATCTCAACAACTATATTAGAATAAGTCGGAAATCTTTCCATGTTATCTATTTTGTTGGTCATAACCAGATTAACCGACTTTTCGATTGCGATAGCGTCAGGAATCCATACGCCGCTTTTCGTCGGCGCACCGGCAAGTGATTGTACCCGGATGTTTGAAAGCTTGAAATCTTTTAATTCATATACTATCGCTAACATGTCCCATATGGAAATATTAGTATGAATATTCTCATAAATAATTTTTACTATTTTTGGAAATCCTATTATAACTTTTGGCTCTTTTATTTTGTTTACAACTTCACGTATAAAACCTTGCTGCCTTATAACCCTGTCTAAATCTGCCCGGTCACCGGTCCTGTATCTTATATATTCTAAAGCTTTTTGTCCAGTAAGTAAATATACACCGGTAGAAAAATGAATATGGAGATTACCCCAATTATCGTCATAATTCATCGGCTGGTTAATTTTAACTTTTACACCGCCAAGCACATCAATAAAATTCCTAAAACCATCATAATCTATTTGTGCATAATATGGAATATCTATACCTAATATTTTTTGGACTTCATCTTTCACACTATTAGAAGCTATATTGTGGTCCTTTGTACTTTTCCATTTGTTAGCATAAATCTGATTGATTTTTCTTATTGCGATTCCTTCAATTGATATTTTAGTATCGCGGGGAATTGATATTATATCCAAAAATCTTGTTTTTGGATTATATGATAAAAATATTATAACGTCTGAATGCTTTGAAAAATCGACACTATCTGTGCCTATGATAATTCCATTAACGCGGTTACCTGAAACTATTTTATACGTAAGCGTGTTTGAAACAGTAAGAATAACAGTTATTAAAAACAAGAAACTAAAAATTATTACAATTTTTTTCATCAGGATTATTTATTTGCAAATTATGAATACAAATATTATTGTTATATTATAGTTCTTTATTAAGGTGTCATTGCGAACAGCTTTTTCGTGAAACAATCTTGTCAGATTGCTTCGGCTATGCCCCGCAATGACGTCTATTTAAGGTACATTTTTTTAATAATTTATTATATAAAATTACGCTTTCTATAGAAAGCGGTTTCTTATCACCTAAGACATATTTCATTTTAGTTGATAAAGTTAAAACCATCGCTTTATCCAAATCTTCAAATGCAAGCTTTCTAATATTTTTGGCTTCCTTATATTTCCTTGATGGTTCAGAAATATCTGCAACATAAATAATTTTTGCAAATTTGTCCATATTCCTATATCCAAAAGTATGATGTTTTATTGCATTCAATATTTTCTTATCTTTAATTCCAAACTTATTTTTTGCAACCTCTGAAGCTAAAAACGAATGTTCGTTCCCGTTTTTAGAATTTTTCTGACTATCATGTAAGAGCGTAGCTATTTGTATTTTTTTAATATTTTTTAATCCATAATGTTTTGCTAATTCTGATGCAAGTTTTGTAAGTTCTAAAGTATGAACATATCTTTTCTGTGATATGTTCTTTTTTAAGTAATTCTTAATATCATTGATATAAACCATAATCTGCGTAATCAGCGATTGCTTGGATTTTCAAACAATCACATATAGAGACCGTTTCTTTTTATGTAACTTCCAACTGATGAACTAATAAGTCCTCTTGCAGAAAAACCATCTTCGATTTTCCTCCTGATTCCCGTTGATGAAATATCCGGAATTTTTCCCGAGAGCAGTATAAAATTATCTTTATTGTTAAAAATATAATTATCTCTTTTTCCAACAACAACTTTGCTTAACTGAATAATCTTTCTATCGTTTTTCCAGTTTTTTAAATCTATTGCAGAATCGGACCCGATGATAAGATATAAATCTACAGGAAAATATTTTTTATAAAAATATTCTATTGTTTGATATGTATAGGTTTTTCTTTTTCTGTTGAGTTCAAAATCCGATATTAAAAACTTTTTATAACTCCTTGTGGCAAGACTTAACATCCTTTTCCTGTGAAATGCTTTTTCTAACTTCCTGTTTTTATGAGGCGGCATATATGCAGGTACAAAAAACAATAAATCTAATTTTAACTGCTTTAATGCGCTTTTTGCAAGAACAATATGCCCATTATGAACAGGATCAAAACTTCCGCCTAATATCCCAATTTTCACTCTTTATATCCCTTTAATCACCAGAGCTAGCAAGAAATTTTCGCAGAGCCTAGATTTGCGACTACACTTTCAAGAGCAAATCTCAGAGCGAGTTGGTGCCGAGCGACTCAAGAAAATTTGCTTGGGAGCGATTTTTATTCTCTTATTTGCCCATTACCCCTTACGACATATTTATATGATGTAAGTTCTCTTAATCCCATGGGACCGCGAGCATGTATTTTTTGAGTTGAAATTCCGATTTCTGCGCCCATACCAAACTCGTTACCGTCAGTGAACCTTGTTGATGCATTCCAATAAACTACTGCAGAATCAACTTCTTTTAAAAATTTTTCCGATGTTTCCCTATTCTCCGTAACAATTGCATCAGAGTGATGAGACCCGTATTTTTCAATATGAGCGATTGCCTCGTCGACAGAAGAAACAATTTTTATAGACAAAATCAAATCCAGATATTCCTCATACCAATCGTCTTCAGTTGCCGGTTTTATACCACTAATTATTTTTTTTGTATTTTTACAACCACGAATTTCAACACCTGCCTTTTTATACTTATCAATTATTAAAGGCAAAATATTTGCCGCAATATCTTTATGAACAAGCAAAGTTTCCATTGCATTACAAACGCCCGGTCTTTGAACCTTTGCGTTAAAAGATATTTTTATTGCATTTTCTATATTGGCATCCTTATCAACATAAGTGTGACAGACACCTTTACCGTGAGCTATAACTGGTATAGAAGAATTATCCCTGACAAACTTTATAAGATTTTCACCACCTCGGGGAATTATACAGTCAATATAATCGTTAAGTCGTATCATTTCTGAAATCACTTTTCTGTCAACTTTATCAATAAATTCAACACTACCTTCAGGTATACCATCTGAATAAGCGCTTTCGCATATTAATTTTGTCAATATTTTATTAGAGTTAATCGTTTCGCTGCCACCGCGTAAAACAACACAATTGCCCGATTTAAGGCAAAGCCCGACAGAATCAACAGTAACATTCGGACGTGCTTCATAAATTATTCCTATAACACCGATAGGTACGCGAATTTTTCTTATCTCTAAACCATTCGGTCTTGTTATTTTCTCGATAATTTCACCGACCGGGTCAGGCAACCCTATAACAAATTTAAGACCGTCAACCATTGCGTTTATTCGTCCGTTATTCAATACTAAACGATCAACCATCGCTGACGGTAACTTCTGTTTTTCAGCGTTCTTTATATCTTTAAGATTTTCAGAGATTATTTTATCCCTATTTTTTAAAATATTCTCTGCGATATTAAAAAGGGCTTTGTTTTTTATATCATTTGAGACAAATGCTAAATTTCTTGAAGCAATTTTAGTTCTTTTAGCTTTTCTAACAATATAATCCTTAAAATTAGCCATGTTTTTATTATACGAAATTTTACCAAAAAGACAACAAAAAAAATCATTAGAAGAGATATTTAATTGTTTTAGATTCTTAGTGTTATATATATCCGCTAAAGAACTGATACATTTTAAAAAATAGAGTTTAAATGAAGTTTTAGCATAAAGAATGTAGTGGCTTGCCTTTGGCAAGCACTACAAATAATTGCAGAACCATATGATGCCATAATAAAGCACACAAGGACAGGCAAATACAACTCAAATAATAATAAAATCTAATTAATTAAACTCTACAATAAATTGCGAAGAAGGATTATTTTATATATTTTCTATTAACTCAGAAAACTTTTTTATTGGGTCGGGGTAAGATATTTTACTGAAAGATTCCGACATCTCTTGAAGAATATCAGGATTGTTCGCAAATTCATATATTTTTTCTGCAAGTCTATCAATGTTTTTCTCTTCAATAATAATTGCACTACCGTATCTTACCAGATATTCAGCATTTGCTTTCTGATGCTCTTCAGTAGAATAAGGATATGGGATAAGCACCGCAGGAATTTTTAATGTAATCAATTCTGCTACTGTAGTAGCGCCTGCACGGCAAATAACTAAAGATGCTTTTTGATATGCTGTTTCTATATTAAAAAGGTATTTATACACTTCTGCCGGTATTTTTTTTTCAGAATACGCATTTTTCACTATTTCATAATTATTTTCACCGGTAATATGTATAAACCGGATTTTTTCTTTTATCGCAACTAACCTTGATAGTGAATTTATAGCTGCAAGATTTATATTCTTTGAACCTTGACTGCCGCCAAAAACCAAAATAGTAATCGGTAATTTTATAATTTTAATTGATTTTGTCTGCTTAGAAACATCTAAAATATCCTGGCGGACAGGATTACCCGTAAAAACAACTTTTTCTAAAGGAAAATATCTACTTGAATCGCCGAAACTTATACATACTTTAGATGCAAATTTTGACGATAATTTATTAGCAAGTCCAGGAATGATATTTTGTTCGTGAATTATCGTAGGAATCTTTTTTATCCATGCTGCAAAAACAACAGGAAAGGAAACATAACCGCCAAAACCTATGACAATATCCGGTTTTTCTTTAATCAATATTTTTATTGATTGAAAAACAGAATATATGTTTTTAATTATAAATATTATCGCTTTTATTGATATTTTTCTTTGAAAACCAATACTAGATATTGTATAAAACCTGTAATTTTCTCTTGTAATTATTTCTGTTTTTTTACCAATAAAAAAAACATCATATCCTTTTTTTTTAAATTCACTCGCTATTGCAAGACCCGGATATATATGGCCGCCTGTAGAAGAGACAGCAATCAATATTTTTTTAGCCATTTAAGATTTTACCTGCCTGCCGGTAGGCAAGTTTGTTTACCGATATTCAGCAGTATTCCAATACTTGTCATCATTATTAAAATTGACGAGCCGCCAAACGAAATAAATGGAAGAGGTAAACCTTTCGTTGGTAAAAGCCCGACACTAACTGACATATTAATCAACGATTGAAAAGTAACCATTATTGTAATTCCAAAGGCAAGAATACTGCCAAAAAGATCTTTTGCACCCAATGCAATTTTCACACCAAAATACAACAATATTAAAAATAAAAACAAAACAAATATCGTACCAAATAATCCAAGTTCTTCACCTATAATTGGAAATATAAAATCCGTGTGCGGTTCAGGCAAAAAAAGCATTTTTACCCTGGATTCCCCCAATCCTATCCCTCTCAACCCGCCTGAACCCATTGCAAGAAGTGACTGGACTAACTGATACCCCGAACCCTGCGGATCAGCCCAGGGATTTAAAAAGGTTGTTATTCGTCTAATACGATATGGTTCTTTTATTACAGTATAAATAATTACAGGTATCCCTGCAATACTCATTAAAAACACATGTCCTAAATTTGCCCCGCCTATAATTAAAAGAATTATTGTTATAGAAAAAATAAGGAGCGGTACACCAATATCCCGTTCCGCAAATACCAATATTAATATCACGCCTACAATAAGTAGCGGTTTCAATAAACCCTCCTTAAAATTTTTCATTTTGCTTTTCCTTCTATCAACATACCAGGCAAGAAAAATTATAACAGTTAATTTTGCTACCTCTGATGGTTGAAAACCTAGTGGCCCAAACCTCAACCACCGTTTTGCCCCGCCGACTGTAGTCCCGAATATCAGAACAAACACTAACAGAACAAAAGTAAAAAGTAAAAGTGGTATTACCATGCTTCGTAACTTATTATAATCAAAATATGAGAAAAATAGCATAGAAATCCCGCCAAGACATACCCATAATAGTTGTTTCCAAAAAAACATTGTAGAGCTACCGTACTTGTAATCCGCCATTATGCCGCTTGCTGAATAGACCATAATTATACCGATAGATATTAGTATCGACATAACAACCCAAATTTCCATATTATATGACTTTGTTTTATCCATTATGATACCTGAAAATAAATACTCAACTATCTCATTGCTAATCAAACTTCACCTAACTCTGGCGAGAAACAATCGTATTGAGATTGCTTCGTTATCCCAAACATCGGGATTCCCCGCAATGACAACTTAGCTGAGTTAAATATTCATAACTATTTGTTTAAAATATTTCCCTCTCTCTTCATAGTTCTTAAATTGGTCAAAAGAAGCACATGCGGGAGACAATAAAACAATATCTCCCGAAACTGCAATTTCTTTTGCTTTCATTACAGCCTGTTCAATGTTTTCCAATAAAATAATATCGGCAGAACCCTTTAATTCTGAAAATATTTTTTCTTTCGCTTCGCCTATTGCGATAATTTTCTTAACGTTGTTTTTTATAAGTGGAATCAACGGTGAATATGGCGATCCTTTGTCCCTGCCTCCAAGAATAAGAACAATTGGCTGTTTGAAAGATTTTATAGCAACTTCTGTTGAAGATACATTTGTCCCTTTTGAATCATTTATGTATTTAACACCATTTATATCTTTGACATATTCAATACGATGTTCTATACCGTTAAATTCTGATAATATTTCTATAATATTTTTCTCGGGAATATTTGCTGCTTTTAATATTTCGATAGATGCGAGTGCATTTTCAACATTATGACTTCCGGGTATTTTTAAATTTAGTTTATTTCCATTTTTTCCAATTGAAAAATAAATTACCTCTGACCTGCATTTTCCGGAAAGTTCTTTACAATAACTATCATTTTCATTTAATACGCAGAAATCATTTTTATCCTGATTTAAGAATATCTTAGATTTTACATTTGCATAATTGTCCATTGTTTTGTGTCTTTCTAAATGGTCAGAGGTAATGTTTAAAATAGCTGATATATGCGGTGCATATTTGTCCGTATATTCAAGCTGATAACTTGAAACTTCCATAACAACATATGTCTCTTTATCTGATTCCCTGATAAAATCACAGACAGGAGTTCCTATATTACCGCAAATAATAGTTTTTTTACCAGCTTTTTTTAATACTTCACCTACCATAGAAGTTGTTGTGGTCTTTCCATTTGTCCCGGTAATAGCAATAATCATTTTATATTTTGCTAAAAGGTAAAATATTTCTATATCTGAAATAACCCTTATGCCTTTTTCTCTTGCTTCGGTTAAAATAGGTATATCCCAGTGAACACCGGGGCTTGGTACTATTAAATCTGCTGAAAGGATTTCTTTCGAATGGCCGCCGAATTCAGTTTTAATGTTTTGCGGGATTTTTGATTCAACTGCTTCCTCTTTTTTAACATCACTAAGTAAAACCTGGCATCCCTGTGATAAAAAATAATTAACACAAGAAATACCTGTCTTTGCTGCCCCCAATATTGCTACCTTTTTCCAGTTATTTTCCACAATGTTTCAAACTCCAAAAATCGGTTATAGAGTTTTAGAGTTTGTAGAGTTAAAACCCTATAACCCTATAACCCTACAACCTACGACATCTTCTCCGTCTACCTAATTTTTAACGAGCTCAAAGATAAAAGTGCTAATATGATTGCTACAATCCAAAATCTGATTACAACTTTATCTTCGGGAAGACCTTTAAGTTCAAAATGATGATGTAAAGGCGCCATTTTAAAAATTCTTTTCTTTCTGAAACGGAATGATATAACCTGCAGTAACACCGAGAGCGCTTCAACGACAAAAATCCCCCCTGTTACAATCAAAATCACCTCTTGTTTGATAAGAACACTAACAACCCCTATGCTGCCGCCTAAGAAAAGCGAACCCGTATCTCCCATAAATATTTCTGCCGGATGACAATTAAACCACAAGAAACCTAAACATGCACCTATCATTGCTGTTAGAAATATAGAAATTTCACCGGCGCCGGATACTGAAATTACCTTTAAATATTCACTAAACTTTACATTGCCCGCTACGTAAGCAAAAACCACATATACGAGCCCGGAAAATATAATTGAACCGACAGCAAGACCATCAAGTCCGTCTGTAAGATTAACTGCATTTGAAGAACCAATAATAATGAAATATGAAAAAAATATGTATAAAACTCCAAAATTCAAAAATACTCCCTTAAGATAAGGAATATTAACGGATGTTACATATTTTGGATTTGATGGAAACAAATAACAGTATGCAGAAATAATGACTGCCATAATAGATAAAAACAAAATCTTTTTTGAAGCAGATAAACCACTGGAATGTTTTTTTACTATTTTAAGATAATCATCAACAAAACCCAAGACACCAAGATAAGTAGACGATAAAATTAAAACCCATATAAACCTATTATTAAGACGTGCCCATAAAATTGTTGAAACTAAAAACGAAATAAGTATTATAACTCCGCCCATAGTTGGAGTACCGGATTTAACAAGGTGGGTAGGCGGACCATCTTCTCTTATAGTCTGGTTAATTTTGAAGAGTTTCAACTTATTTATAAAGTATTTACCAAAAAAAATAGATATTATAAGTGATGTGAAAATTGCACCACCCGCCCTAAATGTTATATATTGAAAAACATTAAATGGTGAAAAATAATTTGATAAATGACAAAGATAATATAACATAGATATTTATTTGTTTTTTGTCTGAATGTTTTTTATAACTTCTTCGATACCTGCACCTCGTGAAGCTTTAAAAAACACAGCATCCCCTTTTTTAAGGTTTATTTTCAAATATTTTGACAACTCGTTCTTATTTTTAAACCATATGCCATTAGATGAATCAGCAATACTTTTTGCTAATTTTCCGACTGTATAAACAACATCGGCAAGTTTATTCTTAAATATAAACTCTCCAATTTTTTCATGTTCCCTTTCCCCATAATTACCTAATTCCAGCATATCACCTAAAACCAATACTTTTCTCTTATTATAAAAGATTTTTGAGAAATTTTCAATCGCATTGTGCATTGATGTCGGATTTGCATTATAAGAATCGTTTACAACAATGACCCCATTTTCTAATTTTACCATTTCCATCCGCATTCCCTGAGGTATAAAATTTTTTAAACCATTAACAATGTCTTGAACTGAGATTTTAAGAGAAACTGCACAACCTGTTGCAGCAAGTGCATTATATACATTAAACATTCCGGGAACAGGAATTTCAACTTTGGTTATTCTATTGTCAATTTTTATATTGAAATTTGTTTTATCAGCCTTCAAAATAAAATCAGATGCCATTATATCCGATTTACTATTAATTCCAAATGTTATTTTATTACATTTTAAACTTTTAGCAGCAAGCGATATCAGCTCATCATCATTATTAACAACAGCAATATCATTTTTCCCGAGGTAATTAAAAAGTTCCATTTTAGCATTTAATATACCTCTTAACGAACCAAAATTCCCAATATGCGCAAAACCGATATTAGTAATTATTCCGCATGTCGGGTTTGCTATCTCACACAATCGTGCGATTTCACCTTTATGATTTGCTCCCATTTCAAGAACACAGTATTTATGATTTTTATTAAGTTTAAAAAGTGTAAGTGGAAGTCCTATATGATTATTAAAATTTCCTTGAGTTGATAAAACGGAGTGCTTTTGAGAAATAATAGAAGCTAATATATTTTTCGTGGTTGTTTTGCCATTAGAACCGGTTATACCGATAGTTTTTGGATTAAATATTTCTCTGTAATATTTTGCAAATTCCTGTAAAGCCAGAAGGGTGTCTTTAACTATTATAACAGGTAATTGCGGGTTTTTTCCTATTCTTTTATGTTTATCAGACATAAAATCCGGAGTTCTGGACACGACAGCTGCGATTGCTCCCTTTTTAAATATTGCATCATATATATAATCGTGACCATCATATTTTTCCCCTTTTATAGCAAAAAAAATATCGCCCTTTTCAGTTGTACGTGAATCAATAGATACACCAAAAGACCGATATTTTTTAATTGTTCCTATGATTTTTAATAATTCTATTTTTTCCATTTTTTTTATCATACCTTTCTGATAAAATACGCGATGCAACATCCTTATCATTATAAGGAATTTTTTCATCACCGATAACCTGATATTCCTCATGTCCTTTTCCTGCTATTAAAAGTATGTCGTCAATTTCACAAATTGAAATCGCTTTTCTAACAGCTTCCGCTCTATCAAGTATAACCTCATAATTTTTACATTTTATATTTTGTAATCCCACTTCTACATCAAGCGCAATTCTTTCTTGTTTTTCGAAACGAGGATTATCAGATGTTATAATCGTGTAATCAGATAAACGCCCGGAAATTTCCCCCATTAAAGGTCTCTTTGAGCGATCTCTATCACCACCACACCCGAATACAGTAATTATTCTTTTATGCTTTATTGTTTTGGCAGCATTAATAAGATTTAGCAGGGCATCAGGTGTATGTGCATAATCGATAATAACAGTAAATGGTTGTCCTTTATCAATTGTTTCAAACCTGCCGGGAACTGTTTCAAATTCTTTAATACCATTAACAATATCTTTAAAATCTACTTTTTGACTATAAGCACAACTAAAAGCGGCAAGAATATTATAAACATTATGTTGACCTACGAGTTTTGTTTCTATTCTTACTTTTTTACTTTCCAATTGAACAAAAAATTCTGTTTTATTTCTAAGAATTGTTATTTCTGTAGCTCTTATTTGTGCATCTGATTTTATTCCATAGGTAATAACATCACCTTTTGTAATATTTAATAATTCTTTGCCTGCCTCATCGTCTGTATTAATAATTGCATATTTTTTTTCTTTTGCAGATTTTGTCAAAAATTCTTCAAAAAGCAGGAATTTTGCTTTTTTATATTCATCCATCGTTTTATGATAATCCAAATGATCTTGAGTAAGATTTGTAAATATCGCCACGTCAATATCACATCCTGAAATACGATTCTGAACAAGCCCGTGTGATGATACCTCTACCACAACACCATCAGCACCGCATTGCTTCATCTTTGATAAAATTTCCTGTAAATCAGATGACTGAGGAGTTGTATTTGGAGCCGGTATCATTAAAGTATCAAATCTATAGAAAATAGTTCCTATAACTCCTAATTTTATTCCGGCAGTTTGAAATATTTTTTCTATAAGATATGAAGTCGTAGTCTTACCGTTGGTTCCGGTAATAGCGAAAAATTTCATGTTTCTTGACGGTTCATTATAAAAACGTGAAGACATTTTAGCAAGTGAATCTGAAACATTGTCAGTAAGCAGATATGTGGCGTCACCTTTTATTATTTCTTTATTATCCGTTAATATTGCAGCTGCTCCTTTTGAAATAGCATCTTTGATATATTTTTTCCCGTCATCCTTGCTGCCTTCCATAGCAGCAAAAAGGTAATTTTTTGAAACTTTACGGGAATCATACGTTATTCCTGAAATATCTTTTTCAATGTTACCTTCTATCTTAATATCCAATCCTTTTATAAGCTCAATGATTTTCATGTTTTTTTAATACCTTACTTCATGACTACTTCTCTCGTAGGTTCTATGTTTAAATATTCAAGAACTCCCAATGCAATTCTTTTGAAAACAGGAGCAGCGACAGATGATGCCCAGTAATTTTCCTTAGGTTCATCTAATACAATAAGAATCGTAATCTTCGGGTCATCTGACGGCAAAAATCCTGCAAAAAGTGAAACATATTTTGTTTTAGAATAATCTTTTAAGATTTTATCATATTTTTGTGCTGTCCCGGTTTTACCTGCAACTTTAATCCCGCTGATTTTTGCTTGTACACCGGTTCCATAATTAACTACTGACTCAAGCATACCTTTCATAATATCTGCTGTCTTTTGAGATACAACTCTTCTTATTGTAGTTGGTTCAAAAACCTGCTTTTCATTATTATCATAAAGTATTGACCTGACAATTTTGGGTTCCATTAAAACCCCGCCGTTGGCTATTACAGAAAAAGCATTAACTATCTGCAAAGCAGTTGCTGAAATTTCCTGCCCGAAAGAAATTATTTCACATGAGATTTTTGACCATTTATTAGGCGGCAGCAATATTCCGTTAATTTCACCGGTAAGCTCAACACCGGTAGCCATTCCAAACCCAAAAGACCTGGCATATTGCCATAAATTTTGTTTCCCTATTTGATGGGCAAGCTTTGCAAAACCTATATTGGATGAATAAGCAAACATCTCCTCAAATGACAAAATCCCATATTTTTCGTGGTCATGAATAGTTACATTTTTTGCAAGCTTAAATGAACCATTTTCACAAAATATTTTCTCCTTAGTAATATCCGGCTGTGTTTCTAAAGCAGCTGCGACCGGTACTATTTTAAATACGCTACCCGGTTCAAAAGTATCGCCAATAGCAGGATTTTTCAACATTTTAGAATCAATTTTTTTATTTGAATCATAAGAAGGGTAAGATGCCATTGCAAGTATTTCACCTGTTTGCGGATTTTGTATTATGCATGTCAACAGACGGGCAGAACTATCAGCGTATGCTTTTTTTAGTTCCTGTTCAACGACATGTTGTATACGATTATCAATAGTCAGCACAACTGCACGCACACTTTCTGCAGGCTTACTGTTGAATATTACTTCCCTGCCTCTACCATCTCTATTTATAACATACTTTGTTGACTTACCTACCAAAAAATCATCAAATGTGTATTCAACACCGGACAAACCGTTGTTGTCAGTACCGACTACGCCAACAACATAGTTAGCAAGTGAATTTTCAGGATAAAACCTTAATTGTTCTTCTTCGAAATATACTCCCGGAAAATTCCTTGACCTGATTTTCAGAACTTCTTCCGGCAAAAGCTTTCTTTTTATCAATGCTACATTTTTTTTCTGTTTAATCTTTGCATTTACTTCTTCTGAAGATAATCCGATACACTTGGCGAAAAGATTTATATCTAAGTCTTCTGCTTTTTTTAAATCAATATAACACGATGAACTTACCATGCTTGTTGCAAGAACACGCATTTTTCTATCGTAAATATTTCCCCTTAATGGCTGATATTTTTTAACCCTTTTGGATTGTTCAGCCACTTTCTGATTAAAGAACTTATAATCCACAATTTGTATCTGAAAAAGCCGGAAACCAATTACCAAAAATACCAGTAATGTACTCACAAAAACAGTAATAATTCTTACCCTTGTAATTTTCACTTTTCTTTGACCTCTTCTATTATGACAATATCTGATGTTTTTGGAGTTACTAAGCCCAATTTTTTTCTCGCAACCTCTTCAAGATTATTTAATGCTATTATATCCATAATCTTCATTTTAAGATATTTGTTTTCATTTGATGAAGCAGAAATCTTATCTTTAACATCACTAATCTTGTATCCTAAAATCATCGAGGCATTTCTTTGCCATACATAGAAAGAACCTAATGTAATTACAATGCCGACAATTTTAAAATAAAAACCCGTTTTTTTATTTGTTTTTACTCTCATCTCTTTTCTACAACCCGCATCTGGGCTGACCTTGCACGAGGATTATTTAATATTTCTTCATATTTTGGAAAAATTGGTTTTTTTTCAGTTAATATTATTAAATTGCTTTTTTCAGCTGCAATGAAAGCTTTTTTTAAAAGCCGATGTTCAATAGAATGAAACGATATAACAACTATCCTCCCACCCGATGCAGAAACCTTTAAAGCAGCAGAGAGACCAGCCTTTATATTTTCCAGTTCATTATTAACAGCAATTCTTATTGCCTGAAATGTTTTAGTGGCAAAATGAATCCGCCTGTGCTTATACCACGATGGTGTCGCTCTTCTTATAATATCAACCAGCTCTTTAGTTGTTTCTATTTTTTTTGTTTTCCTGAAAAGACATATTTCCTTAACTATATTTTCAGCAAACTGTTCGTCTGAAAAATCATTCAAAATAGAAATCAGCTCGCCTTCAGGATAATTGTTCAATATTTCCCCCGCAGTTAAAGCATTATCTTTATTAAACCTCATATCCAACGGGGCATCATAATTGAAACTAAACCCTTTACCCACATTCTCAATTTGCACTGAAGAAAACCCTAAATCAAAAAGTATTCCATTAACTTTTTTAATTTTATTTTTTTTTACAATAGCCTCAAGATTTGCAAAATTCTCATTAATTATTTTTACATTTTTATATTCTTCAAACTTACTTCCAGTACTCTCTATCACATCTATGTCCCAATCAATACAAAATAATTTTCCTTTACCGGAAAGTTTCTTAGCTATTTCTAACGAATGCCCTCCACTTCCAAAAGTACAATCAACATAAGTCCCATTTTCCTTTATATTCAAATATTCTACTACTTCATTGAGCATTACCGGTATATGAGATATCATAAATAGTCTCGATTACGCAGATGACACTAATGATGTCATTGCGAGCCCGCCAATGAATTGTGGCGGGCGTGGCAATCCTGACTTGTTGGGATTGCTTCCCACCACTCCCTCTACTGAATCTTTGGCGGGCAAGGAACCGTTGACCATGGAATTTATCGCAATGACATTTCTGTGTAATTTTATGTTTTAATCTGCCTGCCGTCAGGCAGGTCTGTGTAATCAGAGTTTGTCAGCTATTTTAACAATCTTATACTTCCAAAGAACTCGCATGTTTTGTAAATAATTTTTTTGCAGGTTTATCATATTTTTCCCAAAGATCCTTTGACCATATCTCTATTCTATTTGAAACACCTATTATAACAACTGCACTTTTAATTGCTGCATATTGCCGCAAATGAAAAGGCAATAGTACTCTCCCCTGAGAATCAGATTTAACTTCTGTAGCACCTGATAAAAAAACTCGTTTAAATGCCCTTTCTTCAGATTTATCTTTAAACGGCAAATTCTCCAGATGCTCTTCAAGCTTTGACCATTTCTCAAAAGGGTACACATACAGGCATCTATCAATACCTATCGTCACAATAAATACTTTATTTTTCCCTTCCCTGAATTTGGCAGGAATAAATAAACGTCCTTTTGTATCAACAGAATATTCGTATAATCCTATTAACATAAAATAGAACTCGCTTTGCTCATATACACGAATTATCACGAATTTTATCCGCTTTGGCGGACCTCACATATTTATTACGTATATTCGTGTTATATTCGTGATTTTTCTATTATTCGTGAATATTCGCGTTTATCTAATTAAACACTATCAGGTATTATTAACCACTATTCACCACTTACGCTTAGTATAAACAATTTAACTAATTTTGTCAAGTCTTTTTTGTGTTTTTTATTTTTTCTGAAAGGAAGGTATTATACGCGAACTAAAATAATCATAAATATATCCGGAAGGGGGTGTGTAAGCCGGATTTTGTTTTAAGAATCATTTCTCTAAGCCGCGAAATTACTCTCGCAGTCAAGCGGTCAACCTGAAAATAGTTACGGGACGAACAATCCCGTTTCACTAAAAGTGAATCTTTTCATATTAGACCTTGCTCCAGATGGGGTTTACCATGCCCCCGGCGTCACCGTCAGGGCGGTGTGCTCTTACCACACCTTTTCACCTTTGCCTTTTAACTTTTAGAGTTAATGAGGCCGTTTATTTTCTGTGGCACTTTCCCTATCCCGACTTATCTTCGGAACGATGACCGTTAATCATCATCCTGTTCTTTGGAGTCCGGACTTTCCTCTCCGGGTATTAATCGGAGTGATTCTTCAACCCCCTTCCGTTTCATTTATATTTAAAGCAATATTCGCAAGTTTATCTGCTTCTGTATTTCTCTCTCTTAAAATATGTTCAACTTCAATACTTTCAAAACATTTTTGTTTTTCCCTTATTTTTTTTAAAAGAATCTTTAAGTTTTCACTGTTGATTTTATATTCTCCCAAATATTGCTTAAACACTAATTCTGAATCAAGAAAAATCTTTATCTTTTTTGCACCAAGCTTCTCCGCCTCTTCGAGTGCAGTCAAAAACGCAGTATACTCGGCAACATTATTGGTCGTTTTGCCGATATATTTACTTATGTTTTTAATAATATTATGAGAATTATCATACAGAACTACACCAATTGCCGAATTGCCCGGATTACCACGTGATGCGCCATCGATGTATGCAATTAATTCATTCATACTTTTTGATATAAAATCCTGAGACAATTATTACAAACGACAATATCTTTTCCTTTTCTGACTTCGTCAATAACATGAACCGGCAAATTCCTATGGCAACCGCCACAGGTATCATTTGCTATAGGAACAACAGCAAAATCTTTTTTATTTTTTACTAAGTTTTCATAGCTACTCGCCAAATCTTTAGGTAAACCTTTTAATTTTATATCTTTTTCGCTCTTAAGCTTAGCAATATCTTCTTCATGTTTTTTTAAATCGTTTTCGTGTAATATTTTTTTATCGGAAAACTCTTTTTCTATTCTTAAATATTCATTTTGAATATTTTTTATATCCGCTGATGCTTTATCCTCATTCTCCATCATACTCAGCAAATCATCTTCTATTTTTATTTTTGCTTTTCTACAATTCTCTATTTCAGACATGAGTGCTCTATAAGCGTCGTTTGTTTTTACTGTATTTAATTCCATATTGTGCTTTCTAATTTGATCGCTAATTGAAGATATCTCTGCTTCTTTTTCTTTTTTAAGAATGATGCTTTTTGTACTTTCCTTTTTTAAATTTTCAACCTGTTCTTTCTTGTTTTTAAGAGCTTCTTTCAAACAATCTGTTTCGCTATTAATTTTTATAATACACTCGTTAACCTTATTTATTTTAGAATCAATTTCCTGTAACTCTATTAAAACAGAAAGTTTTTCGTTCATAATGTTATTTATCATTGAGATTTTAATATTTTACAATATCTAAATTCGCTAAACTGTCATACTTGGGCAATGCAGGGATTGAACCTGCGGCCCCTCCCGTGTGAGGGGAGTGCTCTCCCGCTGAGCTAATTGCCCGTAACACCTAATCTAGGGCATAAATCAAAAAGAAAACAATTATTGCAATTTGGTTTAATAGCTTTGCAAACATTTCTACCGTGCTCTATTAAAAGATTAGATATTGCAAACCATTCCTTTTTAGGAAAAAGTTTCATTAAATCCTTCTCAATCTTTTCCGGAATGATATTTTTTGAAATTGCGAGACGATATGATAATCGTTTTACATGGGTATCTACCGCAACACCTTCTATTATTCCAAAAGCGTTCCCTAAAACAATATTTGCTGTCTTCCTTGCTACACCAGGAAGAGTAAGCAGCTCCTCCATTTTATTTGGCACGATACCGTTATATTTATTTTCAATGATTTTACACGATTCTATTATATTTTTAGCTTTGTTATGATAAAAACCAGTTGACCTTATCTCCTGCTCAAAAACTTTTAAATCAGCATTAGCATAATCAGAACTTGTTTTATATTTTTTGAATATTTCCGATGTAACTATATTAACCCTTTTATCTGTACATTGAGCCGAGAGAATTGTCGCTACAAGAATTTCAACGGGATTTGAAAAAATCAATGCTGTCTTCTTCACATTTGGATATTGTTTTTTTAAGCGTCTTATTATTTCATCTATTTCTAACTTTTTATTTTTCACTTTTCTTTTTTATTATATTGGGCCCTGAGGGACTTGAACCCCCGACCCGCTGATTATGAGTCAGCTGCTCTAACCAACTGAGCTAAGGGCCCAAAAGACAGTTCCCACTACTGATTCATCAGTGGGTCCGCCGAAGAACCAATGGCGGAAATAGTTTAGAGTTCATAGCCAACAAAACTAAATTTTTTAGAATTATTACTCTCTTGTTACATTCTGCTAACTATGAACTACGAACTATTAACTATAAACTAGCTTGTTATTATATAAAAAACCTGCAAATTGTCAAGGTTTTAGAAAATTTATCAAGGCTATTTATTCCATATAATCTGTGAGATTCTTAGAACGTGACGGATGTTTCATTTTTCTTATTGCTTTTGCTTCAATTTGACGTACACGTTCACGGGTAATTTTAAATATTTTCCCGACATCTTCCAATGTTAATGGATATCCATACCCGATTCCGAATCTCAAACGAATAATCTCTGCTTCCCGTTCACTAAGCGTTAACAATACATTCTCTATTTCCTTATATCTAAAATCAGAATGCATATTTTTTTCCGGTGTTCTATGCCTCTTATCTTCTATAAAATCTTCAAGACGAGAATCTTCATCATCACCGACAGGCATAGATAGTGAAAGCGGTTCCTGAATAATTCTCAGAAGTGTTCTTATTTTTTCAGAAGACATCTTTAAATATCTTGAATATTCTTCTACGGTTGGTTCACATCCAAAATCCTGGCGATGCTTTCTTGAATATTTGTAAAGCTTAGATACCATTTCCTTCATATGAACAGGAATCCTTATAGTCCGGGACTGATCGGCAAGCGCTCTGTTTATAGATTGCCTTATCCACCAGGTTGCATAAGTTGAAAATTTGAACCCCTTTTTATATTCAAATTTCTCAACTGCTTTTATCAATCCTAAATTCCCTTCTTGTATTAAATCCAAAAGTGATAATGACGGAGCATACATATGTTTTTTTGCTATTGAAACTACCAGCCTTAAATTTGCTTTTATTAGTTTTGCTTTTTCTAATAGCAATACTCTCTTTAGCTGTCTTATCTTAAAAGCGGAAGCTTCAATATCTTCAAGCGGAATGTTTAAGCTTTTATGCATTTTGTTTAATCTCTGCAAAGCACTGTTTACTTCCTCTAACGTTTTGTTAAATTTTGGAAATTCATATTTTGTCATTTTGAAAAATTTATCTTTCGTAATTTTCTTCTTTTTTGCCTGTCTGTAAATACGTTTCGAATCAGCAAAAGTTATTTTGCTTTTCTTGTAAATCTGATTGACAATATTTTTATTAATCGTTATCCTGTCCGCATATACCAATATTTTCGCTTCAAGTTTATTGAATTTTTCTTCATTTAAATTAAGTCCTATAATTTTTTTAATTATGTCTTTTTTGTATTCTGTAATTTTATTTCCATAAATCCCCTTTTTAATAGGATTTTTTTTATTATTCTTCATCAACTGTTTAGCTTTACTAATTTTTGATTGAATTTTATCAATATATTTTGATGCCTCTATCATTCTTTTTTGCATATTTCTTAACGTTGTGTCGGTTTTTTTACCACGGGGCATAAATTCTCTCGGTGAAGCAACACTGGTAGAAATAAGAACTTCCCAATTCTTTATTTCTTTAAATGATATTGGTGAATCTAAAACTGTCATTTTAAGTTCTTTGCTTTTTTCCCAAATACTTTTGGTTAGTTCTAATTCCTCTTTTCTCTGCAAAAGCGAGGATTTTCCCATTTCACTAAGATACATTCTAATCGGGTCTTCCATCTTTAATTTTATTGATTCCTCATCTTCAGAAATGTCTACTTGTTTATCGTGAATTTCTTCCGGTTGCTTTTCTAATATATTAATGCCCATATCATTTAATGTTATAAAAAAGTCATCCATTTCTGTCACACTCATATCTACAATAGACAGATGATCGCAAATTTCGTCGAAAGTGAGAAAACCAGTTTGTCTTCCCTGCTGAATTAAATTCCTTACTTCTTTTTCACCAATCATTTCTTTGACCCCTTTAATTTTTTCGATATTTCCATAAATTCGGTTAGATCTTTGACTTTAATTTGTTCTAATGATTTTTTTTGACGCTTACACAGCACAGCATCTCTATATGATTTTACAAATTTTTCAGGACTAGCAATGTTAGAATCACTTATTAATATTTGCGATATCAAAGATGGACCGGCTAAATCAATAAGTTCTGCCGGTGTAATAGAGATATAGCCATTTTTTCTCTTTTCTATAAGCAAATTAAGTATTTTTCTTACCTCGATATTACCAAAATCATCAATAATATTATCCGCAGCCTGAATTATATCGGAAATATAATCTATTAATTTAATATTATTAATGAGGACTGAAATCAAGTTGCGTTCCACTATACTAATATTATTTATTAAAACTACATCTTTTGAGTCAGTACTGTTTTTATATTGTTTATATTGTTTTATTTTTGACATTTCGGAGTTTAGTATCTCTTCTTTTATGCTAAGCCGCTCCGAAAGTGTCTTAAGATACTCGGATTTTACAATTTCATTAGGAACTTTTGAAATCACCGGTAACACTAATTTAGATAAATCTCTTTTACCTTCTATCGTTTTGATATCGTATAAATTTGATTTTTCATCCACAAGAAAATTTACATATGATTTGGCATTATGAAAAATATCTTTTAACTTATCTTCTCCATTAGCTAAAAGTATCTCATCGCTGTCCTTACCGTCCGGCAGCATTGCTATTTTCACATATAAATCACTAGCCAATAAAATCTCACAAGATCTTAACGCAGATGAACGGCCTGCCATATCCGGATCATATGCTATTATAACATTATCTGAATATCTTTTCAAAATTGATGAATGCTGCGAAGTAAAAGCTGTGCCAAGAGTAGCTACGGTATTGGTAAGTCCAAACTGATGACACATTATTACATCTATATATCCTTCCAATATTACTACAGAATTTGCATCTTTAATTGACTTGCCTGCAAAATTTAATCCGTAAAGAATCCCACTTTTAGAATAAACCGTTGTTTCAGGCGAGTTAAGATATTTTGGTTGATTATCGTTATCAAAAACCCTGCCGCCAAAAGCGACAATTCTTCCTGTAATATCAAAAATGGGGAATATAATTCTATTGTAAAAAAAATCTTTTCCGTGAGAACCTAAACCTGTTTTATAATATATGTCAGGAGAATATCCCCTTTTAACAATCTCATTAAACAGTGTTTTCGATGAAGCGGGAGAATAACCAAGCCTATATTTTTTTATACTTTCGTCGCTAATTCCCCGTTTTTTTAACCAATTCTTTACTGCATTACTTTCAGCAAGCATTTTCTGATAAAAAACACCTGCTTCTTCTAATATTTTATAAATTATCTCCCGTTCTTTTAACTGTTTATCGTCTTCATATAAATTCTCTTTTATTTCAATGCCACATTTTTTGGCAAATTTTCTGATTGCCTCAGGATATGTCAATCCCTCCATTTTCATCACAAAACTTATTGCATTACCACCGGCATTACAACCAAAACAATGAAAAATCTGCTTTTCCGGACTAACATGAAAAGAAGGAGTCTTTTCATTATGAAACGGACAACGCGCTTTAAAATTTCTACCGGACTTTGTGAGACGTATCGATTCGCCAATAACTTCAACAATATCAATAGAATTTAGAATATTCTGAATTGTTGTTTCTGGAATAGACATATATACTGCGATCCTAACTTAATAATTACTGACAAAAATATCTGTTTTATGATAAATGAAACTTTTTACTTTACCTGAAATAACAAAAGTAAAAAGTAAAAATAAAATCATTTAGTGGGTTTTTTAGATTTGATTCAAATTCAGTCGTTATGTTTTATTCGTCGGAAACCTGAACAGGGGATAAAATCAATCTGGCCGAACTTATTTTCAACTTTATCAAAAAGCAGGTTTAATCCAAGAGTATCGCTTGATATATGTCCCGCAACAACCACATTGACATTAGATTCTTCCGCTTTTTTTATATGTTCGTCCGACATGTGCATTGCAACAATTGTTCCTACACCTGCTATAGAAAGTTTCCCTAAAAACTCAACTGAACCTTCAGTACCGCCGGTCATATCCACAAAAACCTTACCGGCACGATTATCTTCACAACCAACAAGTATTTTTGGACCGATTGTCTCAGTTATCGAATTCTTATATTCAGGTATAGTTTTTAACGTTTTCATTACGTCTGAAACCAGATATGGTTTTGTAGAATCAAACTTCTCTTGAAGATACTTAGTAACATGATTGTCCGCAACCGTATGTATGCACATAAAGGGTACACCTATAAGTTTAGTTGCATCCACAGTTCTTGTATGATTTAACGGCATTACTCTACGGGAAACCTCTTTCATCCTTTTAGATAAAAGCCCTTCTGCAACATTTATTGGCACTCCAAACTTTTCGAGAATATCTGCCTGCATACCCATAACTTCATAAAAATTTGCATAAGCTTGCCCTGAAGGATGATGAGTTAAAATCAAATCAATTTTACGACCTGATTTTTTTAAATGTTCGGATAGAAGGACTTCGGCAACATCAATATCAATTCCGGTAAGAATAGATTTTATTTCCTCGTTACCGTTTCCGTTCAATATTCTTGTATCTTTATATGGATTTTTTAATTTCTCCTTGTCATACTCAGATTTTTTTTCCTCATCAAGTTTGTCATATTTCTGTTTATCTATATTTAACCGTTTTTTTACTACCTCAACACCCCGCGGATCAGATAAAACACCCTCTTCTACAATAAATTCATAGAACTCTCTTAATTTCAATCCGTTACCCTCCGAAAAACAATCCACTACATCCACTGCAATCGGGTTGTCTTTACTTTAATTACCTGAAAAACACTCTTTTCCGGATTTTTCTTCTTGCTTCTTCTGATTTACGTTTTCTTTTTATAGAAGGAGTCTCATAAAATTCACGTTTTTTTATTTCAGCAAGAATACCGTCTCTTTCGCATTCTCTTTTGAATCTTCTTAACGCTTCTTCAATAGATTCGCCTTCTCGTATCTTTACATTAGCCAATTTTAACACCACCTTTCTGTTTAAATAGGGCTTTAAAATTTTTGCCCTTTATTACATTTATTAAAAACTATATTTTACGGATTAAACTTAACAAAAATATCTATATAAACATTAAATTCAAACTTTAATATCAAACATTAATACCGAACATTTTATCCCGGAGGCCAACTAAAGTTTCTACCGCCTAATAAATGCCAGTGAATATGAAACACAGACTGTCCGGCGTCAGAATTGGTGTTTAACACCAACCTGTAACCCTTTTTATCTACACTATTTTTTTTTGCAAGTTCTTTAACAAGAAAATGAACATCAGCAATAATACTGCTGTCTGTTTTAACAATATCATTTAAGGTTGGAATATGTTTTTTGGGAATTACCAACACATGAAAAGGTGCTTGCTGATTAATATCTTGTATAGCAATTAAAGTATCTGTTTCAGCTATCACTTTTGCAGGAACTTTCTTTTCAATAATACTGCAAAACAAACAATCAGACATCTTATATTTATAAAGAATTTTCCCTGTTTTGTCAAGTACTTTATTTCATTTTATGAAATATGTCATTTCTTTCTGAACTTTTAACAATCGATCTACCTGACTATTTAATAATTTACTATTCAGTACTTCCTTATAATTTTCATCATACATTTTAATTCTTGGTATATTATATGATTCCAGCGGTATTACTATTGAAAGGGATTTATTTATAACCGCCATTTCATCCCATGTCGTGGTAACGATATATTCCCTTTCTTTGTTTTCCAAAAGAGAGAACCCCTGACTATAGTCGTTTGATGAATTTTTACAGCCTAAAAACGAGAACATTGTAGAAACTACATCTAAATGACTTGTCAGTTTTTTATATATCTGCGGTTTATGGTTTGGAATATACAAAACAAACGGGACTTTGACCTGTTCTTCGCAAAAACCCTGATTATGACCATAAAAACCTTTTTCAAAAAATGCCTCGCCATGATCGCCGGAAATAATTACAATAGTGTTTTTTAGAATATTTTTTTTCTCCAATTCACTTAAAATTTTACCTATGAGATAATCATCGTAGTAAATGGCATTTTTATATCTATTGAAAACCGGTAATATATTATCTTTATTAAGTGTGATATAATTAAATGTTTCAGCGGCAGGTTTAAATTTATGGAAGTTTGAAGGTGATTCATAACTGCCATGCGGACAATCAAAAAAAATAAATGAAAAGAAAGGAGTTTTGGATTCTTTTTTACTTATATACTCTATTAAATCATTTGCTATTATTGCATCTTTTTCTGATTTGTCTTCTGATTTAGGTTTATCCATTATTTTTTCCGGAGGTATTTCAACAAAACATGTCTTCGTAAATTCAGGGAAAGTTAGTTCAGTAGCAGCAAGTATCTTAAAATCATAATTTAACTTAATCAAGGAATCAACAAAAACCGGTGATTGTCTTTCCCCCAGTATAGAATTCCAATAATATCCGTCAATACCATAAAACAATGAAAACACGCCAAATCTTGTACAATTACCCCCACTATAATGATCCTTAAAAACCAAAGATTTTCTGCTAAATTCATAGATATTAGGAGTTATGTCTTTGTTTAACATATCATATCTGAAAGAATCGATTAAAATCCATATAATATTAGGTAAATTCTGCTGGTTTTTGTAAAATTCTATCTTTTTTTTTGGATAAATAAGTCCGGAATGTTCTTTATCCAATTGAAAGGAAACTGTTTCGTCTATTTTTAAATTAAAATATTTTTGAGCTAATTTCTTAATTGTAAGAGGTTGATATAAAGGGAATAATTTCATATGCCTGGTTATATAAGGGTTGTTTTTCAAGTCGGCATATGCATAAATCCCTTTATCCGCAACTATAACCGACAGAACGCAAATAACTGCCAAATAAATATTATTTTTTCTTAAAATATATTTTTTTTCTACTAAAGATTTAGCAAGATAATTATACAAAAATATCTCAAGCAGGAATAAAGATATAATGATAAAAACAAAAAACAGCTTTGTCGCCAAGTTAAAATCCAACGATTCCCACCCGCCTTTCGTAAATAAAGTATTTATTACAAATCCATTTATATGAAATCTAAAAATCCTGTAAATCCCGACGTCTATAAAGAACAATAGATTAACCGTAAAAAACATAAATATAAATATAATTTTGGGTAATCGCATAAAATAAAATACCGACAAAAGCAATAACAACAAAATATAAACCAAAAAAATATTTGAGAGATATGCGATAATTGTATATATTATCTCCGCAGGATTATTACCGACAAATTTAAAATACGGGAGACCAATAAGCAAAGTTAATATAAGATTAAAAAATACAAAGATAATGATTTTTAAATATTTTTTATTTTCCATAATGGTATATAATTTCATTTTCAGGATATTTTTTAGGAAGCTTTAAATAAATATAATTAGATGTATACCCGTAACCATTTGTCTCGGTTAAAACTTCCATTTTTTTACCCATAAACTTTTTAGAAAAATCATGCCGGAGCTGCAAATCCAACATCCGCAGCTTTGTTTGCCATTTCTTCACTAGCGATGAGTTTTCTCTTATCATTTTAAAATTGACAGGATTTATCAACTCTGCTTCTGTCCCAGGTCTTCTGGAAAACTTAAAGATATGCAACCGCGAGAACTTGCACTTTTTTATGAAGTTATATGTATTGTCAAACGTCTCTTCCGTATCTGTCGGATATCCGACAATAATGTCTGTTGTAATTCCAATATCTGTAATCTTTTTTCTTATTTTACTGACTTTTTTTAAAAATTCCTTAGTTAAATAAGGTCTTTTCATGTCTATTAATATTTTATCATCACCAGACTGGAGCGGAATATGTAAATGATGACAAAGTTTTTTTGACTCAGCCATATGTTCTATCAAATCATCGGTAATGTCGTTTAATTCAATCGAAGAAAGCCTTATACGATAAAGTCCTTCTGTTTTTTCTAATTCTTTTATTAAACCGGTTATATTAACCTTTAACTTATTCTCAATAAATTCATATTTTCCAAGCCGTATGCCGCATAGAACAACCTCCTTGTGTCCGGCTGAAACATAACATCCCACTTCTCTAACAACATCATCATAACTTTTTGAAGATAATGTCGGTCTGACTTTCGGCACAACACAATAAGCGCATTTACCGTTACAACCATCCTGAACTTTCACAAAAGCCCTGGTGCGATTGTGAAAAACTTCAGCCGCTATATCAATATTGTTTATTTTATTATAATTAGCATCTATTATATTTAAAATGTTTTCTTTGTTTGAATTTTTAAACAGTTTTACCTTGGGAAACTCATTTCTTAAACTACTCTCCGCTCTTTCAACATAACATCCCGTGAGAAATATTTTTGCTTTAGTATTTATTCTTAAACATTTTCTTAAATATTGCTTTGTTTTATGATCTGCATTAGAAGTTACTGTACAAGAATTAATAATAATAATATCGGCGTCTTCAGGTCCCGTAAAAACACACCCTGCTCTTGAAACTTCAGCCTGCATTTTTGAAGTTTCACACTGATTTACTTTACAACCAAAAGTATAGAAATGTATTTTCATTATATCAGCTATATTATATAATAAGAAGGTGATTTTAGAGGACAAGTGCGGTGTTTTCTAGTCTTCCAACTCATATAAAATATTTGCCACTGCGGCCATGGGAGCTGTTTCTGCACGAAAAATTCTTTTACCGATTGAAACGGATATAATATTATTTTTTTTTGCTAGTTCGATTTCAGAATCCGAGAAACCGCCTTCCGGACCAACTAAAAGATTAATTGATTGAATAGCTGAACGGTCTAATGATTTAAGAACATTTTTTAAAGTATTTTCCTTTTCATATTCCCATAAAATTAAAGAAATGCTATTTTTTAAATCTGGTGGTTTTTTTTCACTCTTTTCCTTTGATTGTTTTTCTGTTACTGAATTCATTATTATATATGAGGTAGATATTGTCTCTACTTTAGTTGCCACTGGTTCTATTGAATTTATAGATTTAACGACATCCGCAAACTTCAGAACTTGTAAAACTTTTGGAACAATAGTTCTTCCGCATTGTTTAGATGCTGCAATTGCAATTTTTTGCCACCTGCTTAATTTAGTAACACATCGCTCCGCCATTTCAGGGATTGTCCTTTCGGAAATTACAGGAATAATCGTATTTACACCAAGCTCGGTAGTTTTTTCAACAATTAAATCGAATTTCTTTCTTTTAGGAACTGACTGATAAAGATTAACCTTGATTTTTGCTTCAACATTCTCCCTTAACTTTAAAATGATTTTTACTTTTACACTATCAGGATTAATTTCCAATATTTCCGTTTTATACTCGTTACCTTTCCCATCAAACAAAAAAACCAAATCACCCACATTTTTTCTTAAAACATTTTTCAGGTGATGCACTTCACCGCCGGTAATTAAAGCCGTACCGCTTTCTATTTTCTCAACAAAAAATCTTCGCATTTGACTCACCACTCCTAAATAATTTCAGAATGATACTATAAATATATATCTATTTGTTAAATATCTTTTTAAAAAAACTTTCGTCTATTTTTTCGCCGGATATCTGAGCATATTCTTTCAAAAGCTCTTTTTGGCGGGTAGTAAGATTCTCCGGCGGCACTATAAAAACTTTTACATATTCATCTCCAACCCGTGAAGAATTAACTGATGGCATCCCTTTTTCTTTAAGACGAAACACTTTATTGGAAGGTGTCCCTGAAGGAATTTTCATCGAAACATTTCCGTAAAGCGTCGGAACTATTATTTCACCGCCTAATGCTGCCGTGGAAAAACCTATCGGTACATCAACATAAATATCATCTTTTTCTCTTCGAAATATTTTATGTTGCAAAACTCTGACAACTATATATAAATCCCCGGAAGGTCCGCCTTTTTCACCCGCTTCTCCTTGTCCTTTAGCTCTTATTGTATTTCCGGTATCTACACCTGCAGGAATTTTTACAGTTATTTTAGATTGTTTTTTGACTTTTCCCCTGCCTGAGCATTCAGAACAAGGTGTACCGACTATTTCACCGCTTCCTCCGCATTTTGAACATGTCTGTTGAAGCGAAAAAAAACCACGCGAATATCTGACAACACCGCTACCTTTACAAGTAGAGCACGTTTTTTTTGATGTTCCTTTTTTTGCACCGCTACCCCGGCAAATGGAACATACCTGCGTATGATAAATATCAATTGCCTTTTCACTACTTTTGAACGCTTCTTCTAATGTAATTGTCAGGTGGTATTCTAAATCTGCCCCCTTTGTAGATAGTGTCCTGTGACTTTGACCGGAAAATCCTCCACCACCAAAAATATCAAAAATGTCACCAAAAACCTCACCAAACCCTCCATTCTGAAAAATATCTTCAAAACCGGAAAAATCGGCATTTTTGAAAATATCTTCAGATGTATATCTCCCGTCAATGCCAGCATGACCATATTGATCATACAACTTTCTTTTCTCAGTATCAGACAAAACAGCATAAGCCTCAGAAATTTCCTTAAATCTTTCTTCTGCTTCTTTCTTTTTGTCAGCGGTAACCCTGTCAGGGTGAAATTGTAAAGCAAGATTTCTATAGGCTTTTTTTATTTCATCTGCAGTTGCATTCTTTTGAACACCAAGAATTTCATAATAATCACGTTTTGTCATAATAAAATGAGCTACTTCGTCGCCTTACTTGCTTTCTTCTTTGTAATCAGCATCAATTACATCATCTTTCTTTTTCGTTTCTTCTGTAGGTGTTTCTGATTTTGTTTCTGGTTCCTGCTGGTTTGCTCCTTGCGATTCTGCTGATTGTTTTTTTGTTGCATCTTTATAAATTTCTTCAGCAAGTTTATGTGAAGCAGTTAAAACCTCTTCTTTTGCTTTTTTTATTTTTTCAAGATCATCTGTTTTTAGTGCTTCCTTTGCATCAGCAATTGCTCTTTCTAATTTAAGCCGTTCTTCGGCAGAAACCTTATCACCATGTTCTTTAAGTGACTTTTCCGCTGAATATACCACAGCATCGGCTTCATTTTTAACCTCTATTTCCTCTTTCCTTTTCTTATCTTCTTCTGCAAATCTTTCAGATTCTTTCACCATTTTATCAACTTCTTCTTTGGATAGTTTGGTAGGTGCAGTAATTTTTATTGATTGTTCTTTGCCTGTTCCTAAATCCTTTGCAGAAACGTGTAAAATACCGTTAGAATCAATATCAAATGTAACTTCAATCTGAGGAACACCGCGAGGTGCTGCAGGGATACCGACTAAATCAAATCTACCTAATGAAACATTGTCCTTTGCCAACTGTCTTTCACCTTGCAAAACATTTATAGTAACAGCCGGCTGGCTATCCGCAGCAGTTGAAAATATTTGTGATTTTTTAGTAGGTATAGTAGTATTCCTGTCAATTAATTTTGTCATAACACTACCCAATGTTTCAACTCCCAATGAAAGCGGTGTAACATCTAATAATAATATATCTTTCACCTCGCCTGTTAAAACAGCTGCCTGAACCGCAGCGCCCATAGCTACACATTCCATAGGATCTACGCCTCTTTCTACTTTCTTACCGACTAACTCTTCAACAAATTTCTGTACTGCAGGCATTCTTGTCGGACCGCCGACCAGAATAACTTTTGCAATATCATTAGGGGTAAGTTTAGAATCCGAAAGTGCTTGCTCAACAGAATGCCTGCATTTATCTATTATGGGACCAACTATTGATTCTAATTTGGAACGGGAAATCTTCATAGTAAGATGTTTTGGACCCGATGCATCTGCAGTAATGAACGGCAAATTTACATCTGTTTCTAAAACATTGGAAAGCTCTATTTTTGCTTTTTCGGCTGCTTCCTTTAAACGCTGTATTGCCATTTTATCATTTCTTAGATCAATACCGGTTTCTCTTTTAAATTCTGAAGCGATATAATCAATCATGGCATTATCCATATCTGTCCCGCCAAGCTGAGTATCACCACTGGTTGATTTCACTTCAAAAACACCACCGCCGAAATCCATTACTGTAACATCAAGTGTCCCGCCGCCAAAATCAAAAACAAGTATTTTTTCTTCTTTACCTTTCTTGTCAAGTCCGTATGCAAGACATGCCGCAGTCGGTTCATTAACTATTCTTTCAACTTTAAGCCCCGCAATTTCTCCTGCATCTTTAGTTGCCTGGCGTTGATTGTCATTAAAATAGGCAGGAACAGTAATTACCGCTCTATCGACAGTTGTACCTAAAAATGCTTCAGCATCTCTTTTAATTTTCTGTAAAATAAAGGCAGAAATCTGTTGAGGGGTATATTCCTTACCATAAATATTATACTTATAATCCGTACCCATCTTTCTTTTTGCTGCCATAACCGTACCTTCCGTATTAGCTACAGCTTGACGGCGGGCCGGTTCACCTACTATCAGTTGTCCATCTTTCGTAAATGCTACATATGACGGAAATGCTTTTCCACCAAGTGTCATCCCCTCAGCTGATGGAATAATAGTTGCTTTACCACCTTCCATAATAGCAGCAGCTGAATTTGATGTGCCTAAATCAATACCAATAATTTTTGCCATAAATGCCTCCCTATTAACATCATATTTAAGAACTAAGAACTCTTTATTCTCAATCCTCTTTTTTTAATTCTGTTTCTTTTGACTCTATCTTTTTTGCAGTCTTAACTATTGCCGGTTTTAAAACCCTGTCACCTATTTTATAACCTGATTTAACCTCTTCTATAATTATACCATCTTCCACATTTTCCTGCTCTAATACCCCAATAATATCATGTAACATAGGATCATATTTTTCACCAATAGTTGCTATTTGTACTACATTATGCTTTTTCAAAATCTCAGACAACTTCTTTTCTATATGCTGTAAACCTTCCTGTATCGATTCACTGCTATTTACTTTTTCAATCATTGTTTTAGCTAATTTTACTGTCTCAAATATATCAAGCAACTCCATTATTGTTGAATTTTTGCCATCCTCAAAAAACTCTTTTTTTTCTTTTTCTGATCTCTTCCTATAATTTTCAAAATCCGCCTTAATGCGTAATATTTGTTCATAATATATTTCTGCTTGTTTCTTATGTTCAGACAATGATTGCCTTAATATTTCAAGTTCTGAAACCTTTTCTTCTCTATAAAGCTCTTCATTGCTTTTTTTATCTTCAGTCATTTTTATTCCCTGCAACTGACATAATTTCGCTTACACCCTTACTAATCCTATATGTATTTGATGCAATATCTATACCTTTGGATTCAACATCATTTTCAAAATTAAAAATATTATCAATATTTTGCCTTAAAAAATCTAATTCTTTTTTATTAGTTATTTGAAATGATTCTACTTTATTATTAATACTATTGTTATTAATATTATTAATAATATTTTTTATTTCCGACAATACGACTCCCCTCATAATATTATTAACCATTTTTGAAAAACTATTTAAAAAATCCTGACTTACAGGGTCCTCTGTTTTTATTATAAAATTTCTCACAACACTTATATCGGAATAAATAACCCCAAAAATTGTTTTTTTGTTAATAGATGTCAGTATCAGTTCTTTAAAAAATACTTTTTCCGGTTTGGGTAATATTGAATAGCTGGAATGTTGTAAAACATAAAAATAGATTCTTGACAATTCCATTAAAGCATTGTTTTGTGATTTTATCTGTATAAAATAATTCTTTTCAAGTTCGTCTTTTTTCTTAAAAATCACTTGCTGTGCTTCCATAAGTTCATTTATATAAAATCGCCAAGCTTTATCAGTCGGGATTTTACCGGATGATTTATGTAAACCATGCAAATAGCCGTCTTTTTCAAGTTTTGACATCCAACTTCTTATTGAACTCGATGAACATGAACATCTTTTTGTCAGTTGTTTTGAACTCACTGGTTTTAAAGATGTTTCAATATATTCCAAAATAACTGTCTCTAATATCTTTTTGTTCTTGATATCCATTTTTTATCCGATTATCCTGCACACTTTGTTACATTTACCAGATTCTGCATCAATTGTTAAAACAATTCCGTTGAAAAATATATCGTTTTTAGCAACTTGAAATTTAGCAGGCATACCGGTTAAAAACCTTTTAAGAACATCTGATTTTTCAACTCCTATTATCGAATCAGATGATCCGACCATACCAGCATCAGTAATATAACCTGTTCCATTTGCTAATATTTTTTCATCAGATGTTTGAACATGAGTATGCGTTCCCACCACACCACTTACCCGGCCGTCTAAAAAAAATCCTAATGCCTGTTTCTCTGAAGTTAACTCGGCATGAAAATCAACAATTATAATAGGTCTTGGCTTTAATCTTGACAGTTGCTCTAAGATTTTATCTGCTGTTCTAAAAGGACAATCAACTAAAGGCATATTAAATCTTCCTAAAAGGTTTACAACTGTTACTTTAATTGTTTTATTTGAGTCAGGGGTAGTAATATCTACTGAACACAAACCTTTTCCCGGTACACCTTCAGGATAATTTGCAGGCCTGATAATTTTCGGATGATCAATTGTTTCAGTGAATTCTCTTCTGTCAAAAGAATGATTGCCCAACGTTATGACATCAACACCTGCAGAAAAAAGATCCTCAGATGTTTTTTTGGTTATACCTGCCCCGCCGGCTGAATTTTCACCGTTAGCAATTGTGAAATCAATTGAGTGCTTTTCCCTTAGAATAGGTAACAAATCACTTACTTTTTCCCTGCCTGGTGAACCTATAATATCACCGATAAAAAGAATGTTCATATATAACGTATAATTGTCAAATTTACTAAAAAATCTAGTTTTAAACGATTTAGAGACATTTAGGCGAATAAACTGTTAAAAAATGACTCGTTTAGTGAAAAACTATGATTTTTCAGTAAAATCCATCTTCTACTTCATTTTCTACTTAGACTATAAAATCAATACAAAGCAAAAAACTACTTAGCCAGCTCTTGATATCGTGTTTCTCTTATGACTGTTACCTTAATCTGACCCGGATATTCCAGTTCTGTCTCTATTTTTCTTGCAATATCCTGGGCAAGCTGACTTGCCGCAGCATCATCAATATCTTCAGGTTCAACTAAAATTCTTACTTCTCTGCCTGCCTGAACTGCATATGATTTTGCAACTCCAATGAATGATTCAGCAACTTTTTCAAGCCGTTCTATCCTTTTCAAATAATGTTCAAGCGTTTCCCTCCTAACACCCGGACGTGCTGCGGAAATAGCATCAGCAGCCTGTAAAACAAACGCTTCAACCGATTCGGGTTGAACAATACCTTCATGATGAGCCAATATTGCATTTATCATTTTTGGAGATTCGCCATACTGTTTTGCAGTATCTGCAGAAAGCTGATGATGCGTTCCTTCTACATCCTTATCAACTGCTTTTCCTATATCATGCAGAAGTCCGGCTTTTTTACAAAAATGAACATCAACTCCGAGTTCTGCTGCAAGATAACCTGCTATATTTGCGACTTCAAGAGTATGTGACAGCTGGTTCTGACCATAAGATGTTCTGTATTTCAATTTACCGATAAGTTTTGTAATTTCAGGATTCAAATTTGTAATACCTACCTCTAAGGATGCATCTTCTCCTGCTGCTTTTATATTTTCGTCCATTTCCTTCTTCACTTGATTAACAACTTCTTCTATTCTAGTGGGGTGAATTCTTCCATCTGCCATTAATCGTTCAAGCGATATTTTTGCAACTTCTCTTCTAACCCCGTCAAAACTTGATAAAGTAATAGTATCCGGCGTATCATCAACTATTAAATCAACACCTGTCGCCTGTTCAAATGCGCGTATATTTCTACCTTCCCTTCCAATTATTCTTCCTTTCATATCGTCATTTGGTAATGGGACAGTAGATACAGTTATTTCCTGTGTATAGGTATTCGCACAATGTTGAATTGCAATCGCCAGTATCTCTTTTGCTTTTTTTGAAGCTGTTTCTCTTGCTTCCTGTTCTAATTTTTTTGTTAAAACAGCTGCTTCTTTTCTAGCTTCTTCTTCCATAATCTTCATTAAAACTTTCTTTGCTTCATCACCTGTCATTTGAGATATTTTCTCAAGTATCTTTTTTTGTTCATCTTTCTGCTGGTTCAATTTAATAAGTTCTAATTCTATTATTTTAGATTTCGAATTAATTTCGGTTTCTTTTTTTACAATATCTCTTTCTTTTTTCTCGATAATTTCAAATCTTTTATCAAGATTTTCTTCTTTTTGCAAAAGACGCCTTTCAAGATTTGACAATTCCTGCCGTCTTATTTTTGTCTGTGCTTCAAATTCCTGGCGCTGACGATGCATCTCTTCTTTTATTGATAATTCTCCTTCCCTTTTCTTCGCTTCAGCATTTTTTTCTGCATCCGTGATAATTTTCTTAGCTAAAGTTTCGGACGATTTTAAACTTTTTTTGGCAATAGAAACTCTAATGAAATATCCAACAATCAAACATATAATCGAAGCCGCTAAAACCATTAAAATATTATCCATTTTTCCTCCTTTTTATTCGTTGTTACAAATACAAGCATTTCGCCTGAAAATTCGTTTTTCCGTAATTACAAAATCCATCGGAACATCTTTTTCTGAAACCGGTATCCTTTTCAAAACCTGAAAACTGTGCGACAAACCAATCTTTACCGTAGAAATATTTTTTAAAAACTTGTCAAAATATCCTTTACCAAAACCAATTCGATTACATTGTTTGTCAAATACTACACCCGGAACAATCACTGCATCTAAATTAAAGTTGTTTTTAAGATTATTACCTTTAGTTTCCGGTTCTAAAATCCCATATTTACCTGAAACTAAATTTTTTAAATCTTTAATTTTAACAAGCATTAACTTATTTTTCACAATTTTGGGTAAAAAAACGTCCTTCTTTAATTTTAATGAACTTTCTATCATCTTACGAGTATCAACCTCGTTTTTAAAAGATACGTAAAACGATACTCTTCTGGCATCGCAAAACTCCCTTAGCTTAAAAAGTTTTTTTAATATCTTTTCACTATTTACATCTACTTCCTTTTTATTAATTTCTTCTCTTATTGCTAATATTTTTTTCCTGATATCCTGTTTATTCATTTACTTATTTTTAAGTTCTTCCGGAACATCAACAATTCTTTCTTTTTCTATCTTTTCAATTTTTTCAAATATTTTAGAATATGCTTCTCTGGATTTTTTTGCTAAAGACAAATATATCGTTACCTGAGAAAGTGAAATCTTTGCTTCAGGCATACCGACAAAATCAACTGCTTTAAGAACTGATGCTGCTAAAACTAATCCCATCGGGTCAGCATTACCAACATCTTCACTGGCAAAAATTACGAGCCGCCTTGCTATAAATCTAGGATCTTCACCGGCAACTAACATTTTTGCAAGCCAATAAAGAGCATCATCTGCTTTACCGGAACGCATAGATTTAATAAATGCAGAAATGGTATCATAATGACCATCTCCTTTTTTATCATAGACAACAACCTTTTTTTGAATGGATTCTACTGCAACATCTAAAGAAAATTCAACAAAACCTTCTTTATTTTTCTTTGTCGTTTCAAAACCTATCTCAACAGCATTCAAAAGCCGCCTGGCATCTCCTTCTGAATATTTTTTTAAATGATTTTTAGCTTCTACTGAAAATATAATTTTTAATTTTAACCCGGTACTTTGTAGAATATTTTCTAAATTATCTTCTGAAAGCTTTTTAAATTCAAAAACCTGTGATCTTGACAAAAGTGCAGAGTTAATATAAAAATATGGATTTTCAGTTGTGATTCCAATCAAAACGATTACTCCTTTTTCTACATAAGGCAGAAGACAATCTTGTTGCGACTTGTTAAAATGATGTATTTCGTCAATAAGCAAAATAGTTTTTTTATCTCTATTTTTCGCTGTATTAATTGTTTTTCTTAAATCATCTACACCGCTTATAACAGCGCTTATTTCCTGAAAATATCCCGATGTCATATTAGCGATAATCTTTGCTAAAGATGATTTTCCGCTACCGGAAGGACCGTAAAATATAACAGATGAAAGTTTATCCGATACAATTGCCCTTCTTAATAGCTTGCCTTCCGATAAAATATCTTCTTGTCCCACAAAATCATCAAGTGTCTTGGGACTCATTCTCGATGCTAATGGTTCTTTTCTTTTGATATTTTCTTTTTCAAACAAGTCCATATATAGATACTAAAATTACTGAAATATCCGCCACTAAACCGTTGGCGGATTTATCCTTTACGCATTCTGCGTAATAGGATAAAAAAATCCCCGCGAATGCCGTGTGAACAAAATGTTTGAAGCACTACTTACTAAGTGGGTATCCTGTTCAAGTAACCAAAATTACAAGAAACGCAGATTCCCAAAATTGTGCTTGTAAGCTCAAAACAGTCTATTCAACACCAACACCGCAGGGAAATTATAATATCACAAACGTAATGCTGACTCTAAATGCAAAATCAACTCATCAACATTTCTATCTAATTCCGTTTCAATATTTTCTTTTTCTTCTTTCAACGCAAAAACTTCCTCCGCTAATGTAATAAGTGTAAGATTTAGTATCTTCAAAGTATCAGGTGTGTTCTGTTCTTTGCTTACTTCATTCAATTTTTCATTAACATATTTTGCAAGCTGGCTGACAAACAAGGGCTCCATTTCTGTTTCAATATCAAACTCACTATTCAATATTTTTATAGAAACCCTTTCTTTTGTCATTAGATTTTCGCCCTCTCAATGTTTTCTATAATACTTTTTATTCTACCTTTTATTATATCCCTTTCTTTAACATACTTTCGCACCATTTTATTTTCCTCCTCAAACATATTTACCTTTGAAAGTAATTCTTCATTCATGTCTCTAAGTTTCTGATTTTCTTTTTTCAAATCACTTATTCTAAACGAAATGCCTTTAACTTTTTCTTTTAACAAAGCAACTTTACTGCCAATCTTATCCATTACACTAAAAAATTATACAAAAATATTTGATTTTGTCAACTCTCTTTTTGGTGATTATTTTTATAATAATTATTTGAACGAAATTGGCTATACTATTTATCAGCCCAGTCTTTGGCGATTAAAATTGCTTGTTCCAATACTGTTTCGGTTGCTTTTTTCTGTTTATCAGGTGGATACCCATATTTTCTTAAAATTCTTTTTACCATTACCCTCAAATTTGCCTGTATATTTTCTCTTATTGTCCAGTCAATAGTAACATTATTTCTCACTGTCTTTATCAGTTCCCTTGCAATTGTTCTCAAGATTTCATCTCCAAGAACCTTAACTGCACTGTCATTTACTTCCAAAGCATCATAGAATGCAAGTTCATCTTCAGTTAAATTTAATAACTCACCCCGTTTATCAGCATCCCTCAACTTCTTTGCTAATTCAATGAGTTCTTCTATAACTCTTGCTGTTTCTATTGCCTTATTCTGATATTTCCGAATCGTCTTTTCCAGCATTTCCGCAAATGACCTGCCCTGTATTAGATTTCTTTTTGTCCTTATTTTTATTTCGTCATTCAGCAATTTTTTCAAAAGTTCAAACGCTAAATTTTTGTGCGGCATATTTTTTACTTCCGCCAAAAACTCATCCGAAAGAATTGAAATATCCGGTTTTTTAATCCCAGCTGCTTCAAATACATCAATCACTTTATCAGAAGTAATTGCTTTTGATATTATCTGTTTTATTGCCGTATCAAGTTCTTCTTCTGTTTTACCACCACCCACTTCAAACTTCGCAATTCTTGACCTTACCGCTTGAAAAAAACCTACATTGTCTCTAATCTCAAGTGCCTTTTCATTCGGGACGGCAAGGGCAAACGCCTTTGATAACTGCGAGACATAATTCAAAAATCTTTCTTTTCCCTTCTCTTTTTCCTTGCCTAATATAAATTCGGCCGCTTCAGCCAATATGCCCATCTTTTCTCTTACACCAACAGTGAAAAACTTCTTATAATCAAATTTACCTGCCTCGCCAACAGGCGGGACGAACATGCCACAAACGATTTCGTATTTTTCAAGCATAACTGCAACTGCTTCTCTCTGGTCAAAAGTGGGCTTCCCTTCTCCGCCACTTTCTGTATAGATTGAAAGTGCTTCTTTCAAATCGGCTGCAATGCCTAAATAGTCAACCACGAGTCCACCGGGCTTATCTTTGAAAACCCTGTTCACTCTTGCTATCGCCTGCATAAGACCGTGCCCGCGCATCGGCTTGTCAATATACATCGTATGCAAACAAGGAACATCAAATCCCGTAAGCCACATATCTCTCACAATTGATAGCTTAAGCGGGTCGCTGTCATCTTTCATTCTGTTGCCTATTTCTCTGCGTCTCTGTTTATTTCTTATATGTTCCTGCCAACCAACATCATCACTTGCAGAGCCGGTCATTATTATTTTAAGAAAACCTTTGTCATCGTCTTTGTGATACCAATCGGGACGGAGTTTTATAATCTCATTATGCAGTTCAATACAAATACGCCTACTCATACAGACAATCATTCCTTTGCCATCAAGCACTTTTAGACGCTCTTCAAAATGTTCTACAATATCTTTTGCAATCTGTTTAATCCTTTTTTCACTGCCAATGATTGCCTCAAGCCGAGCCCATCTTGTTTTTAACTTCTCTTTTTTCTTTACTTCTTCGAATTCGGTCACTTCTTCGAATTCAGGGTCAATTTTAGGTCGCTCTTCTGCTTTTAACTCAAGTTTAGCAAGACGGTTTTCATAAAATATTCTGACTGTGGCACCATCTTTAACTGCCTGCTCAATATCATAAACATCAATGTAATCGCCAAAAACTGCAATCGTATTCCTGTCAGTTTTTTCTATAGGCGTTCCGGTAAATCCTATAAATGAAGCATTCGGCAATGCATCCCGCATATGCTTTGCGAAACCATCTATAAAATCATACTGACTTCTGTGTGCCTCATCTGCAATAACTACTATGTTTCGTCTTTCAGACAACAATTGGAAACGGTTTGCATTTTCTTCAGGGAAAAATTTTTGTATTGTTGTAAATACAACACCACCGGATGCAACTTTTAAATATTCTTTAAGTTCATCTCGTGTTTCTGCCTGTACCGGCTCTTGCCTTAAAAGTTCCTGACACCTGCAAAAAGTACCATACAATTGGTCATCTAAATCGTTTCTATCTGTAAGAACGACAATAGTCGGATTATCCATCCTAAGAACAAGTTTGCCGGTATAATATGCCATTATTAAACTTTTCCCTGAACCCTGAGTATGCCACACAACACCGCACCGTTTGTCGCCTTTCTTACTTGATGCTTTAATCGTTGATTCAACCGCCTTATTTACCGCATAATATTGGTGATATGCTGCTATCTTTTTGGAAGTTTTAATTTGCTCATTTTCAAAAACAATAAAATGTCTAATTAAATCAAGAAGAACTTTTTTATTCAGCATCCCTTTCAATAGCACTTCTATCTGCGGAACAGTTGCCGGTTCTTTTTCTGTGCCATCAATTGTTTTCCAAGGCAAAAACCTCTCCCAATCAGAAGTTATTGTCCCTGCTCTTGCTTCATTGCCATCACTTATTATAAGGATTTCGTTGTAATTGAAAACGGAAGGTATTTGTGTTTTGTAGGTTTCAAATTGCTTGAATGCCGATTTTATAGTAGCGTTTTCATCAGCAGGATTTTTTAATTCAATGACAACTAACGGCAAACCATTCACAAAAATAACAATATCGGGACGCCTGTTGTTATTATTTTCTATAACTGTAAATTGATTTACTGCTAAAAACTCATTATTGTTGATATTCTTAAAATCAAAAAGCCATACTTTATCACCAACAATTTTTCCCACCTTTTTATATTCAACATCAACACCGTTAACCAAGAGTTTATGGAAATTATGATTATTTACAATCAGGTTAGGGGTTTTGTCTCTCAATACTTTTTTAAGGACTTCTTCTTGGGCAGTTTTTGGAACCTGTGGATTTAACCTGTCAATTGCTTCCATTAACCGCTCAATCAAAACAGAATTGAAATAATCATCTCTTTCAGGTCTCGTGCCATCAACAGCAATATCCGGACCATAAAGTGTCTTATATCCCAATTCTTTTAATATGTCCAATGATAACTGTTCAATTTCCGATTCGGTGATTATGTGTGGCATATTTTTCAATGTTTATGAAACTAATTCTTGCCTTATTGCTTCTCTCTCACTCCAAATTACTGGATTAACTCCATAATTAAACAGTGCTTCAATAACCGAAGGCATAGTTTTTTGTTCTGAATCATTTAAGAAAGCATAAGCTTTAGAATTAGTAGGTCTAACTTCCTTGGTATCAATCCAAGAAAAAGCAAGAGCTTGTGCAGTATCTTTATTGGGTCTATTTATTGTTTGAATAATTCTTTCCGGTTGCCTTTTTGATGCAGGAATTACAAAGTCAAATAAATGGTCATAACCGCTTTTCCCAGTAAATTTAATCCTCGGAGTATATCTAATATCATTTATATTCATCCAAGAAGTAACATCTTCAAAAAACAAACTGGCAACCATAGGTGCAGCTAAATAAAATAAATCATTTATTGCTAACATAGCCTGTACCAAATTATGCTTTTTTAATGAAAAGTTTTCAGATGAAGCATGCAAAGTTAAAGATTTTTCTTGCATTTTAACGCCAAAACCGTTTAATGTTAATAGAAGAAGATCCTTGCGTTTTTTACTATCTAATTCACAGCCCGATTGCATAAGATCAGCAATGGTATAGCCATCATCTGTTAAAATATAACCATTATTATCCCGCTTAACATATATTTGTAAATAATCATTGTGTCTATCCAAATAAGGAGTCGTTATTTCGACCCAATCTTCTACTTGACGTAAAGCTGTTTTATCTTTCAACCAATTTAAGTAATTATCCAAAAGCTTTTGTATTTCGTCTATCATGAAAATAACCCCCTCTCTATGTTCGGTGGTTCTATTATATTACATAATATCATAAAATCGCTCAAGGTTTGCCATAAATCAGAAATATTTGGGAATCTGTCAATTGGCAAAGGTACTGCCCACTTATCACCAAATCCTTCACGATAATAATGTAAATGTGGTGATGCTATTTCTTGCCCATCAGGATTCCTATGAGGCTGTCCACCAAAATCTAATCTAACAAGTATTACTACTTGTTGTGCACGATTTTGATATGAACCTTTTAGTAAGTCAATTCTACCTCTGCTAATATCAAGCATAAAGTTCTCACGTTTGTTTACAGAAGTTATAGGAACGCGTATTTGTCCACCATATCCAGGGTATTCCCAACTTACATCATTGACTTTTACTTTTTCCATTGCTATCAAAGTATTCGCTTCGGTTTGAGGTAAATTAATTTCAGGCATTTGCACTCCTTTTTATTCTTATCTTTCCTGACATTAGTTTTGGTAAAAGAGAATCACAAATATCGTTTAATTTTTTATTTTCTCGCAAATTCTCTAATATTTGCTGCATGATAGGCTCAATTACCTTATGAAACTTTTTCATTATGAAATCATTTGGAACAACAATACTTATTCGCGCAAAATTTCCTGTATTAAGATTCAATGTAGCTGTTCCCCCAAGTCCCATAGTTTTTATTTCTTCACTTTTGTTCAACATAGAAAAATACATAAAATATGGACTAATTTCTTTTTTACAAATAATGCTATTTATTTGTTGATTTGTCTGACTAACTTCACTTGTAAGTGATACTAAACCTGGAGTAGCTATACAACTGACACAGACAGATAACGCAGATAAATATTTATTTTTTTGTAAATCAGCCCCTTGTTTTGAAAGTATTTTTTCTGTTTTAATTACAAAAACAAAATTACGCATATCAGGAATAGTAATGAACGGTATATCTGCTCCATAATTATCTCTATTTATAGTTGCAGGAGTTTTTCCGCAAATAATATCACCACAGTCTTTTATTTCTTTTTTCCCCCATCCATCAGGTAAACCATTTTTAAATTTTGTTTTTTCATAGTCGGGGAAACGGAAAGCAATAAACCACTCCTTGAATATTGCCTGAGCTATTGACTCAAGGGTTTTATTCATCTGGTTATTTAGTTCTATCTTTTCATCAAGGTCAGAAAGAATTTTTGCAATCGCCCGCTGTTCATTGAACGATGGTATATGTTTTTTTATTTCATACACGTAATCACGATTAAGTCCGGGAACTGCTGAATGACTATTCATTTCAGTAAGATTTAATGTTTTAAGAAAATAATACCAAAACAATATGTCGTTTTCTCCTTTTGTTTTTACGTAATATGTTGTATCAATAGGCCAAAAATCAGTTTTTGAAAATGTAACTTGTCCAACAGTGCCTTTCCTGCCAATAATAATTCCAGGTCCTTTTACAAGTGCTTCATTATGCTGACCAATAATACCATTTGAACCATAGACCGATATATCACCACCTTTTCTCTCTCTTGTTATAAGCCCATCACCATAAACTAACTCAATATTATTTCCAACAGATGATTCTTCCCATCCTTCGGGAATTGCACCAATTTCTGTTTGTTTGAATTTATTCTTTTCCATATTGTATTTAATTAGTTGCGATTGTCTTACATTTTTTACAAAAACATCCCGGGTCATGAAAACCTATCTGCATAATAAGTTTGTCCCAGAACAGCATACCCCAGAAGTGAAATTTATTTAACTCGGGAATAATAATATATTTATAATCAAATACTGCTGGATACTGCCCTTTTGATGAGATATTACGTATATACTCAAACTCCAAATCAGGTCTTTGTCCTTCTGAGTAAATCTTGTTAATACGCGGTGTTCTATCAGGAAGAAACTGTCCGCATTCTTTAAAAAATAACCCTCTTGTAATTTTCCAAACCACTCTCCAAACACGCTCGCCATTGAATCGTTTTAGTACTTTATTATATGGTAAAATAAGCCCTGACGGCCTTGTTTCAAATTCTTTAAAAACCATTTTGTGAAGACGACTACCTGCGGGACGCTTTCTTCTGCATACAATATCCTTCCAAATTTCGCTTCCTGTATCTGATTCCATTGTTAATGGAGCTATAGAATGAACAAAATAGTCTTCATCTATCTGGTATGGTTCATGACATTTGCGATGAACCGGCAAAGTAAATAAATTTGGGGAATCTTTCTTCCTAACACGGGTCGCATAAAATTGTTTCGGAGGAACGTGGTCTTTATCTACTTTACCCGATAGCATATTACCGCACAAGTAACATATTTCTATTTCTTTTTTAGCCATTGCTATTTTTTTATTTTGTTTGTGCTTTTACTCAACTCTTTCTCAATTTGTTTTATTGTTGGTAGATTCGATTTGAATTTCTTGGGTAAAGAATGTGTTAATTGATATTCAGAAACACCAATTGGCTTATGAATATCGCTTAAAGCATACTCAGCGACCACTTTATCTTTGGTTTTGCAGATAATTATTCCGACAGTCGGTTGGTCGAATTCACTTCTCAACTGGCGGTCTACTGCAGTAATATAAAAATTCAATTTTCCGGCAAACTCCGGTTGAAATACCACAGTTTTTAGTTCTATCACGATATAACAACGCAATTTAATATGATAAAAAAGCAGGTCTATGTAGAATTCACTTTCACCTACACGCAATGGAATTTGCCGTCCTACATAAGAAAAACCGGTTCCTAATTCCAATAGAAACTTTGCAATATGCTCAATAAGAGCATTCTCCATGTCTTTTTCATTGTATTCTTCGGTTAACCTTAAAAAGTCAAAAATATAGGGGTCTTTGAGTGTTTGTTTGGCGAGGTCAGATTGGGGTTTAGGCAGTGTAAGAGAAAAGTTATTAACCGCCTTGCCTTCTCGTTTGAAAAGTCCCCATTCAATCTGGTGAACTAATACAGAGCGGCTCCAATTGTGCGTAATTGTTTTTTGAACATAATAAATTGCTTCTTTTATATTCTTACATTTTGTTATAATTGCGATGTTATGACCCCAAGGTATCTGGGTGATTTGTGCAACGGCTTGTTGCACAAATTGTCCGACAGACTTTTGGATAATTCTGTTTATTGGCAATTGGGCAACAGCCTGTTGCCCAATTAAGCCAACAGGCTGTTGGCTTATCGCATTTCCCCGGCTATAAAACTGATACCATTGCTTGATATATTTAAGATTTCTAAGTGAGAATCCCTTCATATCCGAAAACTCTGCTGTTAAATCCTTGCTAAGCTGAATTAGAAAACCGCCACCCCATTTGGTGTTTGCCTGTTTAGCCACAATATCTGCACCAAGCTCCCAATAAAAGGAGAGCATTTCTGAATTAACTTTTACCGCTGCTTTAATCTGGGCGTTACGGACTTTTGCTTTTAAATCAGCAAGCCAAACTTTGTATTCCTTATCAAATACTAAATTAGATTTCATATCCCAGTCCTTTTAAATTTTTCTTTATTTCTTTTTCAAGTTCTTCGGATTTTTCAAACTGTTCTGAAAGTTCTTTGGTAAGTCGTTTCATTTTTTCATTAAACTTTTCTTTATCTTCTTCCACTTCTTCGGTGCCTACATATCTACCGGGTGTCAAAATATAACCCTGTGATTTTATTTCTTCAAGTGTTGCCGATTTGCAATAACCTTTTTCATCTTTATACTTGCCCGCCGACGTCCCAGTGGCGGGTTTACCTTCTCCCCGCCATGCATGATATGTATCAGCAATTCTATTTATCTCTTCTTCAGTTAATTCCCTGTGCCTGCGGTCTATCATTACGCCCATTTTCCGAGCATCAATGAAAAGAACTTTGCCCCTTCTGTCTTTGAATTTGTGATTTTTCTTATCGCGAGCAATAAACCAAAGACAGGCGGGTATCATTACATTGTAGAAAAGTTGTGATGGCAAAGAAACCATACAATCCACTATGTCTGACTCAAGCATATTTTTTCTTATTTCACCTTCATTTGACTGGTTAGAAGACATAGAACCGTTTGCTAATACAAAGCCTGCAATACCTTTTGGCGATAGATGATAAACAAAATGCTGAACCCATGCGAAGTTGGCATTACCTGTCGGAGGGACACCGTATTTCCATCTCACATCATCTCTTAATTGCTCGCCCTTCCAATCACTGTCATTAAATGGTGGATTGGCTAATATAAAATCTGCTTTTAAATCTTTATGTTCATCTTTTAAGAAACTGCCTTCATTATTCCACATTATATTTGCATCTATACCACGGATTGCTAAGTTCATTTTACAGAGACGCCATGTGGTTTGATTGGATTCCTGTCCATTGATAGCAATATCACCTAATTTACCACCGTGTGCTTTTACAAATTTTTCGCTTTGAACGAACATACCACCGGAACCACAACACGGGTCAAAAATACGACCTTTATATGGCTCCATCATTTCCACAAGTAATTGCACTATGCTCCGCGGAGTATAAAATTGCCCGCCTCGTTTACCTTCCGAATCTGCAAACTGCCCTAAGAAATACTCATAAACTCTACCCAAAATATCTTTACTGCGATTTTCGTAATCTCCTAAACTAATTGTACCTATAAGGTCTATTAGTTCACCAAGACGCTGTTTATCAAGTTTAGGGTCTGCATAATTTTTAGGAAGAACACCCTTAAGGGTTGGATTTTCCTTTTCTATAACATACATTGCGTCATCTATGATTTTACCTATTGTGGGTTGTTTTGCATTTTTCTGTAGGCGTGACCAGCGGGCTTTTTCCGGGACATAAAACACGTTTACGGCTTTATATTCGTCTCTGTCTTCAATTGTCTCATAACGCACTTCGGGTTCTTTTATATATTGATTGCTTTTTGGATTAGAAACTTCTTTTACAAGTATTTGATAATGTTCTTCGAATGCGTCGGAGATATACTTAAGAAAAATCAATCCTAATACAATATGTTTATACTCAGCAGCATCCATATTGTTCCGCAGTTTATCAGCTGCTTTCCACAGTTTTTCCTCAAAACCAAGATTTCCACCATTTGAATTATCTTCTTTTTTCATAATTTATTTTTTATCACACGTATCTGTTTAATCACTCATTTTTTATCCTCTCCACTATAGTGAAAAGAAAAGGTGAGGGTAAGTGGATTTTATTCAATCTTATATGAAAATTATACCCAATTTTTAAGAAAAATCAAGAAACTGTATTGTGTAGGTATTGCAAAATAAAATGTGCAGACAGATAAAGGGTTTGAACTATTTGGCAGGAGATTTTGTTTATTTTACTTGTTAAGTATTTTTACCTTAATTTTGTTTGGAATTTATTTTCAAGTTGTAAAACAATCTTTTTTACAACCACATCCACTTCTTCATCTTTTAATGTCCTGTCTGATAATCTAAATCTTATTCTAAAAGTAAGTGATTTATATCCTTCCTTAATTTGTTTTCCGGTATAAAAATCACATACGCTCACATCAACAGGAATATTAGACGCTTTTTCTTTTATAGCATTACATATTTCTACTGCAGGATACTGTTGAGATACTTCAATTGAAATATCCCTTTCTATAAACGGATATTTGGGAATATGTACGTATTTCCTCTCAAAACCGGCAGAACAAATAAGCTTATCTAAATCCAACTCAAAAACATATAAACAATCATTTTTAATATCTTGTTTTTTTATTACTTCAACATTGAGCAATCCAAAACTTCCGACATTATTGTTTTCTATTAAAATATCTGCTGACTGATTTTGCTGAAACATTTCTTTGTCAGATTTTTTATACTCCCATGACTTAACCCCAATTTCCCTGAATAGTCTCTCAATAAAACCTTTTAAAAAATAAAAATCTACTGCAACAGCTTTTTCTTTCCACCAGTCATATTCCGAACCTAAAATACATCCTGAAAAAAATGTTTTTTCTTCCTCCCCAAAAACCTTTCCAATCTCAAATATTCTTATATCTTTATTACCTCTATTAATATTTCTTACCACAGTTTTTACCAGTCTTGGGATAAGCGATATTGACAAAAACGGTTCTTCTAAAGATATAGGATTGGCAACTTTTCTTGCGCCTTCTGCCAACGTAAAAACAGCAAAGTCATCTTTAGATATAAAATTATAATTAATCGTTTCATAAAATCCCACTGACACTGCAGTATTTCTTACTTTATCTATAACCTTTTCTGATTTATTTAAAACAATATCTGTTCTGAATGTTATTTTATCGCTTGTTTTTATTTTATCATAACCAAAAATACGAACGATTTCTTCTATTAAATCAAAATCTGTTTTGACATCGTTCCTGTGAGAAGGAACGGTTACAGAAAGTAAATAGGGGACAGGAAGCCCGCCACTAAACATTGGCGAGGCAGGCAAGAAGCAAGAAAAACCAAGGCGGGATAGAATATCCCTTATTGCATCAATTGAAATATCTATGCCTAATATTTTATTTACCCTGTCGGCATCAAGTTCTATTTTAATTAATTCTTTTTTATTTGAATATTTGTCAATCATACCGCCGGAAATTTCGCCGCTGCAATTTTTTTTAATCATTTCCGATGCTATCATTCCTATATTTGAAATATTTTCCATATCGACCCCTCTTATAAATCTATAAGACGAATCTGTGGAAATTCCAAGTTTTTTTGAGGTTTTGCGTATAGAAATAGGATTAAAACATGCTACTTCTAAAAATACATTTTTAGTATTTTCAGAAACGGCTGTAGGCTCACCACCGATTACACCTGCAATAGCAATAGGGTCTTTTTCATCGGCAATCACAAGCATTTCTTCATCAAGACTATATTCCTTATTATCAAGTGCTAAAATCTTCTCATCCTTTTTAGCATTTCTGATAACAATTTTTCCCTTTATTTTTTCAATATCAAATGCATGCAGCGGTTGTCCATATTCAAATAGAATATAATTTGTAATATCAACAACATTATTTATTGTTCTTAAACCACAACCTTCTATACGGTCAATAAGCCATTGCGGAGATTTTCCTACTTTTATATTTTTTATAATAAATCCAACATATCGAGGACAATCTTTCGTATTTTCTACAACTACGGGAAAAATATTCTCTACTTTAATATCATAATCCCCTATCTCTTTCTTTAATTTTTTATTTAGTATTGCGGAAATCTCCCTTGCAATTCCAAAAACCGATAAACAATCACCCCTGTTTATTGTAACTTCAGTTTCAACATAAGAATCCTTATTCAGATATTCATTAATCGGGACACCAAGATTTACATCCGGAGGCAGAAGCAAAATCCCGGATGAATCATTACCAATTTTAAGTTCAGATTCTGAACAAAGCATACCTTCTGATTCAACCCCGCGAAGCACAGCTTTTTTTATTTCACCTGCTGGCAACTTTGCCCCAATTTTTGCCAGCGGTACAATATCATCAACTTTCATATTTTTAGCACCGCAAACAATTTTGTAATTCTTCTGACCGTCGGTAACACTGCATATTGAAAGCTTATCTGCATTAGGATGTTTTTCTATTGATAAGATTTTTACAACAACAACATTTCTATCAATTGAAACACATTTAACAGGTTTAGTTTCAATCCCTGACATTGTAAGAAGGGAAGATAATTTTTCGGCATCAATATCAACATCAATAAAATCCGACAGCCATTTTAATGAAATTATCATAATAGTATTATACAAAATTACTTAATATTTTCAATAAAAAAAATTCGCTTAATCCCATTTAAGCGAATTTCTATATTATTATCCGTTATTTTGTTTTTTAACAAAAGATATTTATTATCTTGGTATACTTGCTAACTGGTGTTTGACTTCAGTTATTATCCTGGCAACAAAACTTCCTATAAGCGGCATATCTACCATTTTATGTAATATAAGAATTATTAACGTTACAACAATAGCACCAATAATAGTCATGCCAAGAAGCAACCCTACTCCTCTAGCAACACCTATCAAAAAGTTAGCCCATATAAGCTTCCATGGTTTTTTTACAAAATCAAGTATATCCCTGAATTCACATGTAACCATGTTTTTCACCTGTTTTGAAATGTGCTCATATTGTTGGTCTGTATCTTCTTCTTTATCCGGCATATACTCTCCTTAATTCAAATTCCAACAATCTGAATTACCTTATGTCTGGATTTTTCACCTCTTTTAATAAAAATACTGTTTTTTCTAACATTAAAACTTTCAGATAAAAATTCTATCAACTTTTTATTTGCTTTTCCCTCAACTGCAGGTGCAGTTATGTAAATCTTATATTTATCTCCTTCTTTTTTTATCTCGTTCTTTTTAGCATTAGGAATAATTTTTATCTCTAAAATCATTTCTTCTCCAACTTTTTTACCATTTTAAGAAGTGCTTTATTAACTGGAACCTCTACTTTAATCTTATTAGCAATATCTACTACCGCACCATTTAAATAATCAATTTCTGTTTTATGACTAGCAACAACATCCGCAAGCATTGAATTTATATTTCGGGAAGTTGAACTGCATACTTTTTCAATCTTTTCTGAAATTTTTGAAAATAATATTTTAATTCCCAGCACTTTCGCTACTTTCATAACCTCTTTCCCTGATTCTACCGCTACCTCTTTGTAATTTTTATTTTTAGCTATCTCTCCGTTTTTAACACCTGTAACAGCAGCAACAGGGTTTATTGCACAATTCAAAATAAGTTTTGACCATATTACCGAATCAATACTCTTACTTAGACTTGTTTTTATACCGCAATGATTAAAAATATTGCAGATCCTCTTTGATAGTATATTATCATTTTTATCAATTATTGTATCACCTTTCCCCGTATGAATAACTTCTCCATATTTAACAAATATTGCTGATTCTAAAGTCACCCCTCGTATTATTCTGTTTTTAGTGATATATTTTGAAATATTCTCATAATTTCTTAAACCATTCTGAAGGGTTAATACAACTGTGTTTTTACCCATCATTTTTCTTATTGATGGAATTACTGAACTTGTATCATAAGATTTTACAAAAATTATTATTAAATCCTGGGAACTTACAGAATCGGGCAGCGAAGTAATCCGCACTTTTGCGGGTGATATGAAGAATTTAGATAGTCCTGTAATTTTTATTCCTTTTTTTTTAAGGATTATTTCTTTTTTTTTATCTCTTGCTAAAACCGTGACATTATTTCCGCCTTTTGCCAAAAATCCCGCAAAAAGTGTCCCCATTGCACCGGCACCGACAATTACAATATTCATTTTTTATATTGAGTTATATATTTTTCTATAGACCTGTCATATGTCTTCTCCAAATCTTTAGAAAAGAAACAGCCCGGCAATTCGCTGTTTTTTAAGTGATATGCCACGCATTCGCAGCACTTTCCTCTCCTTGAACAGGAATTGTACGTGCATTTACATTCTTTCAGATTTCTATCTACATTACAATTAGGCATTTCCAAATCCAATTTTTCGGTCTAATTCACTTGAAACTTTTATCGTTCCAAATTTATCTTCATATTTTTTAATATTTTCGGAAAGCGCCTGCAAAAATCTCTTGGCATGTACCGGACTTGAAATTATCCTGGCCCTGACTTTTGCTTTAGGCTGCTGTGGTTGTACATAAGTGAAATCAAAAACGAATTCCATATCGTTATGTGTAATAAGCGCAAGATTAGAATATAATCCTTGAGCTGTTGCATCATCTATCTCAATCTGTATCTGGACCTGTTTTTGAACATTTTCTTCCGGCATACTCTTTACCTCCTTTATGTTGGGACCCCACTTCGTATAAATATGTTTCCCTTTTTTATATTTTTTTAGTTCTGACATAAAATTCAGCCGGTCTCTTGCTCCTCAATCCAAAATAAAACTCAATATATTCAACAGTTCTTAAAGCAGCAAACCCATCACCATACGGATTTACACTTTTGGCAATTTTTTCATAATATTTTTTATTAATAATAAGCTTTGAAACTTCATTAAATATTTTATGTTCATCAGGTCCTACAATCTTTACGGTACCCGATTTAACTGCTTCAGGTCTTTCTGTCACATATCTTGTTACAAGTACGGGCTTACCCAAAGCAGGCGCTTCCTCCTGTAACCCCCCTGAATCCGTTAAAACCAGATATGATATCCTTAAAAGATTTGTAAAATCAAGATAGTTGAGCGGTTCAATAAGGTATACATTTTTTATCTTATTTAATAACTTATAAACCACTGCTTTTATATTCGGATTAGGATGTACAGGATAAATAATACTATAAGTAGGAAATCTATACGAAATCCGTTTTATTGCTTTACAAATATTTTCAATGGGTTTACCGAAATTCTCACGGCGATGTGCGGTAACTAGTATTAGTTTAGAGTTTAAAGTTGAGAGTTGAGAATTAAACAATTCTTTTAATATTTGATTTTGAAATTTATGCTTCTTTTTCAAAATCATATATAGCGCATCTATAACCGTATTTCCGGTTATAAAAATATTTTTTGTATTTATGTTTTCTTTAACAAGTGCTCTTTTAGCAGTTAAAGTAGGACAGAAATGTATATCACAGACTGCATCTGTTAACCGGCGATTAACCTCTTCCGGATAAGGGTTGAATTTATCATACGAACGAAGACCTGATTCAACATGCCCGATAGGAATTTTTCTATAAAAAGAAGATATCGTGGATGCAAAAGTAGTTGTTGTATCACCATGAACAAGAATTAAATCCGGTTTTTCTGATATAAGAATTGGTTCTAAACGGTTAAGCACAGTAGAAGTTATATGAAAAAGCGTTTGATTATCTGTCATTATATTCAAGTCATAATCAGGTTCTATTTCAAATGTTCTTAAAATATCGTCTAAAAGATACCTGTGCTGGGCAGTCACACATACCTTAACTTTAAATCTTTTAGAATTGGCTTTCAGCTGTTTTACAACAGGTGCCATTTTTACGGCTTCAGGTCTTGTTCCGAATATACACAATATTTTTTTCATAATATTAACACTCACTTTTGTCTATATGTTTTAAAATATATCTTAGCAATTCTAATATCATCTTCAATTCTTTTAACAAGTTTTTCAACAGTAGGGAACTTTTCGTCATTTCTTATTTTTGAGATTAATTCTATAGTCAACTTCTTATTATAAAGTTTGTCTGAAAAGTTAATTATATATATTTCTATAGTCTTTTTATGCAATCCGAATGTAGGTCTTTTGCCTATGTATGCTATTGCCTGGTATTTTCTCTTGCCTACTTTGACATTGGCTATAAAAATTCCTTCAGGCAACATTTTATTATTATTCACTTTTAAATTTGCTGTAGGAAACCCGAGTTTTGCTCCTAAACCCCAGCCTTTAATAACATTACCCTCGAAATCATACCTTCTTCTTAGTAAATTATTTACACGCTCAATTTCCCCTGAAATCAACAATTCTTTTATGTTTGTAGATGAAATTATTTTGCTTTCATACTTTACCGGTTTTACCACAAGCGTGTGAACCGCTTGTGGTTTTACTCCCATCGTATTTTCATAAAATTGTTTTATTGTATTTATATTACCTTCTTTATTTTTACCAAATCTAAAGTTATATCCAACTACAATAGCGGAATAATTTTTAAGGTATTTCTTTAAAAAACCGACAGGTGAAAGGTTTTTAACTTTTTGAAAATAAATAATCTTTACTGTTTTTATACCAATGGATTTTATAAGTTTTATTTTTTCCTTTAAGGTGGAAAGATTTCCATAATTATTTTTTGGAATATTATCAAAAGTTAATACAACGCTTCTTAGTTTTTTATTTTTAGCATATTCAACCACTGTTTTTAACATTCTTTGATGTCCTAAATGAACACCATCAAACATCCCTATAGTAACTATTTCTTTTTCCATAAAACAGCTCTCTCTTTGCTTGAAAATACGAACTTATTACTAATATTAGCGTGATATTCGCGATATTTCTATTATTCGCATTTATTCGCGCGTATTAGCTTAAAAATAGGATACTATAAACTATTTAAACTAATTGCTTCGTCAATTGAGTATTTCCCGATACCTTCTCTTATTAGCTGACTGACAACGGCACAAGTCTTAAGTCTTTCCCCAATATCTTCAGCTAATTTTCTTATATAAGTTCCTTTTGAACAAGTAACATTCATTACAATTTCTTCTTCATTAAAATTCAAAAGCTTGATTTTGTAAATCTGAATCATCCTTGGTTTTATTTTTATATTTATTCCCGCTCTTGCATATTCATAAAGTTTCTTACCCTTATATTTTATCGCAGAATAGATATGAGGCACTTGTTTTATTTTACCTTCATATTTTTTTAAAACTGCTGATATTTTCTTCCTATCCAACACAGGCACGCGACATTTTTTTATTACCACACCTGCCAAATCCCCGGTATCTGTCTTAATACCCAACCTCATCTTTACAAAATATTTCTTTTTCATCTCCATAAACTTGTTTGATTCTTTTGTAGCTTCATTAATTAAAACAATTAGCAATCCGGAGGCAAGCGGGTCAAGGGTTCCTGCATGTCCTATCTTCTTAGGATGAAGTTTTCTTTTAATTATCCTTATAACATCATATGACGTAATTCCTGACGGCTTATTTATTAAAAGAACATTTTCCATTTAGTTATTCCAATTATGCAGTTTATTACAAGCGGTTTACTCGCTAATGATTTAATTCACTTTCAACATAACCAATAACAATGTCTATAACTTTATCCAAATTACCATTAATCGTACAACCGGAAGCATTTTTATGACCGCCACCACCGAACTTATTGGAAATTTTATTAACATCTATTTCCTTTGCAGAGCGAAAACTTACTTTTACTAAATTTTGTTTATGCATTTCTTTAAAAAGTAACCATACTTGAACATTCGGAATCATTCCGGCATAATTAATAATTTCTTCCGTATCTTCAATTGTAGTTTTTGTTTTATTTAAATCATCTTCCGTAATCGTTGTATATGCAATTCTGTTTGACCTACTCATTTTTATCTTAGTTAAGACAATGCCTAATAGATGAAGAGCATTAAGCGTTTTTGTTCCATAAATATGTTTATTAATTATATTAGTTTCAACACCGTATTTTAAAAGTTCAGAAGTTATAATATGTGATTGAGATGTAGTATTGGCATGCCTGAAATTATAAGTATCCGTAACTATTCCGGTATAAAGTAAAGTTGCCTCTTCTTTTGTTAAAGACATTTTTAAATATTTAAAAACATAATAAATCATTTCAGAAACTGATGAAGAAGTTGAGTCGAACCAGTTAATATCCGCCCACTCCTGTTGAAACAAGTGATGATCGATATTTATCGCTGTTTTTATATTTTTTTTTACATCTATCATATTGCCAAAACGGGAAATTTCCGAACACTCCAAAAACACACCTACATCGAATTTTTTATCAACTTTTTGAGTAACTACTATTTTTTCCGAATAGGGCAGAAACTTCAGAAAAGACGGGGTCGGATCATAATTGTATAAAAAAACGTCTTTTTTTAAACGTTTTAAAATCGAATACATAACAAGTGCAGCACCGATAGTATCGCCATCCGGTTTTTGGTGACCTGTTATAAAAAAACTTTTATTTTTTGGATTTTTTAGAACTTTTTTTATATCGGCGAGGTTTTTTAAAAACTGTTTCGGTACGTTCAAGATTTTCCTCCTCAATTTGATTCAAAAGCTCAAAAACACGCGATGCACGGGCAGGTGTGTTGTCATACTCAAATCTGATTACCGGGGTATATTTTATATGAAGGTCTTGTCCTATTTGCTTATTAATATACGCTCTGTAATTTTCAAGAACTATAGCTGTTCTTTTTCTTTCATCTTCATTTCCTAAAACACTGTAGGAAACCGTGGCATTCCTTAAATCAGGGGTTACTTTTACTTCAGTTATTGTAGTAAAACCCATCTTATCGCGCAAATCCCTAATTATAACTTCAGAGATCCTTGCTTTTAATATTTCAGAGATTCTTGCACATCTTAATTCATTCATATTTCTTACCATCCTTATAAATCAATTTATATTTAACATCAAACAAACATTATGTATGACTTTCAGCCCGTTATCAAAACAGAATTTCAATGCGGCTTCATTTTCCGCGCCCGGCTGCATCCATACATATTTTATATTTTTTCCTTTACAATCCTTGACTATTTGTTCGGTAACTTTCGGCGGAGTTACTATGTCTACAGCATCAATAGGATACGAAATATCATTTATAGTAGGATAACATTTAATATTTTCCACTTCCGACAAAGCCGGATTTACAGGAAAAGCATTGTAACCTTTTTCTATAAGTTTTAAAAATATCTTATATGCTATCTTGTCTTTTGAACAAAAAGAACCAATAACTGCGATGTTTTTCTGTTCCAAATATTCTTTAATTATATTTTCCATTAATAATTTTCTGATAATACTTCATAATAGCTTTGTGGATGTTTGCAGGCCGGACATTCCTTCGGCGATTCTTTGCCTTCATAAATATAACCGCAGTTGCGGCAGTGCCATTTTACGATTTTATCCTTTTTAAATAAACTATTCCCTTGCAGCTGTTTAGCAAGAATTCGATATCTTTCCTCATGAAATTTTTCCACTTTAGCTATCTGATTAAATGATTCAGCAATATTATTAAATCCCTCAGCTTTTGCTGTCTTTTCAAAATCCGAATAAATAGTTGTCCATTCCATATTTTCACCTACAGCGGCATGAAGTAAATTTTCCTCTGTTGATTTGATAATACCCGCGGGATAACTCGCTGTAATCTCCACATCGCCACCTGATAGATATTTAAAAAATATCTTAGCGTGTTCTTTTTCATTTTCTGCTGTTTCAATAAAAAGAGATGAAATTTGTTCGTAACCTTCTTTTTTTGCAGCAGATGCAAAATAAGTATACCTATTTCTTGCCTGCGATTCACCTGCAAATGCCTTCAAAAGATTTTTTTCTGTTTTACTTCCTTTTAATTCCATTCTTATTCTCCTTTAAAATATCTTTAACTTTATCCCATCTTTCTGCTCCGATACACTCTCTTGCAGACTTGCACCATTCGATACAAGACGGGATTTTATCTTTAAAAACAAACTTTTTGCATTTTGGACACTTGACCCGAAACTCATCAGAAAATATTTCAACTTCCTGAGCACAATAAGAACATTTATATATTCCTACTTTTAGATTTCTTGTCGATTGACCGGGACACTTTTCAAACATAGCCTTTTAATTACTTTTTTATTTTACTATCTCTGTAAAACTTGTACAATAACGGTTCATCAGAAGCGACAACATCACCATTAATAACATCCGCAACAATTATCATATGTGTGCCACAATCAATAAACATCTCTGATATAACTTTACATTCCATCCAGGCAAGAATATCGTCTAAAATAGGTGCTTTTACAGTAGAGAGGTTATATTTAACATTTTCAAATTTATTAATATCGCGCCCGGATTTAAGCCCAAAAAGAGAAACCAATTCTAACTGGCTCTGTTTTAATATATTTATCACAAAAACACCGCTTTCTTTAATAAGTTCATAAGTATAATTTTTCTTATTTATTCCAATGGCTACCCGTAAAGGCACTGACGTTATCTGAAAAACAGTGTTGCCTATTTGACCATTTATGCGACCGTCGCTACTTACTGATGTTATCACATAAAGCCCATAAGATATTTTATTTACTGCTTCGATTATTTTTTTTCTATTTTGTTCCATATTTATAAATTCATCCAGCTCCATGTTTTACTCTCTTCTTCCTGAAACCAATCGCCAGTTTTTGTTAAATAAAAATAAACATTGCTCAATGAATCCAAATGTTCTTTCTCTTGTTTCATTAATTGTCCGAAAAAATCTTTTTCTAAATCATTTTTAGCGTTCTCGCGAAAATTAGCATATGCACTGTAACCCTTTTTTTCCATTTCCATTGCAATATCATAACCGAAAACATTTTCAGAATCTTTTTTTAAATCTATGTTTTTTGCCCGAATAAAATATTCCTTAATTTCTTTTTCAATAGAAAAAACACTTTTCGACATATCTAATTCAGAATTATTATTTACTTTTATTTGTTCATATATCTCTTCCACATCTTTAGCATGATTAACTTCTTGTGATGCCAACGAATAAAAAAGCTGTTTAGATAGTATATTTTTAGTTTTTTTAGCAATCTTAAGATAAAGTATTGTTCCTTTTATTTCGAAATCAAGTGCAAATTCCAAAGATTTAATTTTTCCCATAATACCTCCATATGCCTTAAAATTGTTTAAGAAAATCCAGTTCATTCTCATAGAAAAGACGCATGTCATCAATACCATATTTCAACATGGCGATACGTTCAATACCCATGCCAAAAGCATAACCTGAATATTTCTTAGCATCATAACCCACGAATTCAAAAACCTTAGGATTCACCATTCCGCAACCCAGCAACTCAAGCCAACCGCTCTGTTTACAAACACTGCAACCTTTACCTTTACAAATCAAACATTGTATATCCACTTCAGCAGATGGTTCTGTGAAAGGAAAATAACTTGGTCTAAATCGTGATAATACATCAACTCCAAACATCCTTTTGACGAAAATTTCAAGCAGCGTTTTTAAATCAGCAAAAGTAATATCCTCATCAACAGCAAGACCCTCAACCTGATGAAATGTAAATGAATGTGAAGCATCAACAGCCTCGTGTCTATAAACCTTACCAGGTGCTATTATTCTTACAGGCGGCTTCTGTTTTTCCATCACATGTATCTGAACCGGTGAAGTATGTGTTCTTAAAAGCAAATCGTCTTTCCCTTCTATATAAAAAGTGTCCTGCATATCTCTCGATGGATGATCTTTTGGAATATTTAAAGCTGTAAAATTATAATAATCAGTTTCAATTTCAGGTCCCGTTGCAACTTTAAAACCAAGGCTTAAAAAAATATTTTTCACTTCGGACATTATCTGTGTGATAGGATGAATTTTACCTATTATAAAAGGTTTCCCCGGAAGCGTAACATCAATTAAATCTTCCGAGTTGTTAGTTGTTGTTTTCTTTTTATTTATTTCAACTATACGTTCTTCAATTATATCGCTTAATTTTTGCTTTAAGATATTCAGTTTCTTACCAAAAGTTTTTTTGTCTTCTAAAGATAATTTTGAAAGATTAGACAATTCTTCAGTAACTATACCTTTCCTGCCCAAATACTTAATCCGGATTTTTTCTATCTCTTCTATTGTTTGAGATTTAGATATCTCTTCGAGTGCTTCTTTTTCAATGTCTTTCATATTCCTACCAGCTTATCAAGATGTTTTTTTGCCGTTTTATGGTCCGGCTTTATTTCAAGGGTTTTTTCAAACATTTTCTTTGCACCATCAATATCATTCTTAGCTTCCTTGACAATCCCCATGTTAAAATATGCATCCGCACTTTTAGGATTTATTTTTATAACCTTTTCAAATTCCGAAATTGCCTCATCATATTTTTCACTCAAAAAATAAAACTTGCCCATCTCAATCAAATCAATTTCATTTTTTGAATCAATTTCTAAACTTGAATCTTTATCTTTCATATCTTTTTCACCCTATCGATATCAGTATAAGTCCCAATAATAACTATTGTATCACCATCCTGTAAAATATCTGATGCAGAAGGAGCAATAATCAATTCCTCTTTGAAATCGGTATCACCATCATCTTTTACATATGGTATTTTCCTTTTTATTCCTATAATATGTAATTTATACTTAGCTCTGATATCCAAATCTTTAATCGTTTTATTAATAAATTCTTTAGGAACTATTATTTCAGCTAAATTATATTCAGGTGAAAGTTCTATCTCTTCTATAATATTGGGTGATATCAGCATTTCAGCAAGTTTTATTCCCATATCTCTTTCCGGAAAAACAATTCTATCAGCACCAATCTTTTGGAGTACTCTTGAATGCAGCGGGTCAAGTCCTTTTACTATAATATGTTTTATGCCTAATTTTTTCAATATTAAGGTAGTCATAATACTTGCTTCACGATTATCCCCTGTAGCAACAACCACTGTCTCGCAATCATGTAATCCTAATTCTTTCATCGTTTTCTCATCAGTAGAATCTGCAACAATTGATTGTGTTACAAATGTAGAAATATCTTGTACTTTCTGCTCGTTTGTATCAATAGCTAATACTTGGACTCCTTTATCAGAAAGTTCCTTTGCAACTGCCACACCGAAAGTTCCAAGCCCGATCACTGCTACTTGTTTCATAATTAAGAACAGTTATTTAGTGACTTTATAACTATTCACTTTTTCACTGCCCCCTAACCGACAGCAATTTTATCTTCTGCGTAATAATATTTTTTATTACTGTTTTCTTCCATAACTGCAACCGCAATTGTTAAAGGACCTAATCGACCGACAAACATAGCAATTATTATTAAAAACTTGCCCAATGGAGTAAAAAATGATGAAAAAGAAAGTGGAGTTCTTAATGCTGCGGATAATCCACATGTAGCAAAAGCAGAAACTACTTCAAAAAGTGTCCTTAAAAAGTCCTTACCTTCAGTAACAAGTAAAGTAAAAGTTATGCCTAAAACAAAAATGAAAGATAGTAATGTCAAAATAAAAGATTTTTGAACAATTTCCGAAGAAATGGACCGTTTGAATAAAGAAACATTCTTCCTGTTCTTAAAGGTCGCCCTTATGGCTGCAAAAAGAGTAGCAAAAGTAGTTGTTTTTATTCCGCCGCCTGTACCCGATGGTGAAGCACCTATGAACATAAGTCCGATAATCAATAATAAAACCGGTGCATTAAGAACTGATATATCAACAGTATTAAAACCTGCTGTTCGCGGGGTTATAGCCTGAAAATAAGCAGCTAAAATTTTACCTTTAAGTGACAATGCTCCAATTGTCATAGGATTTTTATATTCAAGCCAAAAAATTAAAACAGTAGATGATATTATGAGAAAAATTGTTGTAACTAATACTATTTTTGTATGTAAAAGAAGTCTTTTTGTCCTTTTGTAAGAATGTAAATCACTTATTACTATATAACCAATTCCGCCTATAATAATAAGAATGGTTATCCCTAAATTTACCGGTACTGAATCAACATATTTCATAAGATTGGTTTCAAATGTTGAAAAACCGGCATTACAAAAAGCTGAAACTGAATGAAAAATAGAATGCCCTGAACCGGCTAAAAAACCATACTCCGGAATCCATTTTAAAGATAGAATTAAAGCACCTATAAACTCAAAAAACAACGTAATTTTTACAACATAAACAATAAATTTTCTTATTTCAGTAAATGAAAATGTTTGTATGCCTTCCACAAACGCCAATCTATCTTTAAGAGATATTTGTTTCCCAATCATTATAACAAAAAGAGTAGCTAGAGTCATATAACCTAACCCGCCAATCTGAATAAGTAATGCAATTACTATCTTCCCGAATAAAGACCAGTGTACTGCCGTATTAACAACAATCAACCCGGTAACACAAACAGCAGATGTTGTAGTAAACAAAGCATCTATAAAGCTAGTAAACAAACCTGATGCTGAAGAGATAGGTAAAGATAAAATAACACTTCCTGTAAAAATAACCGCAGCAAAACCAATTACTAGAATTTGTTGTGGTGAAAATTTCATCTTAGATTAAGCAGCCGGTAACGATTGCGATTTTGCAACATTAGCAAGTTGAGCAAAATCATCTGGCGAGGAAACAGCAATTTCTGCTAACATTTTCCGGTTTAGCAATATGCCTGCTTTTTTTATTCCGCTTATAAACTTACTGTACGTCAAACCATTGATGCGGGCAGCCGCATTAAGCGTCATAATCCATTGGCTTTTTTTATCTCGTTTTTTTTGTTTCCTGCCAACATAAGAATGAACCAATGCTTTATCTACCCGTTCAGAAGCATGAATATAAACATTCTTGTTTGATAACCGAAAACCCTTGGATTTCTTAAATAATCTCTTTTTTCTTCTTCTTGTAACAATACCGCCTTTAATTCGCATGATAAATTCAGTGATTAAGCAATTAAGTGATTAAGCGTTTAAGTAAAAACTAAACTACTTATCTGCTTATCTGCTTTTTATCCCCGCCTCCTTTATAGATAAGGTAGAATAGTCCTTATCATTTTCGTATCCGTCTTATTAAGTACACCAGATTTCCTTAAACTACGCATTTTGCTGGATGATTTATCTGTCAGAAGATGACGGGCAAATGCTTTTTTCCTTTTAATCTTTCCGGTCGATGAAATAAAAAATCTTTTTTTTGCGCCACTATGTGATTTTAACTTTGGCATTTTTCTCTCCTATAATAGAAACCCTGCAGACCCCTACTCAGTAACTATAAAAAACTAAACAGCCACTGAGACTCTAACTTGTGTAATCCAATTTTTAATCTATTGAATTACAATCCTTGTGCTTTTTCAACTAAAAACTATTTATAATTTGTCGGTATTTGCTATTCGTGTTTGGTTTTTGGTGAAAGAATTACATTTATAGAATTTCCTATTAAACGAGGCGAAGCATCAGGTGCACCATATTCACTAACTTCTGCAAGCAACCGGTTAATTATCTCTCCACCTATTGAGATATGCTCTCTTTCTCTGCCAAAAAACTGCATTAATACCTTCACCTTATTTTTCTCTTCAAGAAACTTTTGAATGTGCCGTATTTTAACTACTAAGTCATGTTCTCCAATTTTAGGCCTTATCTTTATTTCTTTCATTACACCTGTTTTATGCACCACTTTATTTTTCTTTTCCTGAATATACCTAAACTTTTTATAATCAATAACCTTACAAACCGGCGGAACCGCCTGTGGGGCTATTTCAACAAGGTCCAATCCTGCTTCTCTTGCCAGATGCAATGCTTCCTGTATAGGCTTTATTCCAAGCTGAGATCCATCTTCACTGACAAGCCTAACATTCTGTGCCCTAATCTGACCATTAATCCTTAAAAAACTTTTTGCGATTTTACACCACCCCCTATATAAAAAAGATAGCCCAGTGGCTATCTTAAATTCGGTGCTTTGCACCACCTTTTCTCCACTGGATTAAGGTGACTCATAAAACAAATGAGTTCTTATATTGCAATTATACAATTAAAAGTTTATTTGTCAAGCCCAATTGTGTTTTTTATTTTTTCAACAATTTTTTAGATTCGTTAAGTTTCTGTTGAGCATCTTTATAAGAAGGAGCTACTTTAAGAACATTCTTAAATTCAGCAATAGCAAGTTCATATTCTTCATTGTTAAAGTATATTACCCCTCTTTGATAAATTTCGTTCAACATTACTGCCATTTTTTTCTCTGAAGGTTCAGATGATTCACTACCAAACAACCGATAATAAAGTGCAATGTTACAAACAAATTCTACACCGTCAACTTTTACATCGTCAGAATTAAGGGCAATAAATGTCGGTGAAAAATCCAATGCAAGCGATAATTCTTCTGTAATAAAATACTCACTTCCAACAAACAATGCACCTTCATATCCTGTACCTTTGATATCCAAAGTGTCAAACCCTATATACCCGCCTTCAAGTCCTATGAATAACCTTAATTTATCAGCAGAATAAAAATTGTAATACAATCTTCCTGCATAAACATTTATTCCGTCACTTGTAGCAAACCTTCCTTCACCAACAAGTTTTGAGAAATCATATTTCAATCCAATATAAGGCCAACCAAGTCCGATACTAACCTCACCAGCATTAAGGACAGTGAGAAAACAAGAGAGTAAGAGGGTAAAAACAAAAAACCTATTAAAAAACAAGTGAGCAAAACTACGAATTTGAGACCGTTTTGAAAATTGATACATGTTCTTATATCCTGTTATTGAGCATTCTATCTAACGTTTCAGACTATATGAAGTCGGCGTAAACCTATTTGGGTGAATGCATTGAGCCATAATCATTAACCCCTAATTATTCTTATGTGAATTATACGGACTTGGATATACATTTACATTACTTAAATTATCTCCATGAATTATTTTATATTTTCTTGTATAGCTTTTTTATATGCATAGAATGCTGGTGTTTCTTTAAAATCTGTTGTATGTAGATTTCTTCCATAAAAGAGAACATATCCATCAAAATTATTTTTTTGTGCAAAATATATTGTAGCTTTTATGTAATCTTCTGCTAAACTATCTAAATACTGTCCAGCATTATCCCAAGTTTCTCCAATCCAAAGTTTTTTATTATTTCTGTTAGGAAGAATTTTTGACTCAATCCAATCTTTATATCCACTAAGCACATAAGGATTCAAACCAATAACATCTATGCTTTCCACTAATGATAACTTTTGAAATAATACGGTTGGATCATTACTGCATATAGAATTTATTACAATACATTGTGGTAAAAGTTGCTTTACTCTTTTGGATAAAACAGAAATAACATTTATCCATTCATCTACCGAAGGACTACCACTTACACGCGTTCCAGTCCATCCATAAGGTTCATTAGCTACTATAACATACTCTGGCATATAACGAGGGATTAATGCTTCAATTTCTTGCAGGCATATATCCTTATAGTTTTCAAGGGTTGTTGGAGTATCCCATTCCTTAAGCCCACGTATATCAAGACAAAATTTCTTATTATTTTTCCTTATTTGCTCAACCGCAGTATCAGTTTTATTAATTATCTCAGTATTATTATCTTTAAACCAAGTGTAAAAAACATCCAATCTAATTATATCAACCCCTGTATTACTTCCCATATCTATTTCGTTTCTTATATATTCTAATGTAACAGCAGAATCTTTTATATTATCGTAACTTGGTGGATCAAACTGAACTGCAAATTTCATCGGATGATAATTGCCAGGTGCATATTTTTCTATAAATGCTTTATACTCTGATGTAAGGTATTTTGCGCGTAACGTTCTTTCTAAAGGAATAATATTAATTCTTTTTTCTTTTACTTGTAAATAATCATTGTATAAAATATTTGCATCTGCGTCTGAAAGAGGTATACTCATACTAACAAGAGCATTTGTGGATATGTTTATAGCACTATCTACTTCTGCTTCTTTAAGATGAAGGTTGCTTACATCTTCAGAAGAGAATTTATTTTCTAATCCTAACAATAAAGTGATAGGATATACCCATTTTACCCTAACCCAGTAACTTAACACGCTGTTTTTATCAAAATCAACCCATAAGCGTAATTGTTCTTTTGATAATGAGAGAAACAAATCATTTATAGTAGTGTTTATATAATGTTGGTCGTAATCATTTGTTGTCCATAATATACCGATCGTTATTACATTCACGCTCCGTTGTGCAGTTCCGCCTTTACCATCCGAAACAATACACGAAACAATATAAGTACTTGAAGATGCTGGTGCAATCCAGTTAACGGATGAACCGCTACCAGAGATCGTTCCACTGGTGCAACTCCAAGTATACGTTAATTTATCCCCGTCAGGGTCAGAGGCAGTGCAGGTAATGGTAGTTACTGCAACTATATAAACATTTGTAGAATTTACAACAAGTGAAGATATTACCGGTGAGTGATTAGCAGATTTCTCTTCCTTTACTTTTTTCAGTTCTTTTACTTTAGTTTTAACTGCTGATGTTATTCCCAAATTAGTTTTTGCTACCATACATGTCGTAGGGAAAAAAACTAAAATACCTAAAACCAACAAAACCATTTTTACATTAAAACTCTTACCCATTTTGTTCCCTCCTTTAAAATCACACTTTTTTAGTGACCTTTGTATGTTTAATTTTATTTTACTAAAAACATAAAACTTGTAAAGCGAAAAAGGGCAATGTGTAAAAAGTCACAATTTGAGGTTCACCGAAAAAAAGCAAAGTTTTTTTAGAAATACTGATGGAAAGAAGCTATAACAGGGTTATCAAGATTTTGTAGGTTGAAAAGCAGTCTTCACAAATTGAGGTTCACTTAAAAACTTAGACTTAATCAAAAATGTAATATAAATTGATTAATTATTTGGTTAAAAAATTGGGGAGGAATTAAATATAAGACTGAGGGCTCTTATTATTTTGTTTTTTGACTTTTTAATTTCTCCTGATCTTTCTTCATTTGCTGTACTGTTGCTTTTGCGTCAAGGTAAACATCTTTACCTGATAATTTATATGCTATCATAAATTCATTTTCAGCATTATCAAGTTCCCCCGTAACTTCATAATATACTCCCAAATTATTATATACTTTGGGATATATTTTTTTAAGCGATGGGTCATTTAATATTTCCATCCAAATATTTTTTGCGTCCTCCCACATACCTCTTTTAACCAGATCATATGACTGCTTCATCTTCTTATGTCCGCTATTCTCAACATATCTCAATTCAGATACATAATAAGGCGCAATCTGTTGAATAAGGTAATCTAAAACCTTATTTGCAGCAAGTAATAACATCTTCTCAGAATCAGGAAGATTTGAAGTAGCTTCATCTTTTGCTTTCTCTTCAGAACTTCTAAAATCCTTATTAATAGCCTTTTCGGCAATTGATTCGAGACTGAAATATTCCTTCAACTTTTCAGGCTTGTATTCCACCCTTTCCGGCTCTGATACAATCTTCTCAGATTTGGATATTGTATGTAAAACCTTACCTGTTTCAGCACTGACTATTTTTAAAATAATATCAACCTTAGCTTCCCGTTGAACAACATAATAATTTTTCTTTACCTTTGTTTTAGTTTTTTTATCTTCGTATTCTTCTTCTTTTGCTCCCCCAACATCATTAAAAGAATAATCAATAACATTACCTGATATGAACATATCAACCTTTAATTGTTTACCAAGTTTTATTATTTCTTCTGAATCAGATAAGTCTATCTTTTGCTCTTTTGTTGTTTTAGAAGGTTGTTCCTTTTCAATAATTTCATAAGATTTATTATCTAAAAGTTTTTTGACAAATAAACCAGTAACCACTTCGCTTTTTTTACCTTCAAAATCAAGAACGGATATTCTTTTTATTCCGGCAAGATAGTTCGTCTCAGCCGGCTTTAAATATTTTATATTAATTTTTCCCGTTCCACAACCAACAATTAAAATTGGAAGTGTGAAAAATAAAAAATAACTAATTATCTTTTTTCTCATATGATGGCAAGAATTATTTATTTGCTACCGGATTTTTTTCTTTTTTTAATATCACCAATTACTTTAATACGGGCAGTAGCGCGTTGAATTGCCGCCTGGATTTGAATTGAATCAATATTAGGTTCTTTTAATTTCTCTTTTGCTCTCATCTTTGAGAGGTTCGCTCTTTCTATATCTATCTCTTCTGCTGATTCTGCTGTTTCACATAAAACAACAACATTCTTCGGGTGAATTTCAACAAACCCGCCGGAAATAGCAAGCAACTCTAAATCATCACCATTTTTTATTCTTATCTCACCGGGTGTAAGTAATGATAAATAATCTATATGTCCCGGCAAAACCCCTAATTCACCGTTATATGCCGGTACAACAACGCTTTCCACGTTGTTGCTATAAGCTACTTTATCGGGTGTTATTATTTCAAGTAAAAATGTCTTCATATAAATACCACGGAACCGACACGGAACTAATACACGGAACTTTTAGCGTTCTTTTCCGCATCCTACTGTTAATCGCGAAGCGAGGAAGAAATTTTCGCAGAGCATAGATTTGCGACTACGCTCTCAAGAGCAAATCTCAGAGCGAGTTGGTGCCGAGCGACTCAAGAAAATTTACTTCTGAGCGTTTACTTCGTCTATTGTCCCAACCATATAAAAAGCTTGTTCGGAAATTGCGTCGTGTTTTCCTTCTATAATTTCTTTAAATCCTCTTATTGTTTCCTTCAGCGAAACATATTTCCCCTCTCTACCTGTAAATTCTTCTGCAACAAAAAACGGCTGGGATAAAAATTTCTGGATTTTTCTGGCACGGGATACAACAATCTTATCATCATCAGAAAGCTCGTCCACACCCAAAATTGCTATTATATCCTGTAAATCCTTATATCTCTGTAAAACCTTTTGAACACCTCTGGCAACCGAGTAATGCTCTTCTCCTAAAATCTTTGGGTCAAGTATTTTTGAAGAAGAATCTAACGGGTCGACTGCAGGATAAATACCCAACTCAACTATTTGTCGAGATAGAACTGTCGTAGCATCAAGATGTGAGAATGTAGCAGCAACACCGGGGTCCGTTAAATCATCTGCAGGCACATACACTGCCTGCACAGATGTAATAGAACCGTTTTTAGTTGATGTTATTCTTTCCTGAAGCGCAGCCATCTCAGTCTGCAATGTGGGCTGATACCCGACAGCAGAAGGCATTCTGCCTAAAAGCGCTGAAACTTCACTGCCCGCTAAAACATACCTGAATATATTATCTATAAACAAAAGAACATCCTGTCCTTCGACATCCCTAAAATATTCGGCTTGTGTCAATGCGGATAGTGCTACACGAAATCTTGCACCGGGCGGTTCGTTCATTTGACCAAAAACCAAAACAGCTTTATCAATAACTTTAGAACGTTTCATTTCAATCCAAAGGTCATTACCCTCGCGGCTTCTTTCACCGACACCGCCAAATACGGATACACCATTATGGTGAATTGCGACATTATGTATAAGTTCCATGATAACTACCGTTTTACCTACACCCGCCCCGCCGAAAAGTCCGATTTTACCGCCTTTCTGATATGGACATAAAAGGTCGATTACTTTTATTCCGGTTTCAAATATTTCAGGTGTAGTTTTTTGTTGAGTAAGTAAAGGTGCAGGAGCGTGTATTTCTTTGTAAATTTCCGATTTAATCTCGCCTTTATGGTCAATCGGTTTCCCGAATAAATCCATAACCCGTCCAAGACAAGCTTGTCCTACCGGTACTTTTATATGTTCACCTGTACTAATTGCCTCCATTCCTCTTGCAAGACCATCCGTAGGTGAAAGCGAGATACATCTTACTGTGTCGTCACCTATGTGGGCAGCAACTTCCAAAACAGCATCTTTAATTTTAATTTCGCTGTAAATTTTAGGAAGCCTACCTTTTGGAAATTCGCAATCTATAACCGGACCAATTACCTGAACAACCTTACCTTTATCCATAATTTATACCTTATGATGATTTTTTAACACCTATTACATTGATTAAAACATATCCCTATTAACTAAAATCTGTGTAATCTATTTTTTAATCTGCGTAATCAGACACTCTTACGCTTCACTCGCATTTACTATTTCCGTCAATTCTTTGGTTATCTGTTGCTGGCGAAGTTTATTTAAATAAAGTGATAGACCATCTATAAGTTCTGATGCATTTTTGGTTGCATTTTCCATAGAATTTCTTCTTGCTGCTATTTCCGAAGTATACGCATTAATGAGAATCCTAAAAAACTCTGATTTTACATATCTACTGAAAAGTTTATCTAAAATAATCTCTTTTGACGGTTCATATATATAATCATATTTTAGTTCATCTACAGGTACTTTTTCTATAGGAAGTATCTGTTTTATAACAATCTGTTGAGAAAACAGCGATTTATATTCCGCATATATTACATTAAACCTTAAAAGTTTATTAAAAAAAAATAACTTTGTAATTTCATCTGAAATGATTTCCGCTTGATTGGAAGAAAAATTTTTAAATACATCAAAATAATCATGATTTATTTTTAGCCCGTTCCTCCTGAAGAATTCCCTGCCTTTTTTTCCTATAACGGAAATATCCAATTCAGTTTGTGGTTTTGATTTTATAAATTCAAAAGTTTTTTTTATTATATTGGTATTATACGAACCACAAAGTCCTTTTTCTGATGTTATTACAAGAAGCCCTTCGTTATTTGTTATGCCGGCTTCTAAAAACGGATGTGACTTCCCTGTTTTCTTAAGCAAATCAAATAGCAACTGTTGGATTTTTTGTGAGTAAGATTTTGTTGAATTTATTTGTTGTTGTAATTTCTGAAACCTTGCGGCAGAAATCATCTGCATCGCCCTGGTTGTTTTCTGTATTGATTTAGTTGATTTTATCTTTTTTCTTATTTCCCTTAAAGTCGCCATAATAAAAAATTACTTCTGCTGTCATTGCGAGAGCCAATTTATTGGCTCGTGGCAATCCTGTCTTAGACGGACTACATTTTACGAGATTGCTTCGCTAACGCTCGCAATGACAAATTACGAGATTTTTCAATATACACTATTTAGATTTATACTCTTTTATTGCACTATCTATTTTCTCATTAAGTTCTTTCGAAATTTCATTTTTCTGTCTTAATTCATCCAATATTCCAGGATATTTATTTTCAAAATACTCATATAATTCATTTTCTGTTTTTTTCACTTTTGATATTTCTATGTCATCAAGATACCCGCCAATACCTGCAAAAATAATAATTACCTGTTTTTCAATTGGAAGCGGATTATATTGGTCCTGTTTCAATATTTCAACAAGTCGTTCGCCCCTGGTTATTTGCGCTTTTGTTGAGGCGTCTAACTCAGATGAAAACTGGGCAAATGACGATAAATCGTTATACTGAGCAATTTCAAGTCTAAGACGACCGGCAACCTGTTTTATTGCCTTAGTTTGTGCATGCCCTCCTACACGGGAAACCGATAACCCGACATTTACGGCAGGACGGATACCTGAATAAAAAAGGTTACCTTCTAAAAAAATCTGACCGTCAGTTATTGAAATGACATTTGTAGGAATATAAGCTGAAATATCACCTGCCTGGGTTTCTATTATAGGAAGTGCAGTTATAGAACCACCGCCATTTTCGTCGGAAAGTTTACATGCCCGCTCAAGAAGCCGGGAATGTAAATAAAACACATCTCCGGGATATGCTTCTCTGCCAGGAGGCCTCCTTAAAAGAAGCGATATCTGCCTGTATGCCTGCGCATGTTTTGAAAGGTCGTCATATACAATAAAAACATCTTTACCTTGCCACAAAAATTCTTCCGCAATCGCACAACCGCTATATGGTGCAATATAAAGAAGCGGAGCAGGGTCAGAAGCAGAAGCTGATACCACAATAGTATATTCATCTGCTTTATTTTTCTTTAATGTTTCAAAAATACCTGCTATAGTTGATTGCTTCTGTCCTATGGCAACATATATACAAATAGGTCTATTTTTAACGTTCTTTTGATTTATTATTGCATCTATCGCTATTGCTGTTTTACCAATCTGCCTATCTCCTATAATCAACTCGCGCTGCCCTCTTCCAATTGGAATCATTGAGTCAATTGCTTTTATACCTGTTTGAAGCGGAACCTTGACCGGTTGTCTTTCAGCCATATTCGGTGCAACAACTTCTATCGGTCTTTTCTTGTTAGATTTTGGATTTTCTCTGCCATCTAACGCTCTACCTAAAGGATCTATAATCCTTCCTATGAGCGAATCACCGACAGGTACTTCCATTATACGGCTAGTTCTTTTTACAATATCCCCTTGTTTGAGAAATTTTTCATCACCAAATAAGATACAGCCTACTTCCTCTTCTTCAAGATTAAGGGCTATACCCATAATATCATTTGGAAATTCTATTAATTCATTGACAAAAGCATTTTCTAATCCCTGCACCCTGGCAATACCGTCGCCGACAGTTACAATACTACCAACTTCATTTATAGAAATATCTTTATTAAAAGAAGCAATTTTTGACTTTATTATCTCAGTAATTTCCCCAGTTTTCATTTTCTAACTTTCTCCTTCTATTCATCGCGGAGCGAAGGAGTTGTTGAGCAGAACTTCACGGAGTCCCGCTTAAAACATTCAGCGGGACGAGTGAGAGTGCCCCGACGTAACGTCGGGGACAACGGTTCTGCGAAACAAGCTTCCGAACGCATATTACTTACGAGCGATTTCCCGACTCAAAATACCAACCCTTCCTCTTATACTTCCATCAATTACAAAATCCCCTACTTTTATCAACAAACCACCGATAAGCGATTTATCGATTTCTTCGTCAACTAAAATATCCTTATTAGTAATCCTGTTTATCGCTTTTTTTATTTTTTCAATAGATGTTTTTTCAAGCTTATCGGTAGAAATTATTTTTGCCTTTATAATATTTCTTGAAAGTAAAAATGCATCATTATATTTTTCTTCTATTTCCGATAAAAGATACATCTTATTCCTATCAATAAGCATATACATAAGATTTAAAATAATTTCAGGCAAATCAGGAAAATTATCTTTTACTAAATTTATTTTCTCTTCTTTATCCACAAAAGGATTCACTAAAAACCTTACAACATCTTCACTATAAAGAAACTTAATTTCCCTGAATGAATCTTTGATTATTTCTATTTGCTTTGTTTCATCTGCTAATTGAAACAACGCCTTTGCATACTTTTTTGAATTGTCTTTCTTCATTAACATCCTCACCGCTGCTCAGAATAGGCGGATATATCATTTAAAAACTTATCAATAAGCTGCTTTTGAGTACCTTTATCAATAGTCTTCTCCATAATTTTTTCAGCAATAGAAATAGCAATTGGAACTATCTCCCGCCTTAAGTCATCTTTAACCAAATCTCTTTCCTGTTCAATTTGTTTTTTTGCTATCTCAAGAATTTTCTTTGCTTCCTCTCTAGCTTCAGTTATTATCTTTTGCTTATTTTCCTCACCGGAAAGAGTTGCTTTTTGAAGAAATTCCTGTGCCTTTTTATCAATATCTGCTACCATCTGTTCATACTCAACTTTTAATTTATCTGTTTGCAATTTCAAACTTTCAGCATCTGAAATGCTTTTGGCAATATCACTTTTTCTCTTTGATAAAACATCAACAAGTGATTTCCATGCTATTTTCCATAAAACAAAAACAGCAATCAAAAACGTTATAACCTGCACCAGAATAATTTTAAAATCAATATCTAACATAAAAATTCGCGAATAAAACATCACGAATATTATCACAAATGTTCACGAATAAACCAACGTCGTTATTCGTGTATTGTTCGTGATGTGTGCCTTTATTCGTGTGCTTCTATTCGTGACTACTGTACGAAGTACTTAGTAAACGGATTCGCAAATAAAAGTATTATACTTATAAAAAGCACGTATAAAACCAACGATTCAATAAATGCAAGACCTATAATCATTACTAATTGCAATTGCCCGCCTGCTTCAGGTTGCCTCGCTATTCCTTCCAATGCTTTTTTGATTGCAACCGACTGCATACTTGCGCCGACAGCAGCAACAACTACAAGACCCATTGCCGCTACAACAACTGATGTCTTAAAAAAATCAGCCGCCCCCTGATTTAATACAACCGCTACCTTATCTTCAGCAAAAACAACGCTACTCAATAACATAAGAACACAAGAACACAAGAACATAATAACACAAGAACGCCTTTTCATAACCCTTTCCTCCTTTTTAATGTTCCGACTTTACTGCACCACCAACATATATTATACTCAAAATCAAAAAAATCAGTGCTTGAACTAGACCAACTACTAAAGCTAATAAAATTATAATTGGTCTTAAAAACAAAGGCATTACTAATATCGCTTTAAGCATCCCTGGTAATGAATAAAAGGTAATAATAAGAAATCCTAATACACCTAAAAGCGTCTCTTTAGCGAATACATTGCAAAACAAACGAAGTGATAAAGAAAAAGGCCTGACAAACTGGCTTATCACTTCAATAGAAAAAATTAATATATTTATAGGAAACATCCACTTTGGAAGACCAGGCACAATAAAATGTTTCAAGTATGATATTTTATGTTTAATGAAACCTTGTATATTATAATAAACAAAAACAATGATTGCGAGTGAAATCGGTATATTTATATTTGATGTCGGCGATATCATTCCCGGAACAATTCCTAAAATATTAGAAATAAAAATGAAAAAAAATATTCCTAAGAAAAGAGGGTAATATCTTTTCGCTTCATCACCGATTATAGTGTCTGCTAAATTAAAGATCTGCTCAAAAACCATTTCAAGAAAATTCTGCATCCGATTGGGAACAACCGAAACTTTTATTGTACCCAATATTGACAAAATAAAAACCACAAACCATACTATTAATGACATTAAAACTATTGTCGGTAAATGCGGTATATTAAATTCTATTGCTTCTTTAACAATCTGCATCTAATTACCTCAAAACACATAATAAACAAGGGTATCCCAAAACCGCCAAGCACAGCAATAACATTTACTTTCAACTTCAATAAAATATAAAACAAAAGCAGAATAGTGATAAATTTTATTATTGTCCTGATGAAGTATCTTTTTAAATCCAGATTCTTTGTTGTAAAAAACGTAAATAAAATGTTAATAAGACCCAAAGATACACCACCCAAAATACCAAATATTACCATTTTATCTCTAAAAATAAACAAAGACACAATTACAACAATTAGCGTTTCAATAATTATTGTTTTTTTTGAAATATTCTAATCTCCTTAAATACAGAATATATGCCACTCACCATTCCGATTGCTGTAAAAATCACAGTAAAAACCGGATGCGTCTTAAAAATTTTGTCAAGAAATATTCCGATACCCAACCCGACAACAATAGATAAAACAAATATAAATCCAAAAGACGCCGCAGATATAAAATTATAAATATTCTTCATTAAAAACCACGAAACCGACACGGAACAAAACACAGAACTGACACGAAAAGTTTAATGTTTACCTTATGAGACGACAGAGGTCTCCACGAGACGGTTTTGAACCGCTTAAAACCTTTGCAGTAGAACCATTGTCGCCAAAATAATCAGCAACCGCTACTTCACCGACTTTTTCTTCTGTTTTACCGATTACCATCCCGGTATCAGGACTTCTAATCTCTTTTCCCTGGTGATAGACTACTAATTTTGTTCCTATTTTCAGATTAGATTCTTGTCCTGCATCAAGATAGATATTATTTTCATCAACTTCGGCAACTCTGCATGACCAGGGGCGAGCATTAACCTGAAAAACTATGTTGTCAACAAATTTTGCAATAGCTGCTCTCAACGCCTCACCTTCAAGCGTTTCATCATAACCACCTTTTGTCCCCATTCCTAAAAACGAGCCTTTGGAAGATTTTGCTACACCCTTACCCGAATCAATATAAATTATTCTTCCGGTTTCTACTTCAATTACTCTTATATCAACAGTACATTCTGCAACCTGTTGCTTTGATTGGGTAATAAGATAATCCGAACCTCCGGTTTTAACCCCGAATTGTGAAATAGAACCAACAACAATAGCATCAAGTCCTAAAATTTTTCCCATCTGGACAGCGGTGTTTGCATCAGTCATACCTGTTGTCTGAAGTTTTTGTTCTTCCATAACCTTATCTAATTTTGACCTTTCAATTAGAATAAACTTTTTTGACTTGCCAAGTTCAGTCAGAAGAACATCAGAAGCTGCAGTTCCAAGTCGCCTTTGACCATATGCGGTTTTGTTTTCAAACTCAACAACTGATATCTTCTTCTTAGGTGGAATAAATTCATCTTTTGGTTTCTCAATAGTTATCGCCTCTTTTTTCCTCACCGATGTTGACGGTGCACAAGATGTTAGAAACAAGAGACAAGAGACTAGAGGCAAGAGACAAGATGCAAGATGCAAGATGCAAGAAGACTTTGCCCGCTGACTACTGTGTGCTGAATACTGAATGCTGACTTTCATACCTACCTCCCTGGAAGCGTCTGAATAGAAATGTTTACTACTCCATTCGCTTCTTCTTTTAAAGGAGAACGCAACGCCTTATCAACTGTTTTCTCAATAAGCTGTGAAGCGAATGCTTTCCCTATATCTTTAAATTCAAATTTTTTATTCGATATCTTTCTTTCATCTTCCCATAATAACTGTTCTTTCTTTACATCAAACAACTTGAAATTGGCTTGAACAGTTCTTGCATAATAAAAACCAAGCGTTGTATACTTAAATTCAATAACATCGCCATAAACAAGCCCGTCAACATTTAGTTTTTCGCCAAGCTCTTTTATTGTCGCTGTAGGCAACTGTCCTGCGTCGGTAATCCCTAATTCCCTAAGTTCTGAATCTATTATTTCAAACGATATAGTGTCATAACCACGATTTATTAATCTCTTATTAAAAAGGTATCTTAATAAAACCGGTGCATCTAAATCTATTGATTGGTTAGAAAACGGCAATACTGCAACTTTTGCAGGAGGCACATAATTTTCAATTAAATATTTAGCCTTAGGCGCACAACCCCAAAAACCAGCAGACAGCACACAAAATACAGCAAACAGTAGTAAAACCCACTTCTGAATCCTGAATTCTGAGTGCTGAATTCTGAGTACTGAATCATCAATTCTGACTTCCACCTATCCTCCCCTTGCCATCGCTATTATTCCTGTTCTTGCCATTTCTTTTATACCAAATGGTTTAAGCATATTTAATAGAGCCTGTATCTTTTCTTCGTCTCCTGTCATTTCTATAATCAGTACATTTGTCGAAACATCAACTATTTTTGCTCTAAAAATATCAACAATTTGTAATATTTCGTTCCTGGTGCTTTTATCAGCTTTTACTTTAAGTAGCACTAAATCCCTTTCAACGTGTTCCACGTTGAGAAAATCGTTAAGTTTTATAATGTCAATTAGTTTATTTAACTGTTTTTCGACCTGTTCAAGAATTTTCTCGTCACCGCGAACAACAATGGTCATCCTGGAAATACTCGGATCGTCAGTTTCACCGACAGAAAGCGAATCAATATTGTATCCCCGCGCAGCAAAAAGTGTAGCAATCCGCGCTAATACACCTGACTTATTTTCTACTAAAACAGAAATAGTATGCCTCATAAACCCCCCATCGCATAGCGAGGGAGTTGTTGAGCAGAACTTCACGGAGTTCCGCTTAAAACATTCAGCGGAACGAGTGAGAGTGCCAGCACAGGCTGGACACGGTTCTGCGAAACAATCTCCCGAGCGATTTTTATGCTAGACTCGTTATAATTTCATCCAATGCTGCGCCTGCGGGAACCATCGGAAAAACATTCTCTTCTTCCTCAACTAAAAAATCCATAACTACCGTTTTTTCTATCTTTAACGCTTTTATAAGAGTATTTTCAACATCTTCCTTTTTTGTAACTCTTATACCAACAGCGCCATATGCTTCGGCAAGTTTTACAAAATCAGGTATCATCAATGGTGACCTCTTAAAAGAAAGTTCTGAAGCAAGACACCCGTTTGGTTTTGCTAAACATACAGCAGAATATCTTTTCTTATAAAACATTTCCTGCCATTGACGAACCATTCCCAAACAATTGTTATTTAAAATAACAATTTTCACGTTTATATTATTCAGGACTGCGGTTGCAAGCTCCTGTATATTCATTTGTATAGAACCGTCGCCTGCAATATCAATAACCGTTTTTTTAGGATTAGCTATTTTAGCTCCGATAGCCGCAGGAAAACCATAGCCCATCGTCCCAAGCCCGCCGCTTGACAAAAAATGCCGGGGATACTTTGGTTTATAGAACTGTGCAGACCACATCTGGTTCTGACCCACTTCCGTAACAACAATCGCTTCGCCTTTCGTTATCTCTGAAATTTTATCGATAATATATTGCGGACGAAGTTTATTATCTTTTTTATATGAAAATGGATTTGCTTTTTGCCATTCTGATATTTTTTTAAGCCAATCTTTATTGTTTTTCTTATTCACATACTTTAAAAGTTCAGTAATAACATTTTTTGCATCACCGACAATAGGTATATCAACCATAACATTTTTAGAAATTGAGGTTGGGTCGATATCAATATGGATTATTTTGGCTTTTGGTGCAAAAGCAGAAAGCTTTCCCGTTACCCTGTCATCAAATCTTGCACCGATTGCTATTATTAAATCGCAATTCTGGAATGCGTGGTTAGCTGCATAATTTCCATGCATGCCCGGCATATAAAGATTCAATGGATGATCCGGAGGAAAACATCCTATTGCCATTAGAGTTGTAGTAACCGGCGTATGTATTTTTTCAGCAAGTTTCAAAAGTTCGGTTGAAGCATCTGATGAAACTATTCCGCCGCCTACATACAACAATGGCTGTTTAGCAGAGTTTATCATATCTGCAACTTTCTTTATTTGTCCGATATGACCCGAATAAACCGGTTTATATGAACGTATATCTACTTTTTCAGGCCAGACAAACTCTGTAGTTGCTCTTTGAATATCAGCGGGAATATCTACAAGAACCGGTCCCGGTCTGCCGGTTTTTGCAATATAAAACGCTTCACGTATTGTTCTTGCTAAATCTTTAACATCTTTTACTAGAAAATTATGTTTAGTAACAGGTCTGGTTATACCTGTTGTATCAGCTTCTTGAAAAGCATCATTTCCTATAAGTGTTGTTACTACCTGTCCGGTAAATGCAACAACCGGAATTGAATCCATGTTTGCTGTTGCAAGCGCAGTAGTTAGATTTGCTGCTCCGGGCCCGCTAGTTGCAATACAAACACCAACATCACCTGTAGATCTGGCATACCCGTCAGCCATATGCCCGGCACCCTGTTCATGTCGTGTCAAAACAAACTTTATTTTATCCCTTGCGTCAAATATTTTATCAAAAATCGGAAGCACCTGTCCACCCGGAATTCCAAATAACACTTTGACATTTTCTTTTAAAAGACATTCAATAAATATTTCAGCCCCGGTTTTTATCATAATTTAATTCTCCTATAACATTAAATATAAAGTTATTGGGTTATAGCGTTATAGAGTTATAGGGTTTTAGTGTCATAGGATTGCAACTCTACAAACTCTATAACACTATAAACTCTAAAACTACTTCAATATTGCACCCAAATCTGCAGAAGTTACCAGCTTGGCGTATCTTGAAAGCCAACCGGTTTTTACTTTTGATTCAAAAGGTTTTCTCCTTGCTAAACGAAGTTTTACTTCTACATCAGTAAGACGGACATTTATCGTTCTATTCGGTATATCTATTGTAATTTCTTCTCCATCTTTTATAATTCCAATAGGACCGCCATCTACTGCTTCCGGTGCAATATGACCTATACACGGACCGCGAGTCCCGCCAGAAAATCTACCATCAGTAATTAAAGCAACTGACTCTGAAAGTCCCATGCCGACAATTGCTGAAGTCGGAGAAAGCATTTCTCTCATACCAGGCCCGCCTTTGGGTCCCTCATTCCTGATGACTATTACTTCTCCTTTCTTAATTCTTTTAAGCGTAATTAAATTCATAGCCGATTCTTCGGACTCACAAACCCTTGCTTTTCCTGAAAATTTTAACATTTTTGAACTAACAGCTGATTGTTTTACAACACAACCATTAGGAGCGATATTACCAAAAAGTATTGCTATACCTCCGGTTTGGCTGTAAGGTTTGTTCAAAGGTCTAATAACTTTGTCATCGCCAACTTTTCCAATTTTGGAAATTTCCGAAATTCTTTTCCCGGATATAGTCGGATTATCTTTTAATTTACCCTTTAAGACAGAAATAACTGCCGGAATTCCACCGGCATTATCAAGGTCTTCCATGTAATAATCTCCTGCCGGTTCAAGTTTGACTATATTTGGCGTCTTTTTAGATATTTCATCAAAAAGTGAAAGCGGAAGTTTTATATTACACTCATTTGCTATTGCAGGAAGATGCAAAACTGTATTAGTTGAACCGCCTAATGCCATATCCATAACTATTGCATTATAAAATGCTTCGCTTGTCATTATTCTTTTTGGTAAAATTTGCTTATTAACAATTTCAACAATCCTCTGACCTGATTCGTATGCAATCCGTCTCTTTTTACTTGATACAGCAGGAGCGGTAGCACATCCGGGAAGAGACATTCCCATAGTTTCCGTTAAACATGCCATTGTATTTGCAGTATAAAGTCCCTGACAACTTCCTGAACCGGGACATGCAGCCATTTCGAGTTCTTCAAGTTCAGTTGCATCCATCTTCTTTGCACGGAAAAGTCCGACCGCTTCAAATGAATCTCTAACAAGTGAACGCCTCTTGCCATTGTAAAAACCGGTCAACATTGGACCTGCAGTAACTACTATTGAAGGAATATTCAAACGTCCCGCTGCCATAAGCATTCCGGGCGTGATTTTATCACAATTAGTCAGCAAAATTAAACCGTCAAGCTTATGAGCATTTGCTACTGATTCAACACAATCAGATATAAGTTCTCTTGAGGGCAATGAATAACACATTCCCGAGTGTCCCATAGCAATTCCATCGCATATAGCAGGAACACCGAAAATAAAAGGTGTACCGCCGGCGGATTCTACTCCCCGTTCTATAAATCTTTCTAAATCTCTCATTCCAAAATGACCCGGAACCAGATCGGAGTAACTTGAAGCTATTCCGATAAATGGCTTCTGTACCGACGCTTTAGAAATTCCTGTTGCATAAATAAGACACCTGTTTGGAGCTCTTTCAACACCTTTCTTCGCATCATCGCTTCTCATTTCCTTCCTCCATTCACTTCGCTTACACGCAAATATTCGCGTGTATTCACGCTCTTTATATTTGCGTTTATTCGCGGTCCTTTAAAAGCTTATATTCTATTGCATCAACTAATGCCTGCCAAGACGCCTCAATTATGTTTTCTGAAACACCAACAGTATTCCATTCATCTTTACCGTCAGTGGATTGTATTAAAACCCTTACTTTCGCTTCAGTTCCGCCGGACGGATTTATAATCCTCACCTTGAAATCGGAAAGACGAACATTTCTCAGTTGCGGATAAAAATTTTCCAATGCCTTTCTTAATGCATTATCAAGTGCATTTACGGGACCATCGCCTTCCGCAGCAGTAAGTTCTTCTACACCTTTTACAAAAACCTTAATTGTCGCTTCTGATTTGATATGTCCCATTCTATCTTTTTCAACTGAAACCCTGAAACCGCCTAAACTAAAAAATGTTTTATGCTTACCAATATTTTTCTTTACTAAAACCTCAAATGAACCCTCAGCACCTTCATAAAGATATCCTTTCTTTTCATGGTCTTTTACAATTTGCAAAATCTTTTTTGTCGTATCGCTGTCTTTTTCAAAATCTATATTTAACTCTTTGGACTTAAGTAAAATATTGGCGCGACCGGAAAGTTCTGATATTAAAATTCTTCTTTGATTACCGACAATAGACGGATCAATATGTTCATATGTTGACGACTTTTTAGAAATTGCGGAAACATGAATACCACCCTTGTGTGCAAAAGCCGAGTAACCCGTATACGGCTGCTTGTCGTTGGGAATGATATTGGCAACTTCTGATATATAACGCGATGTCTCTGTAAGCAATTTGAGTTTTTGGTCAGAAATACAGTCAATTCCAACCTTAAGTTTGAGATTAGCAATCACTGCTGACAGATTTGCATTTCCACATCTCTCACCCCATCCATTGAGCGTCCCCTGCACAATAACGCAGCCCGATTGTATAGCAACTATTGAATTTGCGACAGCACATCCGGAATCGTTATGCGCATGAATACCTAATGGAACAGAAACATGGTTTTTTATTTCTGAGATTATTTCTATAATTTGATTAGGAAGCATTCCCCCGTTAGTATCACAAAGAGAAATATTATCTGCATCAGAAGCAGCTTCAAGCGTCTTTAATGCATAATCACTATTTGAAATATAACCGTCAAAAAAATGTTCGGCATCATAAATAACTTCCAGACCCTTTGACTTCAAAAATTTTATGGATGAATAAATCATATCCAAATTTTTTTCAAGACTTGTATTTAAAGCATATTTTACATGTAAATCCCATGTTTTTCCAAATATACAGGCACAATCCGGCTTAATTTTTACTATTGCCAGAAGATTCTCATCTTTTTCCGGCTTATTATCTTTGTGCCTGGTAGAACCAAAAGCAGTAATCTTTGCATTTTTTAATTTAAGCTTTTTAACTTTTTTAAAAAATTCAATATCTTTTGGGTTTGAATACGGCCAACCACCTTCGATATAATGTATTCCAATATTGTCCAGTGCTACTGCAATCTTCAATTTATCCTCAACAGTAAGAGAAATCCCCTCTCCCTGAGTTCCATCTCTTAACGTCGTATCAAAAACCTTTATCTCCATATTTTAACACCTCTTGAATTTATTTTATCAGACTATCTGCTAAATTAAATTTTCTATGTAACGACTTAACTGCTCTCTCCGTATCCCTGTTTGATATGATACAGGAAATCTTAATCTCTGAAGTTGAAATCATCTGAATATTTATACCTTCATCAAAAAATATTTTAAACATCTTTGCAGCAATACCGGGATGACTTCTCATCCCTATCCCGATTATCGATACTTTAGATACATTCTCATCGGCAATAACAGGACCACCGCCAAGTTTCTTAGATATGTTTTTCAACAATGGGACAGCATTTTTTAGCTCGTTTTTTGAAACAGTAAATGAAATATCATTAGTTTTTTCTCTTGCTGCCGACTGAATTATCATATCAACATTTATGTTTTTTTTTGCAAGCGCCCCGAATATTTTTGCAGCAATTCCGGGTTTATCAGGAACATCCGTTACTGAAAGTTTTGCTTCGTTTTTATCGTAGGCAACTCCTGATACAACAACATCCTCCATATAAGGAACCTCCTTTGTTATAATAGTACCTTTTTCATTGGAAAAAGTGGAACGAACATGTATATCCACGTTATATTTTTTTGCAACTTCAATTGAACGCGCCATCATAACCTGACTGCCACTACCGGCATATTCCAGCATTTCGTCGTATGAAATTTTATCAATTTTTCTTGCATCATCAACAATTCGTGGATCCGTTGTATAAACCCCTTTTACATCCGTATAAATTTCACATTCTTTTGCTTTAAGCGCTGCTGCTAATGCAACAGCTGTTAAATCACTTCCACCACGACCAAGAGTAGTAATATCTTCATTTGAGTTTAATCCCTGGAAACCGGCTACTATTACTATCTTATTTTTTTTAAGTTCTTCTATTATTTTCTTTGGCCGGATTCTTTTTATCCTTGCCTTTGTATGAACATTATCAACATGAATACCCGCCTGTGGACCGGTCAGAGAAATCGCATCTAACCCGTCAGATTTTATAGCCATTGAAAGAAGGGCAATTGACTGCATTTCACCGGTTGCAAGAAGCATATCCATTTCCCTCGGGTCAGGTGACTCTGTTATACTTTTTGCTTTTTCTATTAAATCATCAGTCATATCACCGGGCGCAGAAACAACCACAACAATCCTGTGTTTTTTTGCTTTTGCAGCCACGCGACCGGCAACATTTTTTATTTTCTCAGGGTTAGAAACCGACGACCCCCCAAATTTCATTACAATAAGATTATCCATAAATACACCTAATAACGGCGTTCACGTGTTCACGTGTTGATATGTTCACGTGTAAATTGCTAATAGAAAGTTAAAAATTTTATTAAGACTTTTAAAGAGCATATAATCCTTACAAATCAAAGCGAAGTAAGAAATTTCTGAAGAGCCTGAATTTGCGACTTATTTTTTCCAGGAGCAAATGTTAGAGCGACCACAAGGGAGCGTCTCAAAGAAATTTACTTACGAGCACACCTTTATTATCAAAATCACAAACGATATATTTTGACTTAATTCTATGTCCTGCAAACGCTCTTTGCATTGATTTCCCGATGCCAACTGATAGACGCTGACTACTGAGCGATAATATAGTAGAACCACTACCGGAAATACAAACACCGTAAGCACCTGATTTTTTGGCAGAACTGAAAACTTCTTCCATTCCCGGAATTAGTTTTTTTCTATACGGCTGATGTAGTCTGTCTTCCATAGCTGTCCCTAGTAGATTATATTTTTTTTGAATGATTGCCGATAAAAAAAATCCGACTCTGCTTGAATTAAAAACTGCATCTTCACGACTTATCATTTTTGGTAAAATTTTTCTTGCCTTATCTGTTGAAACTTCAAAATCAGGAATACAAAGAACTGCCTTTAAATCACCTGGCATTTTTATCTTTGTACATTTTATATCTTTTCCATTATAATTGCAAACACAAAGTCCGCCAAAAAGCGAAGGAACTACATTATCGGGATGCCCTTCAAGTTTCGTGACCATCTGTATAATTTCATTATCTGAAAGTTTACTACCGCAAATTTTATTTGCTGCAATAAATCCGCCAAGTCGTGCGGCAGCCGAACTTCCCAATCCCCGTGCAAGAGGAATATGATTAATAAACCGTATATGTAATGTGTTATGTGTAATATGTAATATATCGAAAACCTTTTTCATCGCCTGCCAAACAATATTTTTTTCATCTCTTGGAAGTTTCTCTTCCCCTTCACCTTCAATATCTATTTTTAGACCTCGGACATTGGACTTCGGACATTGGACGATATTTACTTCTATCTCATTATAAAGTTTTAATGCAGCCCCGAGCACATCATATCCGGCACCAAAATTTGATGTCGTAGCCGGAATTTTAATTTTTATTTTGTTCATAAACCTATTGTTTTTACAATTTTTTTCAAATCCGGCTCCATAATTTTAGGCTTTATTGCAGATTTTATCGCTCTATCCGGATCTTTAAGTCCATGTCCCGTAAGAGTGCAAACGATTGTAGTTTGTAGTTTTTGGTTTGCAGTTCGTGAACCCATAAACGCATGAACTCGTGAACGATATTTTATAAGCCCGGCTACCGATGCAGCAGATGCCGGCTCTACAAAAACTCCTTCAAGAGATGCAAGTAACTTGTATGCTTTTAGAATTTCAGTATCTGTAACTATATCAATAACTCCCTTTGATTCATCCCTCGCTTCTTCTGCTTTCTTCCAACTAGCAGGATTTCCTATTTTTATTGCAGTCGCTATCGTTTTAGGATTTTTTATTGGTTTTCCTTTAACAATCGGTGCAGCACCCGCTGCCTGAAAACCCATCATGTGAGGCAGTTTATTAGTTAATAGTTCATTGTTCATAGTTTTTTGATTTTTCTCTGAACTCTGAACCCTGAACTCTGAACTGTATTCCTTATATCCCTTCCAATATGCTGTTATATTTCCTGCATTGCCAACTGGGATAAAATGGTAATTAGGCGCTTTACCTAAAAAATCAATTATCTCAAAAGCAGCAGTCTTTTGTCCCTCAATACGATAAGGATTTAATGAATTTACAAGCGTGATGGGATATTTTTCTGTAATTTCGAGAACTATTTTTAACGCATCATCAAAATTGCCTTTTAACGCAATAACCTTTGCTCCATGCATCATCGATTGTGAAAGTTTACCGAGCGCAATAGAACCGTCCGGTATTATAACAACACATTTCAATCCTGCTCTTGCCGAATATGCAGCAGCAGATGCAGCAGTATTACCTGTTGATGCACAAATCACCGCTTTGCTACCCTCTTCAACAGCTTTAGAAATAGCCATCGTCATTCCACGGTCCTTAAATGAACCGGTTGGATTTGTACCTTCAAACTTAAGATATATATCAACGTTTATATTAAGATATTTTTCTAAATTTTTTGCTCTCAAAAGCGGCGTATTGCCTTCGTAAAGAGTGACAACAGGCATCTTGTCCATTACCGGCAAATATTTTCGATACCTTTCAATTATACCTTTATAAACCATATATAAACCTTAAAGCGTTCATGTGTTCACGTGTTGATGTGTTCAAATATTAATCATAAATGCGTTCACGTGTTCACATGTTCATATGTTCAAATGTTAATCGCAAAACAAGTTACATATTTTATCTTCTCTTCATCGCGAAGCGAGAAACAAACCTTATCCACGCTTAATCGCGAAGCGAGGAAGAAATTTCTGAAGAGCCTGAATTTGCGACTTATTTTTTCCAGGAGCAAATGTTAGAGCGACCACAAGGGAGCGTCTCGAAGAAATTTGCTCCCGAGCGTTATTCCATGATACGCAACACAACTGCTTTAGTTTTAACAAAAGATAAATTATTAATTATTTTTATCGCTTTCCTGATATTTCCTTCTTTTGCCTGATGTGTAAGCATTACTATAGGAACACCGTATTTTTTATGACACTCTTCCTGAAGACAAGCAGAAATAGAAACATTATTATCCCCTAATATTCCGAAAATTTTTGAAAGCGCCCCGGGTTTATCTGCTGTCATAACTCTTATATAATATTTAGTCTCAATATTTTCAACCGGCTTTATATTCAGTTTTACTTTTTTATCATACGAAATATATGGTGATTTCCCTGCTATACCATAAAAAATATTTCTTGCGAGATATATTATATCAGAAACAACAGCACTCGCAGCAGCAGAACCACCGGCACCTTTTCCATAAAACATCACATCACCTACAAAGTCACCATCGACATAAATTGCATTATATTCATTTTCCACTGATGCAAGAGGATGCTCATCAGAAATAAAAGTCGGATAAACAGTCGCAGAAATTTCATTATTTTCATTTTTCACAGTTGCTAAAAGCTTTAGAACATAGTTAAACTCTTCCTTGGCATATTTTATATCTATAGAATTTATATCAGAAATGCCTTCCCTGTAAATTTTTTCAAACGGCAAATGATTTCCATATGCTATTGATGCAAGTATTGAAAGTTTATGCGCTGCATCAGAACCGTCAATATCAAGAGAAGGATTTGATTCTGCAAAACCGGATTTTTGCGCTAATTTAACTGCTTCATCAAAACTCATATTATCATCTGTCATTTTTGAAAGAATAAAATTAGTTGTACCATTCAAAATACCAATTATTGACTGTATTTTATTTGCAGCCAGCCCTTCATTTAACGACTGAATTATCGGTATCCCTGCACCTACAGCTGCTTCGAAATATACAAGAACCTTTTTCCTCAGAGCAAGCGAAAATATCTCGTCCCAGTTACTCGAAAGTACCGCTTTATTGGCAGTAACAATATGTTTCCCACGATTCATTGCCTCTATAATTATTTTTTTCGAAACATCCATGCCGCCTATCAACTCAACAATAATATCAACTGACGGGTCAAGAATAATCTTACTTGCATCTGAAGTGAAAGTTTCCCTGGGTAAATTTGATTGTTTAAACCGCGAAGTATCTTTATCGCAAACCCATTTTATATTTATCTCGCAACCAACTTTCCTATTTACAATAGATGAATGCTTTAATAATATTTTTATAACATTTAGCCCTACGGTACCACATCCAACAATTCCAATATTAATTTTTCTCATAACGCTGATTTCCTGTACGCTGATTACCGCTGATAATCTGCGGTCATATGTGACATTTATCTGCCAGTATCTGCGTTTTTTATAAACTTTCCCAATCTTAACAAGGCATCGTGAAATCTGTTAAAATGAGTAACTAACGCAAACCGTAAATAACCTTCCCCATATTTTCCAAAACCGGTTCCCGGAGAGCAAGCAATACCTGTTTTTTTTATTAGTTCTTCAGAAAATTTCAACGAATCCATTTTTTGAGATTCAGGAATCTTTGCCCATAGATACATTGTCGCTTTTGGTTTTTCAACGACAAACCCAAGTTTATTGAGCCCATCACAAAATTTATCTCTTCTTTTTCTGTATTCTTCCAACGTTTTTTTCATCATATCTTCATTGGAATTTATCGCCGCAACACTTGCTAACTGCAAAAATGTCGGTACTCCATAGTCAACGTATGATTTAAATTTTTCCAGCGGAGCGATAACATTGGAATTCCCAAGGCAGAAACCAACCCGCCAACCACACATGTTATATGTTTTTGAAAGAGAATAAAATTCCACACCCACATCTTTTGCACCGGGCATTTGTAAGAATGAAGGGGCAACATAACCATCAAAAGTAACCTCGGAATATGCATTATCATGACAAACAATTATATTATATTTTTTAGCAAATTTTATCACTTCTTTAAAGAACGAAGTATCTTCTACGACAGCTGTTGTCGGATTGTTAGGATAGCTCAGGAACATAAGTTTTGCTTTTCTTGCAATCTTTTCCGGAATTTTTGTTAAATCGGGAAGCCATCTGTTCTTAGGAAGCAATGGCATATCATGAACTATTCCACCCGCTAAAATTACACCGTTAAGATGCACAGGATAAGCAGGATTTGCAACAAGTGCAATATCACCCGGCTCTAAATAAGCCATGCATAAATGAGCAATCCCTTCTTTAGAGCCAATTAAAACAAGGGCTTCATTTTCAGGATTTAACTCTACATCAAATCTTTTTTTATACCAACCACAAATTGCTTTTCTTAATTTTGGCATCCCCTTTGCTTGAGGATAACGATGAGTACCGGGATGATTTTTAACTGTGTCGACAAGCCGGTTAACAATATAATCCGGCGTAGCAATATCCGGATTACCCATAGCTAAATCAATAACATCCATTTTTTTAGAATGTGCTTCTTTTTTCAAAACATTTATTCTTGAAAAAATATAAGGTGGAAGTTTATCTAACTTTTTAGAATATGCTTTCATTTTCGCTTCGCTCATTACACGAACAACACATCCCGAATATTATCACGAATTTTCACGAATGAGATTTTTCATCTTCGGTTCAGAATGACTGCTTTTGTGATGTCATGCTGAGTGAAATGAAGCATCCTATCCTTGCATTTATTCGTGCTGTGTTCGTGATGTTCGCTTTTATTCGTGTTCCTTTATTCGCGTTCTATTACCTCAGGGATTCTTTTTGAAAATTCAAAAACTACTAAACCGACAACAATACAAGCAAGACCATACACTATTTCAAATCCTGCATATTTTGTCCATTTGGCAAGTGTAACAAACTCGGATTCAGGAAGTCCTAAAAAAGCATCATAAAACCCTTTTAGAGCTACTATTACTCCCCAAACGACAAAAATCCAACCACTGCCTTTGAAAACACCACGATACATTATCTTTTGCATAATTTAATACTACAATCACGAATAACTTATCACAAATGTTATCACGAATTTTCACGAATAAATAATTGCTATTATTCGTGTTGTATTCGTGATGTTGCATCTATTCGTAAGTAGTCATTCGCGATTAATTACTATTTCTTTTTGCCCCAGTTCTCAGGCCTCAACGACCTTACGGCGGCACCGGCTCGCCACATTTCAGATTCTCTAATCTGCTTTAACTCTTTTTCCAATTTTTCCCTGTAGTCAGAAGCACTGTTTATTTCAATTACCCTCTTTGTTTCCTTCCCGGAAAAAACTCTTTCATAAAGTTCATCAAATACAGGCTCAACGGCTTTCCTGAATTTTGGTGACCAGTCAAGTGCGCCTCGCTGGGCGGTTGTGCTGGTATTTGCATACATCCAATCCATTCCATTTTCGGCAACCAGCCTTATCAAACTCTGTGTAAGTTCTTCAACTGTCTCATTAAATGCTTCGGACGGACTATGACCATGTTTCCTGAGAACATTATACTGCGCTTCAAACATACCGGCAAGCGCCCCCATCAGAGTTCCTCTCTCACCTGTAAGATCTGAATAAACTTCATTTTCAAATGTTGTAGGAAAAAGGAAACCTGAACCAACAGCTATGCCGAGAGCAAGTGTTCTTTGCATGGCTTTTCCTGTTGCATCTTGAAAAACAGCAAAACTCGAATTGATTCCGCTACCACTTAAAAAATTTCTTCTAACAGATAGACCTGAACCTTTTGGTGCAACCAATATAACATCTATATCTTTAGGCGGTATAACTTTTGTCTGGTCTTTATATACAATAGAAAAACCATGTGAAAAATATAATGCTTTCCCTTTTGTGAGAAATGGTTTCAACTTGGACCACTGCATCATCTGTCCCGCGTCGGAAATCAGATACTGTATTATTGTTCCTTTCTGTGCCGCTTCCTCAATACTGAAAAGTGTTTTACCGGGTATCCAACCATCAGCAACAGCTTTGTCCCAATACGCTTTTTCCTCAGGTCTCTGACCGATAATAACATTTATCTTATTATCTCTCATATTCATCGACTGTGCAGGACCTTGAACTCCATATCCGATTACTGCAACAACTTCATCCTTCAAAACTTCCTGTGCCTTAGCCAAAGGAAATTCTTCCCTTGTTACAACTTCTTCCATAACTCCGCCAAAATCAATCTTTGCCATTGCTCTACCCTCCCTTTTTAATTTTTTTGAATTTTCTTTTGCCGACTTGAACTAAAATTTCACCGTCTATTTTTATAACTGTATCCGCTTGTATTTTTTCTTCGTTGATTTTAACTCCACCCTGCTTAATCAGCCGCTCAGATTCTTTTTTGCTTTCCGAAAGCCCTGCTTCAACAAGCAATTCCGATATCTTTATCTCGCCCTTCGATACTGTATATTCTTCTATTTGTGATGGTAATCCCTTATTGGAAAATATTTTATTAAATTCTTCTTCTGATTGTTGTGCAATCTCTTTTGAATAAAATTTACTGACAATGATTTTTGCGAGATTCTGCTTCATCTCCTTTGGATGCCCTTTCTTAACAACATCTAAGTTTTCATGCGTCAGGAGTTCATAATATCTATACATTAATTCATCGGAAACCGACATAATCTTTCCGAATATTTCTGATGGTAGTTCGGAAATACCGATATAATTCCCATATGATTTGGACATTTTCTGAATACCGTCTGTTCCTTCCAAAAGCGGCATTGTAATAACAACTTGCGGCAATTGCCCGTAATCCCTTTGTATTTCCCGTGCCATTAAAAGATTAAACTTCTGGTCAGTACCACCAAGTTCTATATCACTATTGACTGCAACAGAATCATATCCTGTCAGAAGAGGATACAAAAATTCAAGGATTGTAATATCATCTCCTTTTTTATATCTCTGGTCAAAATCTGAACGGGCAAGCATTTGAGCAACTGTTGAATGTTTTGTCAGTTCTAAAAGACCGTCAAGCCCTAATGAGTAAAGCCAATGGCTGTTAAATCTAATTTCTGTTTTTTCTTTATCAAGAATCTTAAATACCTGTTCCTGATATGTCTTCGCATTTTCTAAAATCTTTTCCTCACTTAACATAGGGCGGGTTTCACTCCTGCCGGACGGATCACCGATCCTTGCAGTAAAATCACCTATTATAAAAATAATTTTGTGCCCGAACTCCTGAAATGTTTTTAATTTCTCAATAACAACCGTATGTCCCAGATGTATATCAGGAGACGTTGGGTCGACACCCAGCTTTACTCTTAATTGTTTCCCTGATTTTAACTTTGTTGTTAATTCATCTTCAGAGATTATCTCAACAATACCTCGTTTTATTTCAGATAATTGTTCATTTAAATCCATAGATTTTTAATTTTAGCAAAAAATAAGTAAAAAATCAAGCAAAATAATGAAAAAACTGACACCCATTTTCCGACTATGAAATAATACGGCTTATATGCAAATCTGATTAAATGCCTGTCCGGGGGTACTTCTACGGCACGAAAAATATAGTCCGCTTTGTATATCTTTGTTTCTTGACCGTCTATAAATGCCTTCCAACCGGGATAAAAAGAGTCCGTTAAAACAAGAAACCCGCCATTGTCGGAAGTCACTTCTATTTCAACCTCCCCGTCTAAATACTTCTTAACACTAACATTACCCTTTCCGGTATAATGATATTTTCTAGTAGTTTCTTCTAAAACCACAGCCTGTGCGGGATTAAAATCTTTATTGAACATCTGTTCAATTACCTCGCTGCTTAAAACCATATCTTTAACAAAAAATGCCTTTTCCATGAAAAGTTTATTTTCGTAAATTTTTATCGCAGGCAGACTTGTATAATATTCATATTCTTTTTTTATGTCAAGATACGGCGATGTTATACTATATGTTGTAATTATATATTTCCCGCCGGCAAGACCTATAAATCTCAATGTTTCATAACTAATTCCTCTTTTCATCATTTCATCCCAGATTTCATAAAACCTTTTCGGACGAAGCCCGCCGTGACCCTCTATTGCAGGAATATTCCAAATAATATTGGAATTGGGTTGCAAAAAATTCCTATAATTAAGATATGGCATTAATTCACCTGAAAAACCATTAACACAATTAAATGCTAAATTATATGAATTTATGTTCCATACACGGTAGTCGCTCTTATCCTTTTTCATAAATTCAACTACAGGCGGAGCATCCATCCAATCAGACTTCTTATAAAAAGCATTTTGCTTATTGGCAAAGTAAAATAAATCGGCAACGACTAAAAGAAAAACAAGAATCTTTAAAAAATTATTTTTAAGCTTCTCAAAAATATACCCAAAAAATAAACATAATGAAAAAACAGTAAAAATTAAAATGCGCTGGTGAAGACGAAACTGCTCAAAACCGGGAACACTGTCAAGAAAAGCTGTAATTCCCAAAGATGACGAAAGTGCAATGATAAAAGTTAATATTACGGTTACTGCAAAAAATGTATTTTTTTTAAATCTATAAAACAATCCGATAACTCCTGTAACAAATGCTATCTTGCTCATATAAAATGAATTCTCAATAAATATAGAGTGCAACTTGTGAAATGAATTATTGAAAGGCAAACCGTATTTAAAAGGAACCAGCCATGTAATTAAATCTGAGAAATCATATGCCCACCACCATCTGGCAGGATCTTTTGCAAAACCAGTTTTTCTTGCAGTAAAATTAACAAGCTCAAGCGTGGGAAGCCACTGAATAGCAGAAATCCCCAACCCAATCAGAACAAACAACAAAAAACCTTTAACTCTATATAAGACATTTCCCCCGGTTTTACTTTGTAAAACTGACAGGGGAATAACTTTTTCTACAAAAAAGTATAGAAACGAAAATATTAACGTATAATATGCAAATTGTGGAAAACCTGCAAGAATTTGGATGCCAAACGAAATCCCTGCACCGGCGATGTTTTTATAATCACCGCTTTTTAAATATCTTTCTATAAAATAAAAAATCAACGGAAACCATATAACAGCATTCAACATATTCAAATGCTGAATATGACAGAAAAAGAATCCGGAAAAAGAAAATATAGTTGCAGAAAATACAGCAGTTTGCTTTTTAAGTCCGATTTCGGCAAAAAATAAAAAACTAAAAAAAGTGCACAGAACGAAATTTAGAATAAAAGACAGATTAAAACTGATATCTGCCGGAAAAACTGAGAATAACATAACATTTAGCGGATAACAAAACCCACCCTGCCCCTCAGCATGAAGAGGATATCCACACCAAATCAGATTAGACCAAACAGGAACTTTGTAATTCTTAAGCGAATTTGCTAAAAAATGTCTATATGGGAAATTCAAATCAGTTATATCGCTTCCACCCAGACCCGGTGTAATCGGCAAATGTGTCATTAGACATATTTTCGGTAGAAAAATTAGTGTAAGTACTGTTGAAAATATTATAATAGAAGCATTTTTTTTCACGAGACCTCTCAATTTGAATGCCTTTTTATTAAACGTTATTATTTTATCATATTTTTTACCACTTGACAATATCGTTATCCAAAGATATAATAAAAATATGAAAAAATGGATTTATTTGGCACTTGGAGTTATTCTGTTTTTTGCTTTCATTGAGCGACTGATAAAATATTTAGGCGACATTCCGGATCCGGCTCAGTTAATCAATTATACCCCCTCTTTAACCACGAAAATTTACGATATAAATGGTGAAATGATTGCCGAGCTTTTTACTGAAAAAAGAACCTTTATACCGATTTCTCAAATTCCAAAAGACATGATAAACGCAGTAATTGCTATTGAAGATACCCGTTTTTTCAACCATTGGGGGATTGACCCTTACAGGATTGTCGGTGCATTTGTTTCCAATTTGAAAGCAGGAGGAGTAGTTGAAGGTGGCTCAACAATTACCCAGCAACTTTCAAAAATAATATTTTTATCCAGAAGAAAAACCCTGACGCGCAAAATTAAAGAGGTAATTCTTGCACTACAATTAGAGCGAGATTACTCAAAATATGAAATCTTAGAAATGTATCTTAATCAAATTTATTTTGGAAGCGGCGCGTACGGTATTACCACGGCTGCAAAACTTTACTTCGGAAAAAATGTTCAAAATTTAACCCTTGAAGAATGCGCATTATTAGCAGGTTTACCAAGAGCACCATCTATGTATTCGCCGTTCAAAAACCCAGAAAAAGCAATCCAAAGAAGAGCAATCGTTTTAGCAAGGATGCGGGATGTCGGTTTTATTACAAATGAACAAAAAAAAATAGCAGAAGAAAAAAACATTGTTATAGCACCGCCATTTATAACAACTAAAATAGCACCTCATTTTATTGATAATATCAGACAGTCGCTTGAGGTAAAATATGGAAGTCAGTTATACGAAGGCGGACTTGAAATTTATACAACACTTGACAAAAAAATGCAGATAGCAGCAGAAAGTGTTTTTCAGCGAAATCTTACAAACTTTGATTCTTTAAAAAAATCAACCAGTCCGGTAGAAGGTGCACTTTTGTGTTTGGATGTTAAAACTGGTGGAATAAGAGCTTTAGTCGGAGGTAGAAACTTTCAGACAAGTCAATTTAACAGGGTTTTCCAGGCACAACGGCAACCCGGCAGTTCTTTTAAAGCTTTTGTTTATACTGCTGCTATTGAAAATGGATTTACACCCGTATCAATTATAGAAGACACACCGGTTACATTTTTCAACAACGGCAGAGATTGGGAACTCTTATCAAACACAACCGATTTTTCAGATGTCCAGGATAAAATTTTACTTAACAATCTTATAAAAAAAGATAAAGAAGCAAAAAATCCAAATGAAAAGGTCTTATGGAAACCACAAAATTACTCGGAAAAATTTTACGGATTAGTTCTTTTAAGAAAAGCACTTGAACATTCTCTAAATATTTGTTCTATAAAAATAACTGAAAAAATCAGTCCGACAGTAGTGGCATATTATGCAAAGCAACTTGGCATAGAATCCCCGCTAACAGCAACATTATCACTTGCACTCGGCTCATCAGAAGTTACGCTAAAAGAAATGACTTCTGCTTTTGAATGCTTAGCTAATTCAGGCATTAAAACAATTCCTTACTCAATTGTAAGAATTTTAAACAGTAAAGGCAGGATATTGGAAGAATATGCTCCTGAAGAAAAAGATGTAATAACACCTCAGACGGCATTTATAATGACAAATCTTTTAAGGGGCGTTATAGAACACGGAACAGGTGTAAATGCCAAAGAGTTAAGAAGACCGGCTGCAGGAAAAACAGGTACAACTAATGATTGTGCAGATGCATGGTTTATTGGTTATACCCCTCAACTTGTATGTGGTGTATGGGTTGGTTATGATAACCACCAATCGCTTGGTAATAAAATGACGGGGGGACGAATTGCGTGTCCAATATGGACTGAATTCATGAGAGCGTCCCTCAAGGGTCAGCCAACAATAGACTTCTCACCTCCATCTAACATAACATTCGTAAAAATTGACCCTAAAACAGGACTTTTATCATTAGGTAATTCAAAAGAAACATATCTTGAATCATTCATTACAGGAACAGAACCTAAGGAATTCTCGTTTAGTAAAGACATAGCCACACAAAGCAAGATAAAAAAAATTGATGATGAAACGGAAGTAAATGCATCAACTGTTCCGGCAATATCAGTAACAAAAACAAATCTTGTTGACGGTACAACCAAACCTGCACCTGTTTTACCTACAATTAATAATGATTCAGAAGGCGGATTCTAGAGAAAACCGCAGATTTAGGCAGATATCTCAGATAAACGCAGATAAAACCAGGAGGATGTATGAAAATTGAATCTAATAATGCAGAAATAAGCGGAATTATAACTGTTGCTAATATTATGTGTGTTGCAGCGAGAACTGCACCAAAAGCAAGAGGTATTGACAATATAGTTACTTTAATTTTAGATGGCAAAGAAAAAGATGAACTTATCGATAAAATGATTGAAGTAGCCAATAGCGGGTATAGAACAAACACATTTTTAAGAGACGCTGAATGCGTTAGAAAAGCGACCGCAATCGTTTTAATAGGAACCAAAATTTCTACAATTGGACTGGATTGTGGTTTTTGCGGGTTTGATACTTGTAAAAATTGTGAAGAAAAGAAAGGCGTATGCTCTTATAATTCCGGTGATCTAGGAATTGCAGTTGGATCCGCAGTATCTGTAGCTGCAGATAATCGTATTGACAACAGGGTCATGTATACAGCGGGTTATACAACAATAAAAAACAAACTATTTGGTGATAATGTAAAAATCGCTTTTGGAATACCACTTTCAGCTTCCGGTAAAAATATTTTTTTTGAAAGAAAGTGAATAGTTTTTGTACCTCTTTCAGCAAAAACTAAAATGTTCTTCTTACAAATAGCGCAGGAACAAAATTGGTGTTTCTCAGGGAACCAAAATATATATCATAATTGTTTTTTGCAAATCTCTGATATTCCACTGCCTCGTTATTATGCATTTCAGCAGAAATAAAAGTAAGCATCTGAAGACCATATATTAACCTTAGGATGTTCCTGCAATCAGTTCTAATATTTTTTCTATCAGAACTGTCACCATTAATTCCTCCCGGTATCGGATTGACCAATTTGTAATAAAAAAATCCTGTCCAGCAAATATAAGAAAGTCCTGCTTCCGGATTATCGCCAATATATAGTTGTCCCCAACCCGGAAGGACAACTGATCTTAAAAATGCGCCCTCTGGTGATTTCATCTCCCAATGTTCCTTATTATTCCTGTTCTCCGCATAAAGATATGCACCGATACTACTTGAAAGATAAAAGCTTAAACAAGAAAAATCAAGAAAATCTTTTGGAAATGAAGCTAAAGGGTTACTTTTATATTCATGTATCTGTGTAATATTATAATTAAAACCTATCAGCATCCATTCTGAAACAAAATCAATAATTCCTTTTATTGGTCTATCTGTATAGATTTGACCTAAACCGGGAAAAAACAATGAATACTCCATAGCACTAAAAGGTTCTTTGCTTTCCCAAGTATCTTGTTTTAATTTTATTCTTTCTTTCGGTTTTTCCATAAGATTTTCATATCCGATAATACCCCTAATATTTTCTTCTAAAGTTTTACTATTATTAACAGCACTATATGTTCCACTTGAAACAACAGCAATTTCTTTTAACATTTGTTCGTCTTCTTTCCCAACAGCATAACCAATAACATTTATGACAATATTAAAACCTTCATTTCTAAGCTGCTTTGCAACAACGACAGGGTCGCCACCACCACTCTCCCGTCCATCAGTAATAAGAATAATCATATTGTTGCCGCCTATTGGAAAATCATAACTTGCCATTAGCAAAGAATATGCTATCGGGCTATAACCGCTTGGAATTATATTATTAAGTTTATATTCGAATTCTTTAAGATTTAATTCTTCAAGCGGAATAAGAAGCTGGGAATCCTTTTTATAATCAATATCTTTTTCTTCACCAAAAGTCCTTAACCCTATCCTAAAATAAGATGAAGTACTTGGTGAGATATCTGAAAGTATTTTTAAGATTGTTTTTCTGGCAATATCTATTTTTTTATCATCGTTAATTTCACCGTTCATACTTACAGATGCGTCAAGTATAATCTCAATGTTTTTATTTTTAGCCTGCGGGAAAACAAAAGACATGCCGCAAATTAAAAAAAGAGCAAGTGTCAGAAACACACTTAAACTCTTTTTAAAAACACTTGTCAACATTTTATAATTATGGATTTTGTCTTTGTTATTTATTTGTTTTTTTTCTTATAAGCTCATTGAGAACTTCAACGAATTCATGTAACTCATCGTTTTTTCGAATTTTAATCTCAATCAATTCCCCGTTATCAAGCCCTTCTTTTATCACTTTCTCTATCCTGTATAAAGGTCCCGCTATTTTATGAGAAAGTCCTAAACTCAGCCAGGAAGCAATTGCAACAAAAATTATTGTCTCAACCAATATTATAGCATTTAACCATAAAAGCATATCTTTTATTTTACCCAAAGTATAATATTCCAAAGATATCTTTTCTAGTCCGAAAAGAAATGATATATATATTGTCAATACAACTATAATCATCATTGCAATAATAGTAAAAACTATCGTTAAAAGATATTTCATCTGCATTCTTTTTTTTCTAACAAGTGTCTTCAGACTTCTTTTATCAATTTCATTATTCATCTTTGCCATTCTCCTTTTCCTTGATGTTTTTCTCTATTACATATGCTTTATTAAAAAGTCTCAGGGATTCATTATTGTCGCCTTCTTCCTGATATATTCTGCCGATTTTTCTTAGTGATTCTGCAGATAGGTAACCATTGTTTATTTTAGAGCTTATTTCGTAAGATTTTTGGTAATAATCTATCGCCTGGTTATGCTTACGTAAATAAAAATACATATCACCTATACTATTTAAAGTTATTGCTTTAAGCTTGTCGTTTTTCAAACTATTAAGCATACGTAAAATATCATCGTATGTTTTTAATGCATTTTCATAATCTTCTAACTTTTCATATGCAATAGCAAGATGGTTCAACACCACCACCATATCTGATTTATTATCAAACATTTTCTTTATTTCATATGATTGCAAATAAAACTGTATAGCTTTTTTATATTCACCTTTGTTCTTATAACATAACCCGATATTATTCAAAGCAGTTGCTTCAATTTCTTTTAAATAGTTTTCTTGTGCAATTTTCAAAACTTTAGCAAAACTTTCGATTGCCGAATCATATTTTTTTTCATTATACAACTTCAATCCTTCCAGATAATATTGTGATGATTCCTCTCTTGTTTGAGAGAAAACAGGTGCCAAAATAGAAATTAAAATAAAAAAACAAATAAGCTTTTTTAACATTATCTCACTTGTTAAAATCTTCCAATTGTTTAAAAAGATCACCGCCAAAATCTGATTCTTTTTTAGCCGGCTTTCCCTGGTTTTTATCTGCAGGCTTATCGGCTGGTTTTTCCTTTGATTTTTCTGCTACATCTTTTTCAATCACTTCTTTTTTATGAGTATCTAATTTATATTGTGAAAGTGTAACCCTTTTTACATTTATTTTCGGAGGAAGTTTACCTTCATTCAACGCAACAATCCCCCCTGCATTTCCATTATAATAAATCCTGAATGGCGCATCTTTAATAGTCGGCTGGTAAGAAACTCCCTTAATTTCAAGCTCAGATTCCCATTTTGGATGAATTATTAGCTTACCGTTTGCATCGGCAATACCTTTAACAATGGGAATCGAAAACCTAATTTTATATACACCATTAACATCAGTTACTGCATTTTCATAACCTATACCGTCAACCATTACCTGAATATCTGCCAGCGGGACTCCTTCTTCATCAACAATTTCACCTTTTAAAAATCCCTCAAACCAGTCAGTATAATTGGGGCTCGAAAAAAACATAAATTTTTTATAACCGGCAAGTTTTTTAGTAATTGATAAATCAGCCAAACGGTCCGGGCTCAAATTCTCGTTTATTGTAGTAATCTTACCTGTTGACTTTTTCCCGATTAACGGAAAACCGGCACAACCAGTAAAGACAGTAAGTAGGAAGTAGAAAGTAGGAAGTAGGAAAAGCATATTAAAAATCTTTGTTTTCCACATTGAACCTTTGCCTTTAGACATCGGACATTGGACATCGGACTTCGGACTTATTCTGTCGTTCATAATTACTCCGTTTGTTTTTTTATAATTATTTTATCAATCTCTTCTATTTTCTTTTTAGCCCATCTGTTTTCAGAATATTTTGTAAGTAGTATTTCCTTTATCTTTTTTACAGCATCCGGTCTCTGCGGCATAGTGTAATATTCCTCAATTATTCTCTGGTAAATCCTGACCGCTTCCCTGAAATTTGAAATCTGTTCGTAAATTTTTGCCGATTCATCTAAAGCCCATGATGCATATTGACTCTTTGGAAACTTATTAGTAAGTTCTTCGTATGATTCAGCCGCTTCATTCCATTGATTCATTCTGACAAATGATTCAGAGATTTTTTTTTGTGCTTCATCTCCATAATAAATATCACCGAATTGGTCGATATAATACTGGTATTCAGCAATTGCTTCATTATATTTACCATCGTAGTAATATTTTTCTGCCCTTTGGAATTGTTGTACCGCTGCCTGGTTCCCCCAATAATCACCCGTTCTTATTGCCCTATTTGTAGAACAACCGGAAGATAAAACAAGAAACAAGAAGCAAGAAGCAAGAAACAAGAAATCTTTAGCTTTTATCATTCTTCCCTCACTTATAAAATATTTACTTTTTCAATTTGCCTTCTACTACTGCTTGAGCAGCAGCAAGTTTGGCAATTGGTACCCTGAACGGAGAACAAGAAACATAATTCATACCTACACGATGGCAGAACTTTACCGATTCCGGGTCGCCGCCATGTTCACCGCAAATTCCTACTTCTAAATTCTTTTTAGTTTTTCGTCCTCTTTCTATTCCAATTTTTATTAACTCACCTATACCCTCGAAATCAATAGTTGCAAACGGGTCACAAGGAAGAATATTCTTATTTAAATAATCAGGCATGAACCCGCCTATATCGTCCCGTGAAAAACCAAACCCCATTTGTGTAAGGTCATTAGTTCCAAAAGAGAAAAACTCTGAAATTCCCGCAATTTTACCAGCAGTCAGTGCTGCTCGCGGAATCTCAATCATTGTCCCGAAAAGATAAGGAATCTTCTTTATTCCGAACTTTAGAATCACTTCCTTATATATCTTCTCAACAATAATCTTCTGGTCTTTAATTTCGTTATCTACTCCTACAACAGGAATCATTATTTCAGGAATGATTTTTCTGCCTTCCTTTATAAGTTCTGCCGATGCCTCAAAAATTGCCCTAACCTGCATCTCTGTGATTTCAGGATAGGTAATTCCCAGACGAACTCCCCGATGACCCATCATAGGATTTGATTCATGTAGAGCATCTGCCCTTTTATTAAATTCCTCACTACCTATTCCTAAACTTTCCGCAAGTTTTTTTCGTTCATCTTCCCTTTTTGGAACAAATTCATGAAGCGGCGGGTCAAGAAGACGGACAACTACCGGGAAACCTTCCATTGCAGAAAGAGTTCCTTTTATATCACTTTTAACAAAAGGAAAAAGTTCAGCAAGAGCTTTTTTCCTTTCTTCTAAATCCTTAGAAATTATCATTTTTCTTAATAAAAACAACGGTTGTTCAGAGTTTTTTCCATAAAACATGTGTTCAGTTCTAAAAAGCCCGATTCCTTCAGCACCGAAACTCCTGGCTCTTTTTGCATCATCGGGAGTATCGGCGTTTGTCCTGACGCCGAGTTTCTTCACAGAATCGCATATTTTCACAAACTCCACAAAATATGGATTCTCTTCGGCAGCTTTTACCATTGGAAGTTGGCCATTGTAAATATAGCCTTTTGAACCATTCAACGTAAGCCAGTCACCTTCTTTTAATGTGACATCTCCTGTTTTTAGTGTTTTATCCTTGTAATCTATGCGAAGCTCGCCGGCTCCGACAATACAACATTTACCCCAACCCCGTGCAACAAGCGCTGCGTGAGATGTCATCCCGCCTCTTGCAGTTAAAATCGCATTCGCAGCACGCATACCTTCAACATCTTCCGGGTTAGTTTCTTCTCTTACAAGAATAACGTTCTTTCCATCCTTTTTCCACTGGACAGCGTCGGATGCAGAAAAAACAATCATTCCCGTAGCACCACCAGGACCAGCAGGAAGTCCTTTTGCTATTGGTTTTGAATTTTTTTCTGCAGCAGGGTCAACAATCGGATGCAAAAGTTCGTCCAACTGAGAAGGAGTAACGCGAACTACTGCCATTTCTTTAGAAATAAATTTTTCTTTTACCATATCAACAACCATTCTTACCGCAGCAGGACCATTCCTTTTACCGACACGACACTGAAGCATCCAAAGAATACCTTCCTGAATAGTAAACTCAATATCCTGCATATCCTTATAATGCTTTTCAAGTTTAATTTGAATAGTATCAAGCTGCTTATATAATTCAGGCATCTTCACTTCAAGTGAAGAAAGATGCTTATTGTGTTCAGTTTTACCCTGTTCATTTATAGGATTCGGCGTTCTGATACCCGCAACAACATCTTCACCCTGAGCATTAACTAACCATTCACCATAAAATACTTTTTCACCTGTTGCAGGATTTCTGGTAAATGCTACTCCGGTAGCAGAAGAATTACCCATATTTCCAAAAACCATTGCCTGAACATTTACTGCAGTTCCCCATTCTTCCGGAATATTTTCTATTTTGCGGTAAGATATAGCTCTCCTACCGTTCCAAGATTGAAAAACAGCGCCGACTCCGCCCCAAAGTTGTTCCATAGGGTCTTCCGGAAAATCTTTTCCCAAAACTTCTTTTACCTTTGCTTTATATATCTCAACAAGTTCTTTTAAATCTTCAGCAGTAAGATCCGTATCCTGCTTAACACCTCTTTTCTCTTTCATTTTATGAAGTTCTTTTTCAAGCTGTTGACGTACACCTTTACCTTCCGCAGGCTCAATACCTGCTGCTTTTTCCATTACAACATCAGAATACATCTGTATAAGACGGCGATGTGCATCGTAAACAAATCTTGGATTATTTGTTTTTTTGATTAGCCCTTCTCTCGTTTCATTATTAAGCCCTACATTTAATACCGTCTCCATCATACCGGGCATTGATTTCCTCGCGCCGCTTCTTACGGACACAAGTAAAGGATTTTCTTTATCACCAAACTTATAACCCATTAGTTTTTCAACTTTTTTTAATGAGTCTTCAACTTGCTTTTTAAGTTCTTTCGGATATTTCTTTTTATTTTTATAATAAGCTGTACAAACCTCTGTTGTGATAGTAAATCCGGCAGGAACCGGAAGTCCGATTTTTACCATTTCTGCAAGATTTGCACCCTTGCCACCCAAAAGATTCTTCATCTTTTCATTTCCATCTGCATGTCCCTTACCAAAAAAATAAACATACTTCTTTGCCATTTACTTTGCCTCCCCTTCTGGTGAAACCAGTTTTATTAAAAACACCACCCTTCTATTTTTAGCTTTATTTGCATCTGAATCATTTGGAACTATCGGCTTGTGTTCTCCATATCCAATCGCTGCCATTTTTTCAGGTGAAATTCCCTGACTTATAATATATTTTACAACATTTGTCGCGCGCGCAGTTGAAAGCTCCCAATTGGATGCAAATTGAGTTGTTGCTATTGGAACATTATCCGTATGACCTTCAACAATAAGAACGTTATTTTTTAGTGCAAGTCCTTTTTTCAATACCGGTGTTATTTTGTTAATATACTGTTTCATTGCAGGAAGAAGTTCAGCACTACCTGAAACAAAAAAAGGAACACTTTGTTGCTCTTCAAATGTAATCTTTAATCCCTCTTTAGTCATTTTTGCTTCACCGGCTATTCCTTCCTGTTTCATAGTTTCTTTTACTTCTTTTGTTGCCTTCTGCATTGTACCTGAAAGTGCAGATGCCATAGCATACATCATTATAAAAAATGCAGCTAATTCCGTCATTAAGTCAGCATAGTTTATAAGCCATGGAGGTGCTGCATGTCCCACTTGTGAAACTCTTGCATCAGTTTCAGAAATGTATCCTCTTGGTGGTTTTAATATTGACATAAGTTTTTATACTTGATTAGTAGTAGTCTTAGCTGTTTTTACAGCAAGCCGCTGTGCCGGTTCAAGATACGCTTTCAAATTCGACTCCATTATTAACGGGCTTACACCTGACTGCAAAAGCAACACTCCGCGAATTATAATTTCTTTTACCAATAGTTCTTCTTCACTACGCCGTCTCAACTTTCCTGCCATCGGATAAAACAACAGGTATCCGGCAGAAAGCCCGTAAAATGCTGCAGCAAGAGCCAATGCCATTCTTTTTGGGACCATTGAAACATCATCTACTCCACTTAATAAAAGTATCATTCCGAGAACAGTACCTATAATTCCAAAAGCCGGCGCATATGTCCCCAATGAATTGAAAATTTCCTGGCCAACCTTATGCCTCTCCCTGATAAATCCTATTTCTGTTTCTGTCATATTCCTTATAAATTCCGAATCAAATCCATCTATTACAAGCTGTACACCACGCCTCATAAAATCATTCTTAATATTCTTTACGTCAGATTCAAGAGAGAGAAGCCCTTCTGTTCTCGCTTTTTTTGTAAAATTAACAAATGTACTTACTATTTCTGTAGTATCTTCGCCAATTGATAAAAGAACTTTTTTTAAGACTTTTCTCACCCCTAAAACCTGGCTCAACGGGTAATTTACGAGTAATGCACAGAAAGTACCGCCAATAACAACTAAAAATGCTTCCACATTTATAAACGGTTTAAAACCTCCGATACCTTCCGACATAAAAATAGAAGCAAAAACAAATCCAAGAAATACAATTATACCTGTAAATGTTGCTATATCCATTTAACACCTCACTGATTAACGCTGATAAATCTGCAGCCATCTATCAGCATTATTTAGAAAATATTCTTTTTTTAAATTCAACAATTTTGTCTATTACTTCTTCCGGCTTTTCTTTAACAATAATTTTTACACCTGTAGTTAAAAGAATAGTTGTGTTAGGATGACACTCCATACTATCAATCAAATCAGGATTTAAAAATATTTCTTTATCGTTGAGTTTAGTTAATTTAACCACTATTTGATAGTTTTTTGCAGAAAACCTTATGATTTAATTCAAGGAATGAATGCTAAAAACGTATCCCCCTGTCAGTTTTGTCTACGACAAAACTAGGGGGAATAATATATTTTACTTTCATTCTCCGTAAGTATCACGAAGAATTAAGATTTTAACCCCCTATCTTTAATTATATCACTTTCAACCGAATTGTCAAGTGCTTGCCCTCGTTGACGATTTACTTCATAGAAAATTATAGATGCAGACATAGCGGCATTTAAAGAATTTATTTCTCCTGTTATTGGAATCTTTATTAAGAAATCACATCTCTCTTTTGTAAGCCGTCTCAACCCGCTGCCTTCGTTACCAATTACAATTGCTATTTTTCCTTCTATTTTTTTCTGAAAAACCGGTTCTCCCGACATATCGGCACCATAAACCCAAAAACCGCTTTTTTTGAGCGATTCTATCGCCTGAACAACATTAACAACCCGTACAATGGGTATATATTCAATAGCTCCCGCTGATGCTTTTGCCGTTCCGGTTGAAATTCCTGCAGAAGCCCTCTGCTGGGTAACTATAGCATCAACCCCAAAGCATACAGCAGAACGGATAATTGTACCAAGATTCTGAGGGTCTTCAATCTCGTCAAGTATACAAACTACCGCATCTTTTTTATCTCTGACAAAAGCAAGCAGTTGTTCAAATTGCCAGTATTCTTTCGGAGACACATACGCAACGACACCCTGATGGTTTCCCGAATACGCAATAAGTTTCTTACCGTCCACAAACTGTACCAGAATATTTTTTTTTCTTGCAAGTGCTATTATTTTTTCAACAATTTCACCTTCGTACTTTTTTGCGACTAAAACTTTCCTAAAATTTCTTTTACCCGCAGTCAATGCTTCAAGAACAGGATGACGACCAAAAATAATTTCAGTATTCATAGTTTTTTTATTTTGGGACCAGATTTTGTATCTTCCACCTCAAATCCCTCTCCTTTAATTTTTTCTCTCAATTCATCTGAAAGTTTCCAGTTCTTAGATTTTCTTGCCTCTTCACGCTGATTAGCAAGAAGTTTAACAATCTCCGGAATTTCAATTTTTCTTTCAACCAACAACCCGAAAACATTACAAAGTTCTAAAACCTTGCTTTTATATTCAAAAATAGACTCTTTAATTTCATTTTTGTCCGGTTGCTCAACCAAATCCTCATAAAAACCATTTAATTTTGTAACAAGCTCATGAATACAAGCCAATCCACCTGATGTATTAAAATCATCATCCATAGATTTAACAAATTCTTTATCAATCCCAGTATTTTCAAATACGATATTTTTAGTTATAGGCACTTCTTTTGTCTTCTCTATAATATTAAAAATATTTTCAATAGCACTTTTGGCCTGTTCAAGCTTATCTTGTGTAAAATCCAGAGGTTGTTTGTAATGTTGTGTCAGCAACATATACCGGACAACCATTGGGTCATATTTTTCAAAAATTTCCCTTAATGTAAAAAAATTGCCAAGTGATTTTGACATTTTTTCTTTATTTATGGTTACAAACCCATTATGTATCCAGTATTTTACAAACTGTTTTCCAAGTGCTGCTTCTGATTGCGCAATTTCATTTTCATGATGCGGGAAAATCAGGTCCTGCCCGCCACCGTGTATATCAAATGTTTCATGACCAAACTCATTTAGCGACATTACGGAACATTCAATATGCCAGCCTGGACGTCCTTTTCCCCAAGTACTGTCCCATGAGGGTTCATTCTCTTTTGCTTTTTTCCAAAGCGCAAAATCCAGCGGATCATTTTTTCTCTCATCTACTCCAACTCTTGCTCCACTCCTTAAATTCTCTATATCTCTTTTTGAAAGTTTCCCATAATCCTTAAATTTTCTTACTGAAAAATAAACATCACCATCTATGATATAGGCGTAACCATTATCAATTATTTTTTGGATAAATTTCTTTATATCTTCTATTTTTTCAGTTACTTTTGGATATGAATCAGCACGCAAAATATTAAGTTTATCCATCTGTTCAAAATATTCATTTATGTATTTTTCTGCCAAATCATTACTCGTTACCCCTAACTCATTACTTCTTTTTATTATCTTATCATCTATATCAGTGAAATTTTGGATGTATTTAACTTTATAACCTTTATATTTTAAATAACGGCGAATAACATCGAAAACAACATAACATCTGGCATGCCCCAAATGAACTTCATCATATGGCGTAACTCCACAAACATACATGTTGATATTTTTACCATTTTTATCAATAGGTATAAATTCTTCTTTTTTCCCGGATAGCGTATTATAAACTTTTAACATTTTTCAATCAAACATACAGCATAAGCACATATTGCTTTGCCTTTGCCTATATCCCCAATTCCTTCGTTTGTGGTCGCCTTTACACTTATATTTACATTTGCAACAATTTTCGATATTTTGTTTTTCATCTCTTTAATATATGGAAAAATCTTCGGCTGCTGGGCGACAACCATTGAATCGATATTTATTATTCTGTAACCGGCTTTTCTTAATAAATTACATGTTTCTTTAAGTAAAATCAAACTGGAAATGTTTTTATATTTTTTACTTGTATTAGGAAAATGCTGCCCTATATCACCAAGATTCGATGCACCGAGAAGCGAATCACAAATTGCATGCAAAAGAACATCACCATCAGAATGGGCAAATAACCCTTTAGAAAAAGGTATCTTTACACCACCCAACAAAAGAGGCTTGCCTTTGACTAATTTGTGAATATCGTAACCAAAACCGACCCGAATACTGCTAAATGCGTTCATGTGTTCACGTGTTCAAATGTTCATGTATTAAAAAACATTTAATTCGTTTCTTTATTAAACATTTTACTTTGACTTCATCGCGGAGCGAGGGAGAAATTTCTGAAGAGCCTGAATTTGCGACTTATTCGTTCCAGGAGCAAATGCTAGAGCGACCTCAAGGGAGCGTCTCGAAGAAATTTACTCCCGTGCATATATTTAATATTAGAGCGAAGCAAGAAATTTTCGCAGAGCCTAGATTTGCGACTACTCTTTCAAGAGCAAATCTCAGAGCGAGTTGGTGCCGAGCGACTCAAGAAAATTTACTTGCGAGCGATATCTTGTTTGGTTGTTATCTTTATATTTTTATAGTCACCTGTTATAACTTTTACTTTTTTACCTAACTTTTCAACAAGTGCTGAATCATCAGTCGAAAAATATTTAGCTTCAAACGCCTTTTTATATGCTTTCATTATAAGCGAATATTTAAATGTTTGCGGTGTTTGGGCAAGAAAAATATTTTTTCTTTCAGGAGTAGAAATTACATATCCATTTTTGACAATTTTTACCGTATCTTTAACCGGAACAACCGCAACACAAGCACTGCTTTTTCTTGCTGTTGAAATACTGTCTTTAATGATTTTATCTGATATGAACGGACGGACCCCGTCATGAATAACAACAATATCCGTATCTGCCGAAAGTGCTGATAACCCGTTATACACAGAGTGCTGCCTTGTTGCTCCCCCTGCAATAATTTTAACACGGGTTGAAAAATTAAATTTTCGCTTTAAATCTTCTTTTGGCAAGACAACAACTATTTCTTTTATCTGTTGAATTTTTAAAAATATGGAGAGCGTTATTTCCAATACTTGTTTTTTGCCGTCTATCTGAAGCAGAACAAACTGTTTTTTTGAACCGAACCTCTTACCTCTTCCGGCTGCAACTATAACTGCGGCTATTCTCATAAAAATACTTATCTTTCCGCCTCTTCCTTGAAATTGGCAAAAATCATTCTCCCGGTTGATGTCTGCAAAACATTTGACACAACAACGTCAACTTTTTTACCAAGAAATCCCCGACCATTTTCAACAACAATCATAGTCCCGTCATCCAAATATGCAATTGCCTGTTTTTTTTCTTTTCCTTCCTTCATAAGGTAAATATTAAGTGTTTCACCCGGAAGCAGTACAGGCTTCACAACTCCCGCCAATTCATTAATATTCAACACCGCAACACCATGTACAGAAGCAACCTTATTAAGATTAAAATCGGTTGTGATAATTTTTGCTTTCAGGTCCTCGGCTAGTTTCAGCACTTTTGCATCTGTTTGTTTTATCTCAGGATAATCTTTTTCAAAAATCTTTACAACTACTTTTTGATTTTGCCGGATTTTACCAAGCAACTCAAGTCCCCGCCGCCCGCGCTGCCTCTTTATTGAATCTGCTGAATCCGCTAATGTTTGCAACTCTGAAACTATAAATTCAGGAACTACAATTATCCCTGAAATAAAATTTGTCTCTACAACATCTAAAATTCTCCCGTCAATAATTGCCGATGTGTCTAATATTTTTAAATCATCCTGCCTTTTTTTAGATGATAGATGTATATCCTTATCTAACAAAGAAAGCTCTTCTTTTTTTCTTATTGCAATTATAAAACCTAAATATGCAAGAATTATTTTTATAAAAATAGAATATGTTTTCATAAATGCATCTAATTTTACATCTTCCATCAAATAAACTGAATAATCTAGAAGTTTTGCAGTAATCAATCCAAGAATTGCACCGAGACAGCCCGCGACAATTGAGTCAAGCGGTATCATTTCAATAATAATTTCCACAAAAATAACAACTAATGCCGTACCAACTCCTATTAAAATTCCTTTTGCATCTTTTGAAATCTGGAACCAGCCGACAATAGGTCCTGCGATAATAATAAACGATCTAATTAACCAAATAAACATAAAACCCCCAAAAGCGTCATAGCGTCCTTAACATCATAGAGTCTGTTAAGTCAAATCTCCAATCCCACAATCCCACGACCCCACGACCCTCTGACTCTACGACGCTTTCAACTTTTAATTTTTTCTATTGCTTCAAATACTGTTTCAACAGGAATGATTTTCATTCCTGATTTTCCATCAATTCCTTTTGAGTTTACTTTCGGAATTATACACTTTTCAAACCCGAGCTTTTCAAATTCACTTAACCTCTGAGATATATGTGTTACAGCCCTTACTTCGCCTGTCAATCCCACTTCACCGACAATTCCTATCTTGACCGGTACGGTAAAATTTCCTGCCGCGGAAGCAATCGCACAAGCAACCGCTAAATCTGAAGACGGTTCTTTTGTCTTAATACCACCGACCACATTTACAAAAATATCCTGATTTGAAAGCCGAAGTCCTATACGTTTTTCTAAAACCGCAATAATAATTGTTACCCTGTTATAGTCAGGTCCGGAAAATTGCCTTCTTGGAACAGGAAGCGGAGTAGATGATACTAACGCCTGGACTTCTAATAAAATGGGGCGAACACCTTCAATAATGCAGGTTATTACGCTACCTGAAACATTTTTTGGTTTGTCACCGATGAATATTTCAGACGGATTTTTAACTTCTTTTAACCCATCTTCCTGCATTTCAAAAATTCCTATCTCATTTGTAGAACCGAACCTGTTTTTAAAACATCTCAAAATACGATATGTATGGTGTTGTTCAGAACTGAAATAAAGGACAGTATCAACAATATGCTCCAAAACCCTGGGACCTGCAAGTGTACCTTCCTTTGTAACATGCCCGCATATAAACGTTGTAATGGAAAGTGATTTACTTATATTTAAAAGCTCTGCTGTTGTCTCCCTTACCTGTGAAACACTGCCGGGAGCTGATTCAATATCATCACGATACATTGTCTGTATTGAATCAATAAAAACAAATTTTGGTTTGTTTTCTTTAATTTTTAAAACTATTTCAGAAAGCAATGTTTCTGACACTAAGAACAGATTACCATCTTTAATTTTTAGCCGGTTAGCCCGCAGCTTCAATTGTTCAATTGATTCCTCACCGGAAACATACAAGCAATTAAACTGCCTGGAAAGATGACCTGCTACCTGCAAAAGTAACGTTGATTTTCCTATACCGGGTTCCCCACCGACTAAAATCATTTGCCCGTCTACAACCCCGCCGCCAAGCAAATTATCAAACTCATTTATTGTCGTCTGATATCTATTCTTCAGACACAACGTATCTGATATTTCATCAATCTTTTTTACTTGCGATGAAAAACTTGTTATAGGTGTTCTGCCTCTGTTTGTCGGTACTTTATGTTCTTCAACAAAAGAATTCCATTTCTCGCAGTCTGGACATTTACCCAGCCACTTTGTGGATTGATACCCGCATTCCTGGCATATAAATTGAGTTGTTTCTTTTGCCATTTTCATTGTTCTTTTTTAGTTTCTTTTTCCAGATTCTTTTTAATTTCTTTTGCTTTTTTATCATCCACAATCCAACTGGAAGGAGCATCCTCCATTACTTTACTAAAAACCCGCATACTGGAAATAGTCTCCCTGAAATCTTTTTCAAGCTTCTTATCAGAAAAAAGTTTACCAAGCAGCCCGTCGCCGTTTTCTGCTGACTTCGAAAGACTTTCCAAAGAAGTAAGCGTATTGTCTAATTTTTTTGAAATACGGTCAAACCTGCCGTCTGAAACTGATTTTCTCACTTCTCTCGATATAACAGTTAAATCACTAGAAAACTTATTCAGGTTATCAATTGTCATTTTTATACTTGTATCTCCGGTTAAACCCTTTAATGAATCAAGAAGCGAATTTACCGCAGTTTGTGTTTTCTCAAACATTTTATCAATTGAGATAGGATCAACACCTGTAATAACATCCTCATCTTTCAAAAGTTCATAAAACGTAGTTCCGGAAGTCAGCTGAATGAACTTTACACCTATAATCCCGGAAGAGAATATATAAGCTGCTGAATCCTTATGAATTTTAACGTCACTATTAAGCCACACGTTAACTCGTGCTCTATCACCTTCCAGTATGATATCTTTTACATAACCGACATTGACACCGGCGACTTGCACTTTTGCCTGTTTTAGCAAACCCTGGATATCGTTAAATAAAATATTAATTTTGTATCCTCTTTCAAAAACCCGTACACCCGATAAAATCATAATAGCAATGGCAAAAACTAACAAACCGACAATAATCACCATGCCCACTTTTGTTTCTTGTTTCATAATTTACCTCTCTCTCACTTTCATTTTTATTGGTCCTATTGAAGAACCGGTAGTAAACTGTTTCATATATTGATTATCCGTCATTTTTATTTCATCCGGACTACCGGAACCGATAATTTTTCCTTCATAAAGCATAGCGACTTGATTGGAAATCTTATAAGCACTCTTCATATCGTGAGTAACAACAATTGAGGTTATATTTAAAGTCTTCTGAAGATGAATAATTAAATCGTTAATTACATCTGCCATAATAGGATCTATTCCTGTTGTTGGTTCATCGTAAAAAATATATTTCGGGTCAGTAGCAATCGCCCGTGCTAAAGCAACTCTTTTTTTCATTCCACCGGAAAGCTCCGACGGCTTCATTCTTTCAATACCTTCAAGACCAACCATAGAAAGACATTCTTTTACTTTTAATGATATTTTGTCCTCAGGTAAATTCTTAAGATTTCTTAAACCAAAAGCAACATTATCGCCTACGGTCAACGAATCAAAAAGCGCAGCTCCCTGGAAAAGAAAACCAAATTTTTTTTGGACTTCTGAAAGCGACTCTTCATCAAGTTTCGTTATTTCCATATCATCAACATATATTTCACCGCTATCGGGTTTTAAAAGTCCGACAATATGTTTTATCAAAACAGATTTCCCGCAACCGCTACCGCCGATAATTGTAATCGTTTCACCGTCTTTTATTTCAAGATTAACACCATTAAGAACCGTATTCCTGCCGAACGATTTATAAAGATTGACAATTTTTATCATACTATAAATACTTTGCGCGTGAATTCGCGTTTGATTCGCGTATTTTCGCGTTCTCCTATCCTACTCCTAGTAGAACTAACAGTGCTGTTAAAAAATAATCCGACACAAGAATCATAACCATTGAAATCACAACTGTTTGTGTGGTTGCACGACCGACACCTTCAGCACCACCTTCACAATTAAAACCTTTATGACAGGCAACAGTAACAATAATCAATGCAAAAAATACAACTTTTATAAGCCCGTGCATTAAATCTTCAATGCGCATATAATCAAGTATATCATTTTTATATACTGCAGGAGCTATACCCAATTTATAAATACTTACAAAAAATCCGCCTAATATACCTATTATATCGGCAAAAACCGTAAGTATCGGCAGCATTATCATTATCGAAATAAACCTTGGAACAGCAAGGTATTTTACAGGATTTGTACCCAGGAGATGAAGTGCATCAATCTGCTCAGTAACTTTCATTGTCCCAAGTTCTGCAGCAATAGCTGCTCCGACCCGACCGGCAATAACCATTGCAGTTAAAACAGGACCTAATTCCTTAACTATTGAAAATCCGACAACACTACCTATATAAATTGGTTCGTTGAAAATATTCTTTGTTGAATATGCCGTTTGCAAAGCTAAAACCATTCCCGTAAAAGCAGATGTTAAAACTATAACTGGTATGGACATTACACCTATTGCTATCATTTGATTTGTAATGTTCTTCCTGTCATATTTTTTAACAATTAGATTTTGAAATACATCCAAAAACATCTTAAAGGCACTACCTACCTCTTCAGATATTTCCATGAATTCCCGTCCGATTAAGTAAATAATTTTATAAATAATTCTCATCTATAAATCCTTGGAACTCTTTTTGAAATGGATGTGACAATTTCATAATTTATTGTACCGCATCTATTAGCGACTTCTTCTGCAGTGATTTTTTCTTTTCCCTGAGAACCAATAACCACTACCACATCCCCCAACGATACATTTTTAATATCAGTAACATCTATCATTGTCATATCCATACAAACGTTACCGACAACAGGTGCTCTTTTACCTCTTACCAGAACTTCTGCATTATTTGAATTATATCTGAAAAAACCATCAGCATAACCAATAGGTATTGTAGCTATTTTTGACTGCTTTTTAGTAAAAAATGTCCTGCAGTAACTTATTGACGTTTTTCCGACGACTGTTTTTAAGAAAGTTATTTTTGTTTTAAGAGATAATACAGGTTTTGTGGGTATAACTTTGTCTGAATTATTAAACGGTAAAAGCCCGTAAACTAAAAGTCCGGGTCTAACCATATTAAAATGTGAACTTTCATATTTTGCAATAGAAGCACTTGCCGCTGTATGCATATAGTTTGCTGAAATATGTTCTGTTGTTTTCCTGAATTCCGAAATCTGCTTTTTAGTAAAATCTTTTGATTCAGAAGCACAGGCAAGGTGTGTATAAATCCCGTCCATTCTGATATTTTTTAATCCTTCTGCTTTTTTTACTGCTAATACTGCATCATCCTTAGTCAACCCTATCCTGCCCATTCCGGTATCAATTTTTAGATGAAACCGTACTTTTCCATTAAATCGTTTAGCACAATTATCAAGTGCTTTCATACCAGAAATATTTGACACGGTCGGTATAAGATTATATTTTATTACTTCAGAAAAACCTTCAAACGGATAGATACTCCCAAATACCAAAATATCTTTTTTTATCCCGGCGTTCCGCAACTCTATACCTTCTTCAATTGTTGCTACACCGAAAATCCTTACAACTGATTTTTCTAATATCCTCGCAATTTCAACAGCACCGTGACCATATCCATCGGCTTTAATCACTGCAAGAATATTAACATTTTTGCCGATAAACCTTTTTATAACTTCAATATTATGTCTTATATTTTCTAGATTAATTTCTACATATGTAGGTCTTAAAATTTTCATCTGGTTTTACAAAAAGATATTTTTTCAATGTAGATTGCACCAGTAATCTCTGTGTTATCTATCATTTACTGGCGTTTTCAAATCTTGTGTATTCTTTGAAAAATCTTAGTTTTACAGTGTCGGTCTTGCCATTTCTGTTTTTGGCAATAATTATGTCAGCATCACTCACAGGACTTGCTGCTTCAATACCGTCAAGTTTATATAAGCTCGGCTGATAAATCATTAAAACCAAATCAGCATCCTGTTCAATAGCACCGGATTCCCTTAAATCTGCAAGACGTGGACGGCCTGCCTGGTTTCCGGTTCTCTTTTCAGGTTCTCTTGATAATTGTGATAAAGCAATTATAGGAACACTTATATCTTTGGCCATGATTTTTAATGAACGGGAAATTTCTGCGATATCCTGCTGCCTATATTCGGAACGTCCGGTCTTACCTGACATAAGCTGCAGATAATCAATAATAATAAGATCAAGTCCTTTAATTTCGGAATCAAGCCGCCGCGCACGGGCTTTCATTTCCAAAACAGAAACTGCCGCTGAGTCATCTATAAATATTTTTGCTTCTTTTAATTTACCTGCTGCTGTCGTTATCCGAGGCCAGTCGTCCTTTGCCATATACCCGTTCCTGACTCTCTCACTGGCTACCCGTGCCTGAGAACACAAAAATCTTGTAAATAATTCATCATTTGACATTTCAAGCGAGAAAATTAAAACAGATTTTTTATGGAAGAGTGCCGCGTTTTCAGCAATATTCATACAAAGAGAGGTTTTACCTGTACTGGGACGACCTGCAATAATGATTAAATTTGATTTTCTGAACCCGCCTGTTATATTATCTAAATCAACAAATCCGCTTGGAATACCGGGAACTTTTTCTTTGTTTTCGTAAATCGCTTCTATATTATCAAGCGACTGGTTTATCAAATCAGCTACTCTAACAGGTCCTTTTATTACCCGTTTTTCAGAAATATTAAAAATCATTTGTGCAACACTATCAACTATCTCACCGACATCATCTACCTGACCTGTTGCACCTCCGACTATTTTTCTTCCTGCTGATATCAATTCCCTTAGAACAGATTTATCTTTTACAATTTTCGCATAATTCTCAACATTGGCTGCCGTAACAACAGTATCTACAAGAGACGTAAGATATGCATTTCCGCCTAATTGTAAAATCATCTGTTCTGATTTAAGAGATTCTGAAATTAAAAGTATATCAACATCGCCTCTGTTCTTATCATATAAATCAATTATTTCTTTAAAGATAAGCTTGTGTGCAGTAGAATAAAAATCGTTCTCGCTTAAAATATCAAAAACGATTTCTATTGCTTCTTTTTCAATAAGCATTGAGCCAAGAACTGCTCTTTCCGCCTCTAAACTATGCGGCGGAACTATTTCAGTTAAATTACCGTTCATTACTTATCCTTTTTCACAACCCATACTTTAATCTTAGCAATAACTTCAGGATGTACTTTTACTGACACTTCAAAAGCACCAAGTTCTTTTATATTATCTTCGTAGATTATAGATTTTTTATCAATTTCAAATCCCTCAACCTTTAATGCGTCGGATATATCGGATGGGGTTACTGAACCGAAAACCTTATTATCCTCCCCAACTTCAACCGGTATTGTAACCGACACTGCAGATAATTTTTTAGCATATTCCTGGGCTTCGTCAATTTTCTTTTTTACAATAGATAATATTTTGTTCTTTTCTTTTTCAACAATTTTTAAGTTATTTTCGTTCGCAGCAAGCGCTAACCCCTTTGGAAAAAGAAAATTCCTCGCATAACCGTCTTTTACATTTTTCACATCACCCGTTTTCCCTAACCCTTCAACTTCCTGTTTTAAGATAATCTTCATTACCACTACCCCCTTTTTTCTTTCTAAAATTAAACCAAACATCAGAAATCCCTAAAAACATAGCCAATGGCGGATATAACAAGAAAATCAAATAAATAATAACAACCATCAGACGATTTTTGTTAAAAAAATATTTTCCTATTGTTAACCCTCCTATAAAATACAGAAAAAATACCAGATATAGCATATTTTCAAAAACCTGAGGAAATACGTTATATTTAAAATGTGCGGTAATCATATAAAACAAAATGGAAAATATTAAAAAAAATATCATTTGTTCGGGCATCCGCCATTCTTCATAAGACTGAAATCTTTCAATTGTGATATTAAACTTTGGAGCTGCATAAGACAAAAATATATACGAAAAGAAAACATTTATTATTGCAAAAATTACCATAATTGCATAAATATTTCTGCTGATTATTTCCACTATCATGCCTACTTTATCTTTTGGCAGACCAACCATAACCTTATCAAATACCCATGAAATCTGAAATCCCTTCATAAACATAAATATGATTCCAGCGACTAAAATTATCGAAGTTATTATGCAGGAATCAAGAACTGTTTGCAATGGTTTGTTTTTCCTTGTGATTCCATGATACAAAACAAGGGAGTTTAATGAAACAAATAATATAAATAAAATCAGAAAAAGATACCCAGCCGGAATTATTTTATATATTGCCAATGCCGATAAAATCATACCACATACACCGGCAAGAACACCATTTTTCATAAACAATAAAACTATTGACACTGATGAAAGAGGCAAAATAAATAAACCTATAGCAGGCAGGTAAAATCCGGATATGAAGAACAAAAAAGTTGCAATCGAAAAAAACAAAAATTGTTTTATTGTAGACATTTTTATATTTTATATTAGTTTTCGTTTTACTAACAATTATTATAAATTGGCGAAAGGAATTATCGCTATATTTCTTGCACGTTTCACCGCTCTGGTTAAAATTCTTTGGTGCTTTATACACACACCGGTAAACCTTGATGAAAATATTTTGCCACCCTCGCTAATATAGTTTTTCAGCAATCCCACATTTTTGTAATCAATCTCAATTTTATCTGCACAAAATTTACAAAACCTCTTTTTGAGCATTTTCCTCTTATTGAATTTTCCGGTTTTCTTAAACCCGCCTTTTGTGCTTTTCTTCTTAAACTCTACCATATATCCTCCCTCCATTTTTCAATCTTAAGCAATAACTAATTCATTAAAACGGCACTTCGCTATCACTTTTCCGTTTTACTTGTTTTACTTCTGCTGCCTGGTAATCATCATTTGTATCGCCTACTGTTTCAATACCTTCTCCTATCACATCACTTCCGGTATCTGCGGTTTTACCACCCGTTTTCTTCGGCATTAAATAAAGTCTTTCACCCACTACTACGAGTTTACTCCTTTTTTGGCCATCCTTACCTTCCCAGTTATCTTGTTTAAGCCGACCTTCTACTAAAAGACTGTCACCTTTTTTAACATATTTTTGACAGATTTCTGCAGATTTACCAAAAAAAGTAACATCAACAAAAGACGTCTCTTCTTTAGTTGAACCATCCACTGCTTTGTATCTTCTATTGATACCTATACTAAAACCCGCAATTGCAGAACCGCTTGGTCCAAATCTAACTTCCGGATCTTTTGTAATATTCCCCATCATAATAACTTTACTAAAACTTGCCATTATATACCCCCACTTTACCACAAGCGGTTTACACGCTTGTGGTTTACAAGCTTGTGACTTACACACCGCTTTTGATTTACCCTATCAAAGTATTATGATTTAGCAACAGGACCTTCTATATTTCCGCTCTCAGTCTTTACCTGGTCCGGTTTCTTTTCTTTTTTAGCTTCTGCGTTTTTCTTAAAAGATTTTTCAATTTTGATGGTAATATATTTAATTACATTATCGGTTGTTCTAAAGTAATTTTCCAGTTCACCGACAACTTTACCTTCAGATGAAAAATGAAAAAGATAGTAGCTTCCTTCTTTATGTTTTTTTACCGGGTAGGCAAGTCGTCTTTTACCCCAACTATCAGATAAAGTAACTGACCCTTTGTTAGAAGTTATAACCCCTTTAATCTTTTCCAGTACTTCCTCAACCTTTTCTGCGGATAATGTTGGTTTTAGAATAAAAACCGTTTCGTAATCAGGCATGATTCCCCCCTTTTTGGCCATTAGGCCCTCCCGATTAATCGGAAGAGCAAAGTGCAGGCATTTTTAAAGATATGATATGTCGCTGTTAATTATACAACAAATATACTGCTTTTACAACAATAAAAACATTTTTTGTTTTTTTCCCTCCCAAAATACCCTGTAAATCCATACGTGAAGATTCACTCTTTTTCTATGAACTTATACTTTATTTCACCGGGCTGAATAAGTCCAAGCCTGTTTCTGGCTTCTCGTTCAATATTAGCGGGATTATTCTCTAAGCCATAAAGTTGTTTTCTTAAATCCCTATTTTCATTCTCAATTTCAATAAATTCCTTGTTTAATCTTGTAAGTTCTATCCTCTGTTTAATAACATTATACATTCCTTTGTTACCAAACATAACAAGAATTAGTAAAAATATTCCTATAAACAAATACATCTTTTTTTTATTTACCGAATTTAGCATCTTTTCCTAATTCCTCTTCGATACGCATAAGCTGGTTATACTTACAGATTCTGTCTGTACGTGATGCAGAACCGGTTTTTATTTGTCCTGCATTTACAGCAACAGATAAATCTGCTATAAACGTATCTTCTGTTTCACCGGAACGATGCGAAATTACAGTTGTATAACCGGCTTTATGTGCCATGTTAATTGTGTCAATTGTTTCAGTAAGTGTCCCTATCTGGTTAAGTTTAATCAAAATTGAATTTGCCGTTTTTTTATTAATGCCCATAGCAAGACGCTCAATGTTGGTAACGAAAAGGTCATCTCCGACAATCTGAATTTTATTCCCGATTTTATCGGTCATTAACTTCCAACCATCCCAATCATCTTCAGCAAGACCGTCTTCAATTGAAACAATCGGATATTTCCCTACTAAATCTTCATAAAATTCAACCATCTGCAAAGAAGTTTTTTCTTTATCTTTCTTTTCGCCTTCTAAAACATATTTGCCGTCTTTATAAAACGAGGATGCTGCCGGATCAAGAGCAATTGATATATCTTTACCTACACTATACCCTGCCTTTTTTATTGCTTCAACTATACTCTGAAGCGCTTCTTCATTTGATGAAAGATTTGGAGCAAATCCTCCCTCGTCACCAACTGAAGTATTATACCCCTTATCTTTCAAAACTTTCTTCAGATTATGGAATACTTCTGCACCATACCTTAGTGCTTCTTTGAAATTTTTTGCTCCAATCGGAAATACCATAAACTCCTGTAAGTCTACATTATTATCCGCATGTTTTCCACCATTAAGAATATTCATCATAGGTACCGGCAGTTTGTAACTGTCAAGTGATAAGTGATAAGCGGAGCGGATGTATTTATAAAGTGGTATTTTTGTATCTGTTGCAGTTGCCCGGCAAACAGCAAGAGATACACCCAGGATAGCATTGGCTCCTAATTTACCTTTATTTTTTGTGCCGTCTATTGAAATCATTTTCTTATCAATTTCAACCTGATTAGGCGATTCCATACCTGTAATTTGAGGCGCTATGATTTTATTGACATTTTCAACAGCATTTAAGACACCCTTACCAAGATATCTTTTTTTGTCGCCGTCACGCAGCTCAACTGCTTCATGTTCGCCTGTAGATGCACCTGACGGTACAGCTGCACGACCTAAAACCCCGCTTTCTAAAATAACATCTACTTCAACAGTAGGGTTTCCTCTGGAATCCAAAATCTCCCGTCCAACAATCTTTTTAATCCTTGACATTCTTCCTCCTATTTCAATTTTCCACTTCAACTAATCCCAGCACTTTTTGACCGAATTCTTTTGCCGCCTGAGGACCTGAAGCAGTAACAATTTTTCCGTCTACTTCCACATTTTTGCCTGTATAATTCACTCCATATTTTTTCAACTCACCTTCCTCTGAAGAAAAAACAGTTGCTTTTTTACCCTTTAACACACCTGCTCTTGCCAGTGTCACTGGTGCTATACAAATTGCAGCTAATATTTTATCTTTATATTTAACTGTTTCACGGGCAATTTTATGTGCCTGCTTGTTATCCCAATATTCTTCTGAACCACTGCCTCCTACAAAAATCACTGCAACATAATCCTTTATATTAATTTCGTCAATTGTAACATCAACACTTACTGTTGCACCTAACATACCTTTCGCAATGCCTTTTGACGATGATGCTGTTACAATTTCAATCTTTGCTTTTGTTAATATATCTTTCGGTTGCAGGTATTCCTCATCCCTAAATCCGTTTTTAGCGATTATCATTACAACCTTTTTCACAACCGGTTTCTTTTCCTTAATTATGGACTTCTTTTTACTATTCGCCCCTAAAAAGCATAGCGACAAAAAAATCAAAAATACTATAAAATAATTTCTTTTCATCACTTTAAATAATATCTGAATTTAGACTTACTTAAAAATCATTTTTTTATGATATAGATGTTTTTAGCTTATAAAATCGTTAAAAATTGCTATGTCTGACGAGCAAAGCGAGGAGTTTAGCAATTTTAGATTTTTTAAGCGTTAAAAAACATCGTTAAATAAAAAAACTGATTTTTAAGTAAATATTCTGCCCTATTCAGACACTTACCAAGATTTTCCCACCGTCGTAGATGAATTTAAGTTTATTATCAAACTAATTAAAAAAGGTAAGAAAACACTTATTTTTACTTGAAATGTGATTATAACAAATTTTTATATTTATTTCAACAAAAAAAGCAACCTCTTTTCAGAAGTTGCTTTTTTAAGTAAAGTATTATTATTTATGGTTATTTTTTTGTTGCTTCCAGAGATGTATTTATTGTTGTTGGTTCTAAATCATTCCAAGCACCTGTTAAGCCATCTACTATTAAGCCAAAACCACCCCATAACAAAATATCCCATACCAAATAACTTGTTCCCATTCCATTGTTAATACTGACCATTGAAGGTTCATAACCATCTTTGGCTATTTTAATAGAATGGTCTTTCTTGGATGTCAATTTTAAGGAAGTTGGTGTTTTACCAAGCATAGCACCACTACTTGCATCAAAAATTTTAGCCCCTGATGGTTCTGAATTGAATGTTATCTGTCGTTGTGAACCTTTAGTAATAGTTGCACAACCAGAAAACATTATACTTGAAATAATACTCATACATACAAAGATACTAAACACTTTTTTTAACATATCTAATCACCCCCTTTTTTTGAGACCTTTCTCCATCAAAAAATATTTTTTTTTGAACGCTTTAAATATTGATGAAGAATGCATATTTCATTACCATATTCTTTTCCGTAATGAACTTTAATTAACTTCTTTTTTAACATTTTTGCTTTATATGGGTCAAGAAGTGGGTCATAACCTGATACACTAACTTTTATAAAACCATATCTTTTAATAATTTTTTCTAAAAATTTTAATCCACATTGTTGGTTCTGATTAGGAAACCTATCTATCTCATTTGAGATTTGTAAAAGTATTTGTTCAAGTATTTTTGCCTTGAATTTATATTCTTTTTTAGAATTATCTCCTATAATTGCTAATAATCCACTTATAGGTTTTGCACACTTATCACTATTTTTCATATGGTCTGATAATCTTCTCATTATCAATCCTTCTCCAATATAAGTGGGTTTAACCCAAGCCCTACCTGACCATATAACATATACTCCAACTGCATTAAAAAGTTTATCAACAGGTATATCTACCAATCTTAGAAACTCTGCATCTATTTTTAACATAATTACTCCTTGCCCCAAATAAAAAAGGGCACATATCAGTATCGGCAACTTGTAAGTAAAACCGATATTGACTGCCACCCTTTCCGTCCGAAGACGGAGTATGACAGCAAAACCCTTACTTACAAGTTAGGTGGACTCTCTCCACCTTTAAGGATATGCTAAAAAACTACTTAATAACAAAGAACTATAAGATTATTATAATAAATCAAATATAAAAGTCAACACATTTTTTTATAATAAGATAACTATAAATCCCATAAAAAATACCGCAATATTTACCGCAGATAATACCATTCAAAATACCACAGTAAATCAACACTACTGATAACTAAAAACTACAACAAGTAAATTATAAAAAATATGTTATCCCAAGAAATATATATTTTTCTATTTATTGTTTTTTATTGCAATTATATTTTACTTTTATCTTAATTGCACTTTTGCGAATTCCAACTATTGCCCACCTCAAAATAAAAATATTATAAAAAATAAAAAAGTGCTTGACAAAAATATTTTTATATGATACACTATGATACATAAGGATACAATACAGCATATTATAGGTTTTTATGAAGAAAGATTATATTGATAAAGGATTTTTAACAACCCAGCAAGTAGCAGAGGTTTTTGGAAGGGCAAATGTTACTATCCGTAAATGGATTGGAAAGAAAAAAATAAAACCTGCTTTAAAAGCAGGAATGCTTAATCTTTTTAATGTTAAAGATATTCTTGAATTGGCAAGGAAAGAAAATCTGTATTTAATAAGCCCTCCCCCAGCATTTCTGACTAAAGCCGTGAATTCAATTAAAACGAATTCAAAACAAAAGGGAAAGGAAGCGTGGCTTATAGGTTAATAAAAATATGAAAGAATATTCATAAATTATATAGGAGGAAACTTAAATACAATTAAAAAATATAATTATTTTAAATAAAATATAAGATAAAATCTTGACATAAGTCAGAGTAATTAAATACACTTTCATAAAAGAAAGTTAGCCAACTGAACTTTATTATAGAGTTACAGTTGGTTTTTTTTTACAAGTAACAGGGAACGAAAAGGAGGTGATTATTATGTCAAATAGAATAGTAGTTTACGATAAAAAAGAAATTGTAGACTTGCTAAAAACAACTCTTGCAAAATTTGAATTAAACCCTGACGAAACAACTGTCAGTGAGTTAATTGCAGAGTTACAAGGAGACGATGATGATGGCGACGATGATGAATAATCATCATAAGCCATCGGACTGTAGGGCGGGCAAAGGTAGTACTTCAACCGCCCTACAGTTATAAAAAAATAATCAAGTTAACGTGTGAAAATATGTTTTATATTGACCCAGAGGACTTAACACCTGAAGAACGATTAAATAAAATTGTTGAAATTTTAACAACGGGTGTATTGCGTTTATGTGAAGAACAAAATATTAAAACTACCAACCTACCTGAAAATTCCAAAATAGAAAATAAAAAAGATAAAATATTTTGATGATTTATATTGATATATCATAATAAATATTATATAATAATACCATATTAAAGGGGGCTGATATATGGAGCAAAATAATATTGTTAAACGTTGTGCTGTATATACAAGAGTATCTACAGAAGAGCAGGGTAGAGGTTCAGATTTCACTTCAATAGATAATCAAAGAGAATGTAGTAAAGATTTCATTAAAAGTCAAAAAACAGTAGGTTGGCAAGTTTATCCTGAAAGTTACGATGATATTGGTTTTTCTGCAAAAAACATTGAACGACCTGCACTAAAAAGATTATTGACTGATATTCGCCAAAAAAAGTTTGATATTGTTGTAGCATATAAATTTGACCGACTTTCACGCAATATAAAAGATTTTGTTAAGATATTAGACATATTTGAACAATATGGTGTATCTTTCGTAGCAGTAACACAACGGTTTGATACTTCCACTTCTACAGGTAGAATGATGATGACTATGTTAATGGGATTTGCCCAGTTTGAACGAGATATAATTAGCGAACGAACACACGATAAATTAAAAGCAATGGCAGAGAAAGGTAAATGGCGAGGTGGAGTACCTATTATTGGTTATGATATTAAAGACAAGAAACTTGTTGTAAATGAAAATGAATCAGAACAAGCAATTGACCAGTTTTCATTTTATCTTAAAGAAAAATCTTTAAGCAAAGCCGCTAAATTATTAAATGCAAAAAACTACAGGTTAAAAGAATGGATTACAAAAGCAGGTAATAAAATTGGCGGTAGAAAATATAATAAATGCAATCTTGCTTTTATTTTAAGAAATCCTCTACATATAGGAAAAATACGCTATAAAGATACTTTATACAATGGCGAACATAAATCAATAATCCCAGATAAGCTATGGAATGTAGTTCAAAAACTTTTAGATAAAAACGGGATAACACATAAATCTGAAAATCAAGATAAACATAATTTTTTATTGAAAGGGTTAATAAGATGTAATTACTGTAGTTCAATGATGTCGCCAAATTTTGCTTATTCTCCCAATAATCATAAATATTTTTATTACAAATGTGTAAAGGTTTACAAAATGGATAAAACTGCTTGTAAAATTGGAAGTGTTCCAGCAAGAGAAATTGAAAAAATTGTTATTCAGAGATTAGCATTTCTTGGGAATAACAAAACTATTATAGAAAAAATAACAAAAAAAGCATTGGAGTCAAGTTATAACGAATTACCAACTTTAGAAAAAGAAAAAGTAAAATTAAATAGAGAATATACCAAGATTGAGCAAGAAGGTAAAAATTTAGTAGATATTCTTGCAAAAGATGAACAAAAGAAAAATAATGATTTTGTATTAACAAAATTAGATGAAATGCAAAAAAGTAAAAATGCTTTATCCGAAAAGAAAGAACAAATTGCCCTTGAAATAAACAAACTACAAAACAGAGTTATTGATGCTGAAATTATAAGAAAAAATCTACAGACTTTTGAGAAAATTTTTGATAAACTTACACCTGTTGAACAGAAAGAGTTATTACAACTCCTGATTAAAGAAGTTATTTATGATGAGGACAATTCTAAAATAAAAATAAGCCTACGCCAGTTACCTGACATAAACTTATTTATTCAAGATAAAAATGTATGTTTTGACGAGAGTATGGTTAGTCTGCCAGGCTAGGACTCGAACCTAGAACAAGGCGTCCAGAGCGCCCCGTGTTACCATTACACCACCCGGCAACTTTTATATTATAGAGTTTTAGAGTTATAGGGTTTTAGGGTTTAGTCTATAACTCTACGAACTCTATAACCCTATAACCCTATAACCCTATAACTCTATAACTCTTTTCAGTTACTACGATGCTCGATTTTTGTATCTTTTTGCAGTTCGTCAACAAAATTCAACTGCAAATCCGATAAAGTTGATTCCAAAAATTTATTCTCATCTTCACTTAAATTACCTTTTGTTTTTACTTTAAGCATTTCAATCATATCAATTGAAATTTTCGCTTGTTCTAAATTTTTTTCAACCTTACTTGTTAACGGATTGGAAATCTTCCCCATTTGCTGCATAGCAGCAGATGATAGTGAAAACAACAAACTTAAAAAATATTCATCAATTTTTCCCTGTTCAGTCATTGCAACCTCCGATTACATTTTTTATTCTTAGTAAAGCCCTATCCCTGCCTAAAAGTTCTATCATATGAAAAAGTGACGGACCTTCAGCTCGCCCTGAAACTGATATTCTTACCGGGTGAAATATTTGTGAAGTCTTTAATGATTTTGCTTCTGCATATTTTCTTGTTTCGTTTTCTATTTCCGCAGCCGTAAAGTCTTTTGTATTTTTGTATATTTCATAAATATCAATTAGTATTTTTTTTACTCCGTCTTTTTCAATAACTTTCTGAACCGCTTTTTCATCGTAAACAATATCTTCCTTTAAGAAAAAACTAATAAGGTCAGGTATGTCAGATAAAAGTTTTATTTTATCCTGCTCCAATAAAATACATTTTTTCAAAAATTCGAAATTATTTGTTTCAAACCCTGCTTTTTGAATAAAAGGTATTGCCCTGTTTGTAAGTTCATCTATTGTCATTTTTCTTATATACTCACCGTTCATCCAAAGCAATTTTTGTGTATCAAATATCGCACCTGATTTACCACATCTTTCAAGTGTAAATTTTTCAATTAATTCTTCTTTAGTAAAAATCTGCTGGCTATCTTCGGTTGACCACCCAAGCAACGCTATGTAATTTAAAATCGCTTCTTGTAAATATCCTTTATCCCTGTAATCTTCTACAGCAACATCACCTTGACGTTTACTCAACTTGGATTTATCAGGGTTTAAGAGTAGTGGAAGATGTGCAAACATTGGCGGTGCCCAGCCAAAATATCTATATAGTATTATATGTTTCGGCGTAGAAGAAAGCCATTCCTCACCGCGTATTACATGTGTAATTTCCATTTCGTGGTCATCTATAACATTTGCCAAATGATATGTCGGATAACCGTCAGATTTTAATATTACCTGGTCATCAATCAAAGAACCGTGAAATTTTACTTTACCCCTGATAACGTCTTCAAATGCAATCTCTTCGGACGGCATCTTCATTCTAACAGTAAAAGGTTTTTCTTTTGATAATTTTTCCGACTCTTCCTTAGAGATATTTTTACAACATCCATCATACTTTGGCGGCTGTTTCTTAGCTATTTGATTTTTCCTCATTTCATCCAGCCGCTCAGATGAACAAAAACATCTATATGCAAAATCTTTTTCCAAAAGTTGCTGAACGTGTTTTTTATAAATATCTAAACGTTTTGACTGAACAACCAGTTCATCATCATATTCTAATCCGCACCACTTTAATATGTCTAAAAGTTTTTCAACTGCTCCTTCAATATATCTGGTCCTATCAGTATCTTCAATACGCAGTAAAAACTTCCCCTTATTATGTCTTGCAAAAATATAGTTATAAAGCGCAGTCCTAAGACCGCCTATATGCAAAAACCCCGTAGGCGAAGGCGCAAACCGCACACGAATAGTGTTAATAGAGTTCATAGAGTTTTAGAGTTCATAGAGTTCATAGAGTTTTAGAGTTCATAGAGTTCATAGAGTTTTAGAGTTTATAGAGTTCATAGAGTTCATAGAGTTTTAAAGTTTAAACCCTATAACCCTATAACCCCATAACCCTATAACTCAATAACTCCATAACCCTATAACCCTTTTAATATATAACTTTGTTAAGCGGATATTCTATAATTCCTTCAGCACCTAATCTTTTCAGTTCCGGAATTATTTTTTTCAAGGTCTTTTCTTCCATAATTACTTCTAACGCAACCCAACCGGGGATTGTAAGCCTTGAAACTGTCGGCCTTTTAAGAGCCGGAAGAATATTCATAATTTTGGCAATATCATTTTCTTTAAGATTCATCTTCAATCCAACCATTCCGAACGCTTCAAGCGCACCTTTCAGGAGTATCGAAAGATTTTCTATCTTTCTCTTTTTCCATGGATTTTTTATTGAATTTTTATTAGCGATTAATCGCGTGGTAGATGTTAAAACTTCGTCTATAATCTCTAAGTTATTAGCCCTTAACGATGAACCTGTTTCTGTTAACTCTACAATAGCATCTACGAGCGTAGGTGTCTTTGCTTCAGTGGCGCCCCACGAAAACTCAACTTCTGCTTTTACTTTATTTTTTGCAAGATATTTTTTTACAACATTTACCAATTCCGTTGCAATCCTCTTACCTCTGAGATTCTTTACTGATTTAATTTTGGAATTTTTAGGCACCGCAAGAACCCACCTGACAGGCCGGAAACTACTCTTAGCATAACGCAACTCAGATATCTCTTTTACATCAGTACCTGATTCACAAATCCAATCATACCCGGTAATTCCTGCATCAAAAACACCGTCTTCAACATATTTTGCAATCTCTTGAGAACGAACCAGCATGATTTCCAATTCTTCATCATCAGAGCTTGGAAAATACGAACGTTCAGACGCAAATATTTTTATTCCCGCTTTTTTAAAAAGCTCAAAAGTCGCTTCCTGTAAACTCCCCTTTGGCAACCCAATCTTAATTTTATTCATTTTATCCTCCACTACAACTACAGTTATTGGGTTATAGCGTTATAGGGTTATAGGGTTTAAACTCTAAAACTCTAAAAACTCTAAAACCCTATAACTACTTCTTACAATACGGTCCGCTTTTATTACGCCATGCTTCGGCAAAACCGGACTTTATCCAATCAAGTGCTGCTTGTTGTAAACCGACATCATAACCTAACTTTTGAGATAGAAACCATTTATGCTTTTCCATCTCTTTCTTTTGCGCTTCAAAATCAGCTTTCATTTTTTCTGCACGCCATTTTTTCGAGTGATTATTAAACCAGTCTTGTAATGCAAAATCAATACCAACATCGCGGCACGCTTTCTCCGACAAATACCACTTGTTGGTAAGAACAGCATTAATTTCATCTAAAGACAATACATCAAGTTTAGGATTCCCTTCCATAAAATAATCTCCGTTTTAAGTTACTTTTTGTTGAAAAAGGCACAAAAACTATTTAAACTTTACCGTTAAAAACAGTAATTAAAATTGCACACATCGACAAAACAAAAGTAATAACATATACCAAAAGCACAATTTCCCTGTGGGTCCAACCGATATTTAATAACCTGTGATGAAAATGTCCTTTATCTGCTTCCATTATCGGTTTCTTGTTATGAAATCTTCTTACTATTGAAAATGCAACATCTAAAACCGGTAAAGCAACGACCGTTATTGGGATAAAAAGCGCAACGACTGCTGTTGTTTTAAGTGTTCCTATTACACTAATTGCTCCAAGCATAAATCCCAAAAATTGACTGCCGCTATCACCCATGAATATTTTTGCAGGATGAAAATTATGATACAAGAAACCTATACAGGTACCGGTAAGAGCAGCACAAAGAATAGCTGCAAGTTTTAACTGCTTTGAAAAAAGAATTACTTTTGTATCACTTTGCAGTATTGCAACAATTAAAAATGCAGAAGAAGCAATCGCAACAATACCTGCCGCAAGCCCGTCAAGGCCGTCAATAAGATTTATGGTATTCATAAAACCAATAAGCCAAAAAACAGTAATTATCTGACTCACCAGCAAAGGAAAATTCATATAATTACTGATAAAAGGCAAATTCAATCCTGATATATTTACACCATAACTTATAACTGCTAACGCGGCAATGATTTGTATTAAAAATTTCGGAAATGGTAACACACTTTTTTTATCATCCCATAAACCTAAAATAAATACAATTGTTCCGCCGACTAATATTCCCATTAGTTGTTTGTCAATTGACAAAACATCTACTAAAACATTTTTTACAATAACTTTATGCCGGAAAGCAAGCAAGGCACTAAACCGTGGAAAGGAATACAAACAAACAATTCCTGCTATAAAACCCAGATATATAGCAATCCCTCCCCAACGCGGCATATTCCTAGAATGAATTTTCCGCCCGTCAGGACTATCGATTACATTATATTTTTTTGCTAACCATTTAGCAATAGGAGTTATTGTGAACGATACAAATAAAGCGATAACAAACGCAGATAAATACAAATAATTCATAGTTAACGTTCTAACCTATTTTTATAGATTGGAAATTTACTGCAAAGCAACCTGACCTTTGCTTTGATTTTTTTAAGACCATTCTCATTATCTTTTTGTGTTATTGCTTCTTTTATAAAACTTGCAATAATATGCATTTCTTTTTCTTTCATTCCTCTGGTAGTAACAGCAGGCGTTCCAATTCTTATTCCTGACGTGATAAAAGGTTTCTGAGTATCAAACGGGACAGAATTTTTATTAACGGTAATACCTGCTTTATCCAATGCTTTTTCAATTTTTAATCCGGTAAGTTTCTTATTACTTAAATCAACAAGCAAAAGATGTGAATCTGTACCACCGGAAACAATTTCGAAACCATCTTCATGGAGTGCAGCAGCTAACTCCCTGGCATTTTTCAATATTTGTAACTGATATTTTCTAAACTCGGGTTTTAATGCTTCCCCGAAGGCAACAGCTTTTGCTGCAATTACATGCATAAGAGGCCCGCCCTGTGTTCCCGGAAAAACTGTTTTATCAATCACAGAAGCATATTTTTCTTTACACATAATCATTCCACCGCGAGGACCCCTTAATGTTTTATGAGTCGTAGTCGTAACAAAATCAGCGTATGGAATCGGGGATGGATAAATATCAGCAGCGATTAAACCGGCATAATGAGCTATATCAGCCATTAAATATGCGCCGACTTCATCACATATATTTCTGAACTTTTTCCAGTCAATAACCCTTGAATATGCAGAAGTCCCTGCGACGATAAGTTTTGGCATGTGTTTTATAGCAAGCCGTTTGGCTTCCACGTAATCTATGAGACCGGTTTTTTTAGACACACCTATCGGCACCGTCTTAAAATATTTTCCGGAAAAATTTACAGGATGTCCATGTGAAAGATGTCCGCCGTGAGATAAGTGCATTCCCATGATTGTATCGCCGAGATTTAACACGGCAAAATATACCGCCATATTTGCCTGGGTTCCCGAATGAGGCTGGACATTTACATGCTCACAATTAAAAAGCTTTGTTGCCCTTTCGATTGCAATTTTTTCGGCAATATCAACAAACTGGCAACCTCCGTAATACCTCTTATCAGGATAACCTTCTGCATATTTATTTGTTAAAATAGACCCCTGGGCTTCCAAGACAGATTCAGATACAAAATTTTCAGAAGCGATCAACTCAAGATTTTCCGATTGCCTTTTCGTTTCGCTTTGAATCGCATCCCATATTTCATAATCCGTTTTTTTCAAATTCATTTTTTACTCCGTTTTTGAGATTGTAAAAAATAAACAATCACTGATTACACCGATTAAACACAAGATTACACAGATTAAAACATAGTTATAGTATCTGTGTAATCGCTTTTTAAAATCCGTGTAATCGTTTCTTACAATTTCATAAATTTTTCAATTTTCGCTTTGGTTATAGAACCCTCTCTTAAAATACTATACGGAAATCTGCTTACATCTACAATAGTAGATACTATACCTATTTTTGTGGTCCCGCCATCAATTAATATATCAACATTTTTTAACAATTTCTTATTCAAATCCGGGATACAAACACAATTATTTTTCCCGGAAACATTTGCACTTGTACCAACAAGAGGACAACCCATTTCCTTTATTACGGAAAGCAGCAATTTGTTATCGGGAATCCTTACTGCAATTGTTTTTTTGCCACCGGTCAAAATCGTTCCAAGCTCGTTAGTCTCAAATATAAGAGTAAGCGGTCCGGGCCAAAACTGCCGCACCAATTTATTTGCGCCGGAAGGTAATTTTTTTACAATTTTTTTAATCTGTCCGATATTTTCAAAAAGAATCGGCAATGGTTTTTTATAATCCCTGCCCTTAATCTTACATATTTTTTTTACTCCATGCCGGTGAAAAGCGTTCGTTCCAATACCATAAATAGTATCTGTAGGAAAAACTGCAATTTTACCTTCTTTTAATTCTCCGGCAATTTCTTTAATTACTTTTTTGTCTATTTTTTTTAATTTATAAGATTTCATTATTTATATTTCCAAACAAACAGAGATTAAATGACATAGAAATTTACTTCGTGATATTTATTGAAACTTATTTAAATTTATTGTTAATTCCTTTATTTCTATCAATTTCCATAAATTTCAATTTTAATTTCAAATTCTCTGAAGTACAATTTTTCAACTTCTATACGAGGCGTTAACTTTTATATAACCTTCAGTAAAATCACAAGTATAAACAGTTGCAGATTCCCTGTCTATATTTAAATTAATGTTAATAGAAACTTCCTTTTGGGATATAACATCTTTTGCTCTTTTCTCTGAGAAATTTACCGGACTTCCTGTTTTAAAAACATAAACGTTACCAAAGGAAATATCAACTTTTCTTGAATCTATTTCTACACCGCTTCTGCCGATTGCAGCTACAATTCTTCCCCAATTTGCATCATTTCCATAGATTGCTGTCTTAACAAGCGGGGAATTAGCTACTATTTTTGCTACCTTCCTGGCATCTGAAAAACTTTTAGCACCTTTTACATTTACATTTATAAGTTTTGTTGCACCTTCACCGTCTTTTGCAAGCATCTTTGTAAGACCCATACAAACGTCAGTTAGTTTGTCACAAAACAATTGAAAATTTTTACCATTAGAAATAACTCTGTTGCCCGCCTCACCATTGGCTAAAACAAGAACAGTATCATTAGTTGACGTATCGCTATCAACCGTCAAACAATTAAAACTTCTTTCAACTGCAATTTTCAAGGCACGCTCTAATGCTCTTTTAGTAATTGCAACATCAGTTAATACAAAAGAAAGCATTGTAGCCATATTCGGCTCAATCATACCCGAACCCTTCGCACAAGCCCAGATATTAACTTCAGAATTAAGAATTAAGAATTCAGAATTAAGAACTTTCGGAAAAGTATCAGTAGTCATAATTCCTTCAACTGCATTCATTTCATTAACACGTGAATTCTTGAGCTCGTGAACAATATTCTTTATGCCTTTTTCTATTTTACTGATTGGTAAAAATTGACCTATTACTCCTGTCGATGCGACTAATACATTTTTTGGGTTTATATTAAGTTCCTTTGCTGTTAATTCACATATCTTTTCAGCATCTTTAATACCCCTTTTACCGGTACACGCATTAGCACAACCCGAATTAGCTATAATCCCGTAAATTTTATTTCTTATGTTTTTTTGTGAAACTATCACAGGCGCCGCTTTAAAAATGTTTTTTGTAAACATTCCTGCAGCAACACAAGGTTTTCCCGAATAGAAAAGAGACAAATCTTTTTTCCCATTTTTCTTTATACCGCAATGTAACCCGTTAACAAAAAACCCTTTCGGAAAACTCATATCAGCCCTTCTTTTTCGTCAAAACCATACATTAAATTCATATTCTGAATCGCCTGTTGTGATGCCCCGCTTCCAAGATTATCAATTACAGACGTTACTATTAAAACATTTGTCCTATTGTCCTTATTCACAGCCACTTCACAATAGTTGGTATTTTCAACATTTTTAGTTTGAGCACTTTCAACAACCCGTGTAAATACTTCATTTTCATAGTATTTCCTGTAAACCTTTACAATCTCATCCTGTGAAATATCTTTCTTTAAATTCAGGTAAATTGTTGACAAAAGACCCCTTTCCTGCGGAATTATATGCGGAGTGAAACATATTTTTATTGCTGCTTTTGTTGAGGCAATTTGTGAAAGTTCCTGCTCAATTTCCGGGATATGCCTGTGATGCCCTCCTATTTTATAAGCATATGTATTTGGGGATTTATATTCCTTGACGAATTTTCTGCCGCCACCGGAAATTCCGCTCTTAGAGTCAACAATTATTTTTTCAATATCAGCAATTTTTTCTTTTATAGCAGGATAACAACCCAGAATCGTACTTATCGGGTAGCAGCCGGGATTCGCTATTAAATCTGCTTTTTTTATTTTCTCCCTATAAAGCTCAGGTAATCCGTAAACTGCTTTATTTAAAAGCTCAGGATTAGTGTGTTTTTTACCATACCACTTTTCATATACATCCGGATCTTTTATCCGATAGTCCGCACTCAGGTCAATCACTTTCTTTCCTAAAGAAATAAATTTTGCCACATATTCCATGGATACATTGTGCGGAAGCGCCGTGAAAATGATATCGGAACCGCCTGCAATTTTTTCAACATCAATATCTTCACATAAAATGTCGAGTTTGTCTTTTAGATAAGGATATATTTCACTTATATGTTTTGGTTTACCTTCCATCCTTCCGGTTAAAAATGAAATTTTTGCCTTAGGATGCTTTATAAGATTTTTAATAAGTTCTTCACCTGCATAACCTTTCACACCGATAACAGCAGCTCTAATCATTCTTCCCTCTCAATAGATTCTTTAGTGGAAATCAACACTGTGATTTCGCCTAATATTTTCTCGGGTAATTTTCCTATTACCTCCGGTAATTTGCCTCTTATAAATTCTTCAAACTTTTTTGTAATCTCGCGGGCAACCACCACGTCCGCATCTTCCGGTAATACTTCTGAAATTATTTCTAACGTCTTTTTTAAACGGTACGGCGATTCATAAAATATTACGGTTTTATCGAGCTTAGCGAACTTTTCAAATGTTTTTCTGATTTTTCCTTTTTTTCTCGGTAAAAATCCTAAAAAAATAAAACCGTCAGAAGGCAATCCGCTTCCTGAAAGTGCCGTGATTACTGCTGAAGCGCCGGGTATAGAAACAACTAAAATGTTCTCCTTAATCGCTTCTTTTACAAGATAGAAACCGGGATCAGAAACAGACGGAGTCCCCGCATCAGTTACAACCGCTATATTGCTGCCCTTTTTTAACTGTTCAATTATAAAAGGTATTTTTTTAAATCGGTTCTGCTCGTAAAAACTTGTAAGCGGTTTTGATATGTTATAGTTCGACAGCAAAGTTTTACTATGGCGGGTATCTTCACAAGCAATTAAATCAACTGACTTCAGGATTTCTAATGCTCTTATAGTAATATCTTTAAGATTTCCAATCGGTGTTGCAACAACATAAAGTACTCCGGACATAATCTTGAAAACCACATATTGCTAAATCTTATCAATTAGCAATTCTTTCCCCTTTTTTTTATTTTCTTTTTCAATAATTCTCAGAAATGCGCTCACAATCTTAGGGTCAAATTGACTGCCCGCACCCTTCTTTAATTCTGCAATAGCAATTTCCTGGGGCAATGCTTTTCTATAAGGCCTGTCAGAAGTCATAGCATCGTAAGCGTCGATAACAGCAACTATCCTGGCGCCTATCGGTATTTCCTCACCAACCAATCCCTCAGCGTAACCTGAACCATTGAACCATTCGTGATGATAAAGAATTAAAGGTGCAATAGGTGCTAAAAATTCTATTGGTGCTATTATTCTCTCACCAATCAAAGGATGTTTTTTTATTTCTTCTCTTTCAGAATCAGTAAGTTTCGATGTTTTTAACAAGATTTCTTCCTTTACTCCTATTTTTCCGATATCATGCATCATAGCAGCATATTCAATATGCTTAATCATTGATTCCGGAAGATGAATCTCTTTAGCAACCAACTTTGCAAAATAACCTGACCTATCAACGTGTTCTCTTGTATAAGAATCTTTTGCATCAATTGCTTTTGCAAGAGTCTGCATTGTTTCAAAATAAAGCCGCTGAAGGCTCTGATACAATTCTATGTTTTCTATTGTAGTCGCTGCTTGTCCTGCTAAAAGTTGTAATAAACGCAAATCATTTTCATTAAATTTTTCCCCTTCTTTTTCCCTATTAACATTAAGAACACCTATAACCTTATTTTTAATTTTAAGAGGAACCGAAATAAATGACCTTGATGGGTATCTTACGTTTTCTGCTTTAAAAAACCTCGGGTCTGTTTTAACATCTTCAACTAAAATAGGATCGCCGTCACGGGCAACAAGTCCTGCAATTCCTTCACCAATTTTCAGATGCGTTGTTTCCATTATATCTTTAGGAATTCCCCTGGCAGCGACAATTACAAGTTCATTAGCTGTTTCGTCAATTAACATAAGCGAACCAATAGTTGTTTTTAACATTTTTATTGCATAATCAATTATCATCTTGGAAAGTATTTGTTTGCTGTGACTTGCAGAAAACTCTAACCCGAAATCCCTAAGGTCAAACAGCATATTTACAAGATTATTAGCAGAGCTGACACTGTTTGTATATTTTACTTTCACCTCATCTAATTCTTTTTTGAGACTACTTAAATGGAATGATTGCGACTTATATCTAAAATAAAGATATATACTGATAAAAACCAAAGCGAATATCAAAAATAAATAAATATACATAAAATATCTCAAAAACTATCTTAAACCTTAAAATTTGAAGAAATTTTACTCAAATCAGAGGCAACTTTGGTAAGCTGTCTGGATATTTCCGAAAGATCAGCCGAAGAAATATTTTGCTGTGAAAACTGCGAAGAAATTGCAGCAAGTTTTTCTGCAGTAACTTTTGAAAGTTCCTTATTATCAGAAACACCCTTTTGAATACTTTCTACCATATTGTTAAATCTTTCCTGAAGTTCCATAAGTTCGTCACCGGCACGCAAATGCACGCGATGGGTTAAATCGCCTTCAGCAATAGTATCACAAGATTTTTCAAACCTGAATATCGGACCGGCAAATTTATGTGAAACAAAAATAGAAATAATAAACACAACCACGATTAAAACCACAAGTTTCCCAAGCATCAAATTATTTATCTTAACCATCAGCGGAAACAACTCGGGATGATTTAAATCAATAATAGCTCTACCGACTGTATAATAAACATCCCAACCTACAGTAAAAGCAACCAGCAGCATTGCAACAATAACAATAGTAATGTATTTGAACTGCAAAGCTCTCTTTACAATAACAATTCTTCTTTTGTATTTTGGTTTTTGTTCCATTCTTCCCCTCCATTAAAAGTTATGATAAAAATTGAATAAAACGTTAAATTCTATTTATATAAATATAACACAAAACCCGAAAAAAGTCAAGTAAATTATGCACTACTGCCTGTGACTTGTGATTTTACTACAATTTACCGTACCAATTTGTGCATTTTTTGCAAATTTTCCAAACAACGCATACCTAATTGTTTTCTTTTTGCCACAATTATAAATTATTATTTTACGGTAATTTTACATATATTTCACAAGAATTCAAGAAATATTTAATAGAGATTAACAAACCGGAGAATTCTTTAATTAAACGAGGGAATTGAAATGTTTTTACTTAATTTATTTTCTGTATTTATTGTATTCTTTTTGTTTATTATCTATCATTTTTTTAAGTTCTTTTTCCTGCTGCTTTTCCGGAAGGTTGAATACTTTTCCATATTCTTTGTTATAAGCTGCCTCTGATTTTTCTATTTGCGGTTTTACTCCATCTATCATTTTCTGCATCTTTTTAAGTTCCCTTTCATTCCTGGCATCCATTTGCTCGTTTTGCTCCCGATACTCTTGTGCTTTTATTATCATTCCACCCCCCTGTGATTTAAAAACTTCTTTTTTTACCTCAGCCGGTGATAAAACCACTCTATTAACAAAAAGATAAACACCGGAAAGTATTATTAATACTAAAACAATAAAAACAATTTCATTAAATTTAATCATGTGATTGTTGAAAAACTTAACAATCCTCAAGACCATTGAGACTTTTTCAATGGTCTTTTAAAAGGACGCCCTGCCACAAACAACCGATTCTGAAAATATTTTATCTTCCCGGGGTGTATCCGTCCAAAAAGAAAGTTTACCCAAATTAAAAATCTTCAGATTATATTCAACAGTAACCTTATCTCCTTTTACAAGCCCGACTCTTACTGATTCCCATTTTACTTTTATTTTTGATGTATCAAATTTTGGCCACCCTTCCACAAAATATTGCCTGACTTCGTTTTCCATAATATTTTTTTCTACCCTATCTGTCGCCATCAAAAACGCACCATGCCTCGCTGCCTGATGTAACCGCTGCTTAACAATAAATATCTTCGCAATAGTAATCGTCCCGCTAATAAACAAAGGAAGAACAATCAAAGCAATAATAAATTCTATAAATGCCTGCCCGCCAAAGCCTAGTGGCGTGGCCTGCCCGCTATGACACAATGTCGCGGCATTACCTTTAATATTAAATAATTTCATATTAAATTACGGGAAAATTCCTTTATAATGTCATGTTTGCATAGGGAAAACAAGCACATAAAGACAAATCCTTTTTTGTAGTCGCACCGCAAGGCGGTGCTGCTACATTTTTAATGAACACTTACCAACCAAGATAGACTACTATAATTACTGAGTTATCTATTACTCTAAGCTTTTCGTTTCCTGTTTCTCATTTCTTATTTCCTAATTTCCAATTTCTTTCCCACTTCCTACTCCCTACTTCCTACTTCCTGTCTATTTAATGCTGATACCCCCCTTGAACCGGAACTAACCGGGCATCAAACTGTGGCCAGAAACAAATAGGTTCTACTCCCCAACCCCAACCTCCCTCATCTCTATCTCTCGGAAAACCGCCATTATGTAAAGATGAACCTTTCTTAACGTTTAACCAAACTTTCGCCTGAGCTATCGCCATTGCCTGGGCAGGTTTTTGTAAACCAATTAACGAGGAAGCATATGTTTCATTGTTTTTACATGCCACCCATTCCATTTCCTGGTCCGGCTGGGCGTTTCTATAACTATTTTCCCAAATCCTGCAATAATACGCAGTATCATACGTTTTTCTAAACGGCGGCCATGGAACAGGTATATGACCTATCATCTTTAATATTGTAAATCTCATTTTCCTGCTTTTCATCCCCGTCCCGGAACCGCCTTTAACAAATTTCCCGATACTGCTATCTGCCCCGTTCATTTTCGCTGCCTGATAACCTGTCAGATAAGGTCCTCCACCCGCACCCTGATTCATTGCTTTCAATGCTGTAAGATGTGCTTGAAAAGGACCCATCATACCTTTAAACATTCCGCCTTCTTTGATATTATGGAACATATAAATAGAATACAAATGAGTTCCTGCATTCAATTCAGATGTCTTATTAAGGAAAGCAGCTCTACATCTTACGGCTGAAAGTGCAGCAGCATCAGCAGCCGTTTGCATTTTTTGCCGGTTCAACTCAAGCATACCAAGATTCCAAACAAGAATTGAAAACATTGAAAGCACAACCACCACCAAAGCCACAAGCGGCAAAACCTGCCCTTTATTTGAATGTAAAAATACCAAATCAGATTGCTTCGTCGTCACAAACACATTATGACCCCTCGCAATGACCACACTTTCCTTGTCATTGCGAACCAAAGGTGAAGCAATCTCATCTTTTTTTAAATTTCCGGACATTAAGATACTCCTCACTTATCACAAATATTCGTGAACTATTCGTGATTTTTTGCTTATTCGTGTTTATTCGTGAATATTTTACGGTAGAGGATTTGGAATTTCTGTTTGCATCCTGGATGTAACTTTTATCGGAACACCTGCTTTCCAACTTCCATATTTAAAAATAGGGTCATAATAAAATAATATTGTAGCGTTTATTGAATAAATTTTTAAATCATCCTTACTCAAAGGATATATAGCAAAATTACTCTTTGTTGCTATATTTGTTTTATTAATTGTAACAGAACAGGGCAAACCGAGTGTCCGCATAGTTACATAATTAGCTGCAATCGCCGGACTTTTATTTACGGAGACAGCCCGGACAGCAGCAAAAGCAGCACCGTTTAAGTGAAACATAGTCCACGATAACCGCGCAATATCCATTATCCCAAAAATAAGTGCAATTAATAATACGGAAATAATAGCAAACTCAACAATAGTCTGACCTTTGTTTGCATGAACGTTTATTTTCATGGCACCATCCCGGCTGCACCTGCTCTCGCAGATGATGCCTTGCCGTATACATTAACAAGCCGTGCTTGAAAACCACTGATTCCGACCCAAGCCAAAATAACACATAGCAAAAGAACCAGCACATATTCCGTCATCGCCTGCCCGCCATGATTTAGTGGTGTGGCCTGCCCGCCATGACTTAGTGGCGAGGCTTGCCCTTTAAAACTAAATAATCTCATATTAAATTACGTGAAAATTCCTGCATATTGTTATGTTTGCCAAGGGCAAACGACTACATAAAGACAAATCCTTTTTTGTAGTCGCACGCCCTTGGCGTGCTAATTATTTACCGGACTGTGTTGCTGTACCTATCTTTTTTGCTCCCGTTTCAAACGCTGTTTTTATTTTTCCACCGAACAACTCAACAGCAGCATATGCAAGAATAGCAATAAGAAATACTATTAGAACATATTCCGTCATTCCCTGCCCGCCATGGTTTAGTGGCGCGGCCTGACCTTTTTTGTTATTCAAAAACCGTTTAATCAATTTACATCACCCCCTTTTTGTAAAGAATTATTTAGCCGAGCAAGCTCAGCAACTACAACTTTCATAAAATTGCTCAAATTTAATATTATCTGCAAGCGGATTGTTTCGAATATATTCTCTAATCTTTGCTAATGCCTTTTCATTTCTTATAATATGTTCATAATAATTGGGTTGCCACAGCCGTTTTTGTAGTTGCCAACCTTGGTTGGCATATTTTTTCACAAAAACAGTAGTTTTTGATTTAAACTTTCTCATAACTTCACCAAGTGTGTATTTACAGTCTTGAAGTATTACAATTAAATGTATATGGTTTGGCATTAATGTGTAATAATCTAATTTTACTCCTCTCAAATTATTCAGCCGAGCAAGCTCGACAACTACAACTTTTTTAATTTGAGAATTCTCTAAATATGGTTTATTATAATTTGTACATAATGTTATAAAATAACATCCTTCAGTTTTATAATCATAATCTTTTAATCTGATATTTTTTCGTTTGTTTAACATATTTTCTTTATTTCACATTATATTTATTTTTAATTTCTATCAATTTCTACAAATTTCTTAATTTCTATCTTATTTTTTACTCATTTCATATTAACTGTTATATTATCTATTGCTTGCAAAAAGGCTAAGTCTAAAGCTTTACCGAATAACTGGACGGCGCCTAATGATATAATTACAATTAAAAAAATAATCAGTATATACTCAACCATGGATTGACCATTTTTATTTATATTGAGTCCGGCTTTTTTCCAATATTTCATTTGCTTTTTTTAACGCCTTTTTTGCATACTCATGCCCGGGATCTAACCTTAACACCTGCTCCCATTTCATTACCGCTTCTGTCAGGTGACCTTCGGCATATTTTCTTAAACCCTCGTTATAAAGTTTATCGGCGAGATTTTTATAATCTTTCTTGGGAACACTTGAATCCGTATTTTCTTTTTCCGGTTTTCCCATTTTCTGATACTCTTTTTCCTTTTTCTTTTCAGCATCATTTTCTTTAGCACGAATCGCTGCTTTTGCTTTTTTAATATATTCGTCCGCTTCCTTGTCTTCGGGATTCAACTTTAATATCTCTTTGAAATATTCTATCGCAGTATCGTATTTCTCAGCGTTAAAATCATCCAGTCCTTTTTTTCTAAGCTCTTCTATTTTCCGGTTAGTCAGCTCCCTGTTCTTCTCTTCAATTTTGTTTAAATATTCCGCCACTTCCAGATTATTCGGATTAATGCTGATTATCCTCCTGAACGATTTTTCCGCTTCTTCATAATTTCCGTCTTTCTTGTAAATATACCCTCTGGTATATTCCAGTTTTTCCAGGTTAATATCTGTTGTCAATAATGCAAACTCTTTCATTTCCTTATCCATATTATTTATAAACTCAATTGCATCTTCATAAACCGGTGTTTCAGAAAACCTGTAATTTTTAAGTAATTCGTTTTCAGAATAGCGTTTTTCACCCTCACTAACCAGCCATTCAAACTTATCTCTTGCTTTAAGGTACCATTTTTTCCTGTAAAAACTTTTTGCTTCTTTGTAAGCAGATTTCAACTCATCACATATAACCTTTATCTGCTCGACAATTTTATTTTTATCTTTTTTGTCTTCATCCCTTATTTTAATATTTTTAACATTAACCATCCGCTCAGCAAATAAATATTTCAACCCTATTCTATGGGTATTACCTAAATCACCGAAAGGAACATAAGCATAATCCAAGACATATGAACCAACTTTAAAACCAATCCCGGCAGTTAAACCGGCTGAATTGCCCAGCTCCTTCCTGCCCGTAATGTAACCCAACCTTAAAGCAATCAACATATCGCTCACAATTCCGGCAGAATATTCACCTCCGATATTCATCCTGGCATCACTGTCGATTGACTTGTTTATATCAAGAGCCCCGGTAAATTGATTATCAGATGAAAAAACCATTAAATACGAAATTCCTGCTTTAAAATTTAACGGAAGCGGGTCACCTTTTATTTTTGTACCGATATTCTGTATTGATGTTTCTATCTGGCATTTTCCGATTATTAACTGACTTCCCAAATCTATTGCAGAAGCCGATGCCGAATTATTATCTATCCTATCAATAATATATTTCAAGTTACTGCCGATTCTTAATTTATTCAGACTCCTGGCAAAAGAAAAAACAACAAGCGTATCCGAAGCGTTATAACTGCCAACCTTATCCATAACATTGTTATACTTATCTACCGACCCCATAGTAAAATACGCAGAAGAAAACGCAAACGCACCATGCGCGGTAGGCTGAGCATAAGAAATATTCCCAAATCCCATTGTTTCAATCCATTTCGTATACATAAAAGACGCTTGCTTTACAGATAAATTAGCCAATCCCGCCGGATTCCAATATATGCTATCAATATCGTTATTAACCGTATCCGTCTCACCCATCCCCACATTTTTAGCACTCATCCCAATCTTTAAAAATGAAGCAGTAGCTGTCCCCTCACCACCCGCAAATAGGTAAGAAGTATTAAATAAAACAATAAAACTCAAAAAATTATATAAATATCGTTTCATTTGTATTGTTATTTAGTCCCCCCTCACCTTTAATCCTCTCCCCAATGGGTAGAGGAAATCATCAACTTTGATCATCTTTCATCCTCTCCCCTGTGGGGAGAGGAAAGAGGTGAGGGGTAGTTCTTTTTATTCTCTATCGTATTTTTAATTACTTCATAAACTGCCTCAATATCACACAATATATCACGGTCACTAAATCTTAATATCTCTACTCCAAACTTCGATAATTCTTTAGTTCTCAATTCATCTCGTTTTTTACCTTCATCCTCATAATGTTGTCCACCATCGGCTTCAATACCGAGTTTATATACAGGAGAATAAAAATCTAATATATACCTGCCAATAGAAAATTGTCTTCTGAATTTTACTCCAGATAAACTGCGATTGCGTAAAATAAACCAAAGTTTACGTTCAGCATCAGTCTGATTTTTTCTAAGATTTCTACATTTACCTATATTATTTCGCTTCATCCCCCCTCACCTTTCATCCTCTCCCCTGCGGGGAGAGGAAATCTTTTTAAGAACATTAGACATCAGACCATTAGAACACGCGAACATCAGAACTTAAGAACGCCTTTTCCCCTTCTAATCGTAAAGCTAGCAAAAAATTTTCGCAGAGCCTAGATTTGCGACTACGCTTTCGAGAGCAAATCTCAGAGCGAGTTGGTGCCGAGCGACTCAAGAAAATTTGTTTGCTAGCGTATTATTCCCAACCTTCCCCTAACCTTCTTTCCATTCTCTGGATTTGTAACCAGATAGATGTACATTCCCCTGGCAACCTTTTCACCGCCGTTATTGACCGTTTCCCATTTGTATTCATCTTCAATTACACTGTCTTTATTTCCTTCAAAAACCAGCTCACCGGCTATATTAAATATCTTTATGTTTGCTTTTGCAGTTAATCTTTTGAACACAATATTTTTACCTTCAACACCGCCATACCTCGAATCACCTTCTTTATACGGGTTCGGATATACAAAAACTTCCGACAGGTCTTTGGCAGATGATTTCGCAAATATCCGGTAAACACTAAACGAACTTACAGTTGCAGTTACAGTTTTGGCAATTTTATCCAATTGCTGGGCTCCCCCGACAATTTCCCATCTTGCTCTAACTTCATTAAGATGAAATATCCTTAACGCATCCTCTAAATCCGACCTTACATCAACACCTTTATACGATAGTACAATTTGTACCGGGGATAATAATGCACTACCATCCGATATCTTAAATTCACACGCAGTGTCATTTAAATTATCAAATATTGTATTATTAATAACATACTCCCTCTTCGCATAAATATCTGCTGTATCTACTACTGTTTTTTTTGCAGGGTCAACCTTAATAATATTTATCATTTTATCAACATTAGTATTCGGCGTTACTTTCACTTTTACCTCACTGTTAAATCCCGCCTCGATAGTCCAGTCGCCATTACTACCTACTTTATTATTAGCAGCCCAGACAGGACCCGTAGATATTAAATTCTCATATAACATATTTCCCGTATTATCCTTTGCAATCACGCAAACATAATATTTGGTATCTGCACTAAGACCTGTCAATTCATAAGTTTTTGTCCCTTTCGGTATGTCCTTTACAACACCAATCGCAGATTTAGTATCTGAAAATATATTAAACGCATAGTATATCAGGTAGGATGAAACATTAGCCGGCTCGGTATATACCCAACTGACAACAACACAACCTCCGGCATCGCTTGGCTTATCAATCGCAGTAAGATTTCCTATTATAGCCGGCGGAATAGAAGTAGATGTTACTGTTTCAAAAACATTTACTATCGTATCAATATTATCCCAGTTCCTTGCCAATATCCTGCCATAATAAGTCGTGTTATCCGGCAGCCCGGAAACTGTTACCCCGTCACTATCGCTACGTATGCTTGATGAAGAATATAATGCAGTTGTAAAACCGGCTGTCGTTGATAACTGAACCGTATAATTTGTGTCAGACGGATTATCAGGTACCGATTCTTTCCACCTCACTGTTATACTGGTTGTAAATACATCACTCCAGTACGGGTTTGGTGCCGAACATAAAGTCGATTTCCAACCCGGGCTTAATGTGGTTGTTGAATATACATTTCCATACTTTTGGACAATAACTCTCGCAAAATAAGTCGTATTAGGTATTAGAGAAGTAATTGTTGACGTATAAACACCGGATACAGTCGTGCTTGAATATATATTTGCCCCTTCCACAAAATTAGCGCTGGATAACTCTACTTTACATTCCATATCCGGCTGTTCTGAATGTGTAAATTTTTCCCAACTTATACTTACACCGGAAATCCCTATACTTGACCACACCGGCTGAATTGCATTAGATAAAGTAGTTTTACAACCGCTTACAGAAACTGTTGAACCTGCACCTTCCCAGTTCCTTACCGAGACCCTTGCATAATAAGTTGTATCTTCCGATAACCCCGAAACTATTACCCCGTCACTATCGCTTCGGATGCTTGACGAAGAATATATTGTAGCCGTAAAATCATTTGCCGTTGATAACTGAACCGTATAATTTGAATTAAACGGATTATCAGGTGAAGACTCGTTCCACCGGACAGTTATGCTTGATGTAAACACATCGCCAAAATATGGATTTGGTACCGAGCATAAAGTTGAATTCCAACTATTAAGATTAATAACAGCAAGATTACCGGTTATATTTCCCGCTATCAACCTTGCGTAATATGTCGTATTAGGTAAAAGTGTATTTATAATTGCAGAATTATTCCCTTTTATTGTTTCTGATGAATAAATTGAACCTGTCCAATCGCCTCCGGTAGATAATTGAACAGTATATTTAGTCCCCGTCGGATTATTAGTAGTATCATTCCAAATAACCGTCACCGAAGAAACAAATAATCCTCCCCAACTAACCCCGTCCGGTTTTTGATAATATTTTATAGTTACATCCTCAATAACCGGTGTCAGTGACGAATTTAAAGTTGTAAACGTTGCAAAATACTGGACATACCTGCCTGATAAATTAACGTCTGCATTGTTTGAAACTTCAACCCAGACAGGAACCTCATCATTAATTCCAAACAAAGTATTAGACGCCCTGAATAAAACAAAAATACTTGTTTCAGCAATTTGTGAAACAGGCGACCAGCTTACAGTAGATATTCTCGTATCGGCTGAGCCGGTATCAATGACATTGGATTTATAACTGCACGGGTAAGTCTGAAACCCTGAAGGAAATTTTCCTGAAAAATAAGCCGGATTTGTTGAACCTGAAAGTGAAGAACAATCCAGACGAATCCTTCCAACCCCGCCGCCACCGCCTCCACCCGCAAATAAAGAAGAAGGAGAAACCGGACCGCCGACTGAATTTATTGAACCTGCTGTTATTGTTCCGGCAATTAAATATATTGAACCGCCTGAACCGCTTCCTCCACCCGCATTTAGAAGCAAAGAAGAAGAACCGTTATCACCGTTAGATAATATACTCCCGATATTTGAAATTGAATTAGAATAAATTAAAATAATCCCGCCGCCACTCCCACCTTCTGAATAGTTGTCTCCACTACCGCCTGTGCTACCGGCACCGCCCCCACTCCCAAAAAATAACTTAGTAACATCCGGCGACCCATATAAACCCCCACCACCGCCTCCACCTCCTCCTCCAATGCCACCGCTATTACCTCCACCACCGCCACCGGTAAGAGCGCCATTCCCAGCTAAACCACCATTTGAGCCAATACCTTTAGAGCCAGCATTACCACCACTTCCATTATTAGCACCACCACCGCCCCCTGCAGAAACTAATGTCGAACCACCTGTCCCGCCAACTCCTCCGTCAGTTCCATTATCATCACCGGCTCCGGCTCCACCGCCACCACCCGCATACCCACCGCCACCACCACCACCGCCACCATCGTCAACTCCTGAATCAGCATACCCGCCGCCGCCACCACCACCACGACTTCCGCCTAATGTTGCAGAACCATTCCCCGCCCCTGTCCCACCACCTGAAGACCCAAGCTGAGTCCTCTCTCCGCCTTTCCCTGAATAACCGTCAAAACTTTCCCCGTTTTGCCCGCCGAACAAACCCGGAACTGAACTCCCTCCGCCCCTATAACCTTTCCAGCTGACATCAATACTTCCGCTTCCCCCGATGGTTACTGTGCCTGCCGCCCTGAAAACAACCAAACCGCTTTTTTCACCATCCCACTCGGAACAAAAAAAGTCATTGTTAACATTCACATTATTCCAGTTAGGCACTCTTTGAATTGATATTTTCTGGTTAGATAAATCGCTTCTTAAATCTGTATGTGTCGAACCATACACCCTCTGTATATCTGAAATAAGAATAAGATTTTTCCCATCCACTTCCTTTACTCTTAAAAACTCGTAATTACCGACATTCCCGTAATCAGTCGTACACCCCTGCAAATTAATCAGGATTATCTCATCCGACGCCACTATCCCGAACGGAACAGACGAACAAGTAACCGATGAAACATAGACACCTGTAACAGAATAGTTTACCCCATCCGGAAAAGTTCTCCCGCCTGACAGTACATCCGTATTTATATTTTCCGGCACACCAACAACAACAGAACCATCCTTCCCTGTCCCGCGCCAGTCCAAAGAAAGATTTGCCAACACCCCCGTCCCGGAAGACCTCACCAAATTAAACCCCCCATCCCCCCAGTCCGCATCCGATGTTTCTGTAAAAGTTTGCACAGAATACAGCACACTATTACTTAACGATAAAAGAAACCCAACAACCAAAACCAAAAATATTTTTTTATTCATTGTTTTATATAAAACCTGTAGCCGCACCGCCTTGCGGTGCCCAATACTCCCCACCTTGCCAATGTAACCACACCGCCTCGCGCTGCCCAATATTCCCCACCTTATCAATGCAGTCGCACCGCCTTGCGGTGCCCTAACACATTCCCCAATTAAGCTTGCCAAGCAGACTGTGTCGTAAACTACAATTTGTCATTGCGAGAGCCAATTTATTGGCTCGTGGCAATCTCGTCTCCGACGGACTACATTTTATGAGATTGCTTCGCTATCGCTCGCAATGACATCATGACACAATCTCAAGGGCAAGCTACTACATTATTTATATATTAAAATATATTTTTTTCTCATCATAAAAATCCTATCTTTTTTCGCTTTGGTTCTGTCGGTGTCAATAATGCCTTTATTGCGTCAAATACCCCCCTGAATTGCCGGTCGTATTTCTTTTCCATTTCATCTATTTTCATTTGTAAGTCCTTATGGGAAGAAATTAATGCTCTTAATTTAGTAAATGTCCTCATAATTTGTATATTGACATGAATTGCCCTTTTACTTCTCAGAACACTTGATAACATTGCAACACCCTGTTCACTAAAAACACGAGAGAACTTTCGAGTTCCACCCCAACTTGATGTTCCAAAATGGAATATCAAGTTTTTAAACTCTTCTTTAGTTAATTGAAACATAAAATCATCCGGGAAACGGTCTAAATTTCTATCTACTGCTTTATTTAAATTTCCTGTCGTAACCCCATAAAGTTCTGCTAAATCTTTATCCATCATAACTTTTTGTCCTCTGATAAAATAAATCTTATTTTCTATGCTTTGTTCAATTACCACATCTTTCACTTTTCCCTCCAGCAATCAATTTTTTTCTTTTCCCTGCCCAATATTTACACAAATAACTATGCATATTTTTTTGGCGATAAAAAAAGCCATACAGCTAAAAATAAAAAACATTTCTTATTCATTATTTACCAATGTAGTTGCACGCCCTCGACGTGCCCTATATTTTTAGTTCTTTGGTGTCACCCTCGAGCCGAAGGCGAAGGGTCTATTTTCACAATGACAATTATTACAATTTTCCCAGAAATGCTTCTTTGGAATGAGCCGGTTTACCCCAGCTATTTACGACGGGTTTGTTCGAAGGGTGAATTTTGTCCCAAGTTACGCAGGAACATTATTTAGGTTTAGATTAATTTTAACTAAAACCTTTAAATTCGTAGAAAAAGTACTTCCCGATGTACTAACGAGAAGCAAATTCACTTCATTATTATAAACGAAGTGAGCCCGCTTGAAAATTTCCTAACTTCATCATACCTATATATAATTAAATAGCAATCTATTTTTTATTCACGGAGGTCGGACCCACCGGACCGACTGAGTCTATGCGCGGAAGTCGGAGCAACTGCACCGACTGAGCACATGATCCCTAACCTGCGGTTAGGGACACAACAAAAAAAAACCTTCCGGCTTTTTTATGTTTAATTAAAACAATAGAGTCTGTCTCATTTTTATGTTAACCAAGTTAACGCCGTCCCTGTGGAACTATTTGAGGTCACAATTTGTGACCTCAAGTTTTTAAAAACCTAAAAACAATCTTATAATAATCAAAATCACCGGTTATTCCGGGTTCTATCTTATAAAAATATTTCCAATCGTTTATCATCTTATCAAAACCAGAACCAATATTTTTGATGGTTCGGGTCAACCCGCCAACAGACAGAAATATAGTTTCATAAATATTCCGCTGCTTCATTTTTCACTTGACATATTTTATGCTTTTGTTATACTAATAGTGGAATTGCTTGAGTCTTGATTAGTCGCCTTCATGGTGTGCGTTCTCAAAAGAGATAGGGACTCAAGACAAAAACAGAAAATCTTAAATATATTTTTAATACAACATAGAATTTGGATCGGGGTGTCCCCGGTCGGTAAAAGGCCTCTCAAAGGGGCTTTTTATTTTATGGGAACAACTTCAATCCCCAACCGTCATATTTACCCTTTTTATCACAATATATCTTTTCTTCTATAATATTAAACGGAATATAAGGTTCTTTAGGATTTATCAAGTCACCAGTTTCATCTAAAAAGAAATGATATTTCATTATTTTCAAACCTTATTTTTACACACTTTAAAAAAAGCCTGTTCCCTTTTCCAATCAGCCTTCATTACCAGCAGAACCCCTGAATAGGATTTTTCCTGTCTTTTTAGAAATGATAATTACAGTGCTACTTCTAATCATATAAGAAGAGTTTCTCGGCTTATTATACACGATATACCAGCAAGGGTCATTTTTATCACGAAATTTATAACAATGAAATGTTTTAGGTTTCTTGCTATAAACAGTGAAATTATCTTTATTTGGCTTAAAACACCCAATCGCAATTTTAACAGCTTTAATTTTCGTTATCATTTTTGTTTAATATAAAATATCATCTACTAGCACATCTTTTGTAAGTCAAACATTCAAACACCGTTCCGTTGCCCTTTTCGGCTATACAGCAAAACAATTAGTATTGTGTCCCCCGATTCAGTGTCCGATTCGAGGTTGTGTTCCAAAAAAAATACGGGGCTAAGAGGAATCGAACCTCTCACGCTCAACCCCATATGTAAAGGGTATTCTATTTGAAAAGACATATCTTCTCTTTTGATTTTGGAAACTGTCACCAGACAGCCCCGCGAGCGTTGTCCCCGCCATCAAAAACATAAAAAATGTAAAGTTAATCATGATCTTAACCTCCAAAGAGGCATTGACCAAAACCAACAATAAAAAAATATAAATCCTTTCGCTTACAATACCCACGTATGGGCATTATTTCATTTTTTATATATCTTTTGCAATTTTGCTAAATTTCTTTAATGCAATATTTAAATTCTTTGCGATGTCTTTGGCGATGATGTCGGGAGCGGGTAGATTTTCCAAATCCATAATACTGTCGTCTTTAAGCCAGATTATATCAAGATTGGTCTTGTCCCGCCTTATCAATTCGTTATATTTAAAACTTTTAAATCTTTTTGCTTCTTTCCTGTTATGCCTATTATTTGCATTATAACATTTTACAAAATCCTCAAGATGTTCGTATTTTAAAGTGTTTTCTTTAAGCGTAAAATGCATATTGGTTCTTAAATCATAAATCCAAAGTTTATCTGTCCATGGTTTTTCACTTGCTTTTCTTTTGTCAAAAAAAAGCACATTCGCCTTAACTCCCTGTGCGTAAAATATTCCGGTCGGTAACCGCAGTAAAGTATGAACATCACAAGTATCAAGCAGTTTCTTTCTTATTGTTTCCCCTGCCCCACCTTCAAAAAGAACATTGTCAGGAATGACTATTGCTACTTTACCATTTTCTTTCAATATGGTTTTCACATGCTGTAAAAAGTTAAGTTGTTTATTTGAAGTAGTTGCCCAAAAATCCTGTCTTCCGTAAACAAGCGATTCCTTATCTGCTTTGCCGTCTCCGTTTACAATAGTGATACTGCTTTTTTTACCAAAAGGCGGATTGGTAAGCACCATTTCAAATCTGTCACCGGAATCGGATGCTAAAGCATCGCTAACAATAATTGGGCTTTCATCTCCACCTATACCATGTAAAAACAGGTTCATTACACAAAGCCGGGCAACTCCATCTACTATATCCCAACCCTTAAAAGTTTTTGACTTTAATATTTTCTTTTGGTCTTTATCCAGATTCTTTTTTGATAAATATTCATAGGCAGCAAGTAGAAAACCACCGGTGCCACAAGCAGGGTCGCATATTTTCATTCCCAATTCGGGTTTCATTACATCTACCATCGCCCTAATCAATGGGCGAGGTGTAAAATATTGCCCGGCGCCGCTTTTAGTATCTTCGGCATTTTTCTGCAAGAGACCTTCGTAAATATCGCCTTTTACATCAATATCCATTCCTATCCACGTCTCGGAATTAATAAGTTCCACCAACCGCTTTAATTTTGCAGGGTCTTGTATTCTATTTTGTGACTTACGGAAGATTACACCCAATAATCCCTTTTCTTTGCCAAGTTCCTGTAATATACGTCTATAATGGTTCTCAAGAGCAGTTCCATCCTTTGTTACCAAACTTTGCCAGTCAAGTCCTTTTGGTATTTCTGAAGATTTTTTTATTTTTTCTTTAACCATCTCATCTTCCATTTTTAGAAACAACAGATAAGTCAACTGCTCCACATAGTCGCCATAACTTACACCGTCATCTCTTAACACATTGCAGTAATTCCACAACCGCTGGACAATCGTAACCGATTCTTTAGTCATTAGTTTTTCTTATCCTTTTGTTTCTTTATTCTTTCAAGTAATATTTCTGCCGGTTCATCTTTTGAATTTTGTGGAACAAGTTTACCTTCAAAAGCATTTTTTAGAATACTTTGTCGTAATGTCTCCGCTTGCGTTAGCGACCACTCAACAGTTTTTTCTAATTCGTCTGCTAAGGCAAACCGGCTTTCAATTTCCCTTACGATTTGATGTTGTTCTTTAATTGAACAAATAGGAATTATTTGATTAAAAACATCGCTATCTCGAACCGCAGGATAAGATGATCCTGTCTGCAAATCATTCAATGGTTGTATGAGCTTATCCGATAAGACATATTGAAATAAATATTCTGGCAATAATATATCTTGTCTTGTCCTTATAACTGTGAATCCAGTAGAGCCAATTTGATCATTAAATTTAGTATCTGCAACTTGAGCAATATTTTTTAAATAAGTTCTTACTGTAGAGAATAAAATATCTCTGTATTTCAATATTTGTTGAGCACGAGAAGGAGCATTTTTCCATTTATATTCTTTATAACTTATAATTTTATTGGTTGAATTATCTATACTCCCAATATCTAAATATTTAAACACATACTCATCGTCAATTTTTCGTCTATTTATTTTTTCTACTTTTTTAACTGTATCACCTAATTTTACTAAAATCCAATGCTTTGGCAATTTTCTATTTTTAATATTTTTATTTGTCAATCTTCCTTCAAAGGCTTGTTTTAATACTGATTGTCGGTATTGTTTTATCTGCCCCTGCATTTTTTCAAGTATTTCCACCCCTTCGTCCAATTCCTTGAACAACTCCTCAATTTTCCTCACAATCCGTTTCTGCTCCGGCAACGGTGAAATAGGAATTGGTATATTTTTAAGCTTTGTAGCGTTTACATTTGCAAGAGCAATACCAATACTTTTTTCTAAAATATGATTCCAATAAAATGGACTTTTTAGAAAATATGCAAAATATTTATTATTTATTCGCGGGATAAATCTAATAAGATATGATGCAAATACTGCCTTTTCAGGATTTTCAATTAAAAAACTATACCCTACAGAACCAGCTCTCGAAATTACCACATCACCATTTTTAAGCAGGTATTTATTTAGTTCGGCAGGAACATCTTTACAAAAAGGAACAGTATCCCAATCTATTTTACCGGATGTTATATCGGTGGTTCTTAACAAGTGTATTTCTCCCATGTCAGATGCACTTGTTGTATATCCATATTGAGTATCTTCGCACACATCAGCAATTGTTGCTGTTTCCCAATTCTTAGGCATTCTCATATTTTAAAGAATTCGTTTTTTAATTGCTCAAAATAATATTTACTTGAAGAAACTAGAATATCTGGTGTACTGCAATTGCTCACATACATCCCTTTAATCCGTATCTTTTCTTCTACATTTCCTATAACAAATATTTTATGCGTTGCAGCATTATCTTCTATTACTTTTGATATTTGCTTTAAACTATTAATAATTGCTTGAGTAAAAGGAATAAAAATAATCTGCCGAGAGTATTGTTGATTGAACAACACAACATGAGCATAATTAAGAATTACTTTTCTTACCTGGTCAGCAGATCCAACAAATAAATTTCCATTTTGGGAAAGCTGTTGATTTTTAAGGTTTAAATTACTATAGAGGTCACGAGTTATACGATCAAAAACTATATATAAATTTGCAAACATACTATTCGTATGACTTATAATTTGCTCTGTTCTTTGTTCAATATCTTCTCTCTTATAAGGATAAGGAGGTATTCTTGATATAAGGTTTTGGTAGATAGTGAAATGTGAATTAAACTGGGATGACGCATCAAAACCTAAATCACTTATAGTATGAACATAGCCACTTGAATTTTTCCAAAATATTTCATTATTTATTTCCTGTTTTCCCTGTTGCAATAATAAAATATTATTTATTGAAATGATATAGTCGCAATATTTTTTAAATTCATCGATAAATCTTTTTTCTATTTCACTTGGCACAGTAAGATTTATTGGTGGGTCATTTTCTACATTTCCGATGTATTGATAAGCTCTAATCGGAACCAATAGCCCTCTTATACTTTCTTGCGATTCAGTAATTATAGTTAAGGCACCCAATCTATAGATAAGCGCATTGAAATCTCTTATCGCAGAGGCAATTGGCGTATCGTTATTAATATCATTGAATTTCTGTCCGGAATACTTGGAAGAGATATTATCTCTTACATGTGAATATAATGTCCTAAGAATATTTTCATTTTCATGCCATTTTGATGGTTCGTGGGCAAGATATTTTTCTTCAAATATTAAAGTAATTGATTTATGTAATCTCGCTTTTAACATTACATCTTGTTCAAGTTTATCTATCTTAATAATGCTATATCCATTTTCGTCAAAACCTGTAATGTTATCTTTTATGACTCTAATTAAATCAAAAAAATCATTTATAGAATCAAATACAAATGAGTGCTTTAATATTTCGTATTCAATATTACCTAGTTCTTTACTTTCGACGATATCATCTAAATATTTGCTCAAGTCATTCCAAAGAGGACGTGCAAAAAAGTATTTTGAAGTAAAATACGTATATTCTTTGGATCTATAAAACTCTGGTCTTTCTGGTTTAGTTGCTATTATGTAAGAAAAAAATTCTTCTCCGCTAACAAAAATGAATATTGCTTTTGAAAGTGTAAAAAGATTTTTGAAATACTTCAAAACATCTTTTAATTTTTCAGTATCAAGCTTGTCTAATTCATCGATTACATAAACCAATTTAATACCATTTCCATATAATTCTTTATGAATATTCTCCAAATCAAATTCAAGATTACTAATACTATTATCATACTCGTAAAGTGCTCCTGCTTCTTCCTTTGTGCAATCAATATTTCTTTTTGTTCTCCTTTTTTTATACCATAGATTAAATGTAAACGGGATAGGCAATGCAAATAAAAGAGGAAGTAATTTATCTAACCAAACTATTTTTGTGGATAAATATACCTGAAATACAACTGCTAAAGTCCATGAAAAAACAAGTATTATGTGTTTAATATTATTTTCGGAAAATAAAATATCTCTATTTTCTTCTTTTATTTGTTCATCTGATTTTTCCGATAAGTGTTGGTAATTTTCCCTCAACTTAAATTCGCTTGCCACAGCTTTTCTATACAGATTTTCAATTTTTTTATTTAAATCACCTTTTTTTAGTTTTTCATCTTGCATAGAAGAATAAAGTCTACGAATTAAATTTTGTATTATTTTTTCAGGTAATATATTATCATCTTCATTATCTTCCTTAGTAGATTCGGCCTCCAACTGTGCTGCGTTCATTAACACTATGCGAATATCTTTTTGCTTTTTCTTAGCTTCTAAAAGAGCTTTATATACAGCAGAAGTTTTTCCAACACCCCTATAACCACTTACTAGAATAGAACCTTGATTTTTGTGCAAAATTTCATTTATTAGTAATTCTACTTCCCTTTCACGCCCGGCAAAATAACCATGTCCTTTCGATTCGTAAATAGGCGGTTGGATAGGGACATCCCAATCTTTTTTTAATTTAATGATCATTTTGCACCTCTCTTATAATATATCTTCACATATCTACTCTGTTAATACTATGTTCATATTCTGAATTATATTTTTCAGTTCTTTCCCAAACACCTTCTGTGCCTTTATTCTTCCACCTTTTTCAAAGAAGGGAGTGTTGTCAAAATCGCTTTCTTCAATTAAGAATGAAGTCGCTATGTAATTTTTTATCATTATAAGCCAGTCCATCTGTTCCGGTGTGAACTTCCTGCCTGTTTTTTCCTGTTCCGTAAGCCAGTTGTTGAAGTTTTCTGCAACAGTATATTCAAACGGTTCAAGGATTTTCTTTTCGCCTATTGTGAAACGGACTAAGGAAATTATGTCTGTAAGTAATTTATGTGGTCCCACTTTCTTTACTTTGGACTTTTCCAATTTTTCATAAGCAGACCAAAGTTGTTCCGATGTTAAATTATATGGAGGTTTTTGTATCGCTTCTGCAAGTTGCTTTATTTGTTCATAAGTTATATGCCTGCTTGTGTAGGGTTTGTTGTAAATCATCTGCAATGCCGTGATTTCACTTTTGTTGTCCTGTATAAATTTCTTGAATGTATCAATTATGCTTTTTGCTTTTTCTTTTGCCTGTTCATCATAGCCGGTAAAAGTTACTTTATCTATACTGACTGTATCTATTACTTGTTCGCTTCTCTTTTTTATATCAATAAGTATATTTCTGAATTTCGGGTTATCAAATATTGTACACGCTTCTTTTGTTAGTTCTTCGGTTGCTTTTTTTATCTGTTCTTTTGTAGGTTCGGCTATTTTATGTTTTTGTTTTGCTTTTTCTGTTTGTTTGTCCGGGTCAATGGCATCCAAGATGGTATTTATTATCTGTTTAAGTGTTTTGCCTTGTGCTGTTTTTTCTATTTCTGTCCTGTCTTTTTCTGAGATTTCTCTGTCTAAACCTGCCAGTCGTCCGGCAAGTGTTGTGAGGGTGTCTGTGTCACGATTACCTAAGGCGACATCCATTAAGAGTTTATCAAACGGTATGCTTTTTTTTCTTTCCATTGGGCGGGAATCGGTTTTGTCGGTTTCGCAGACACCTATTGCGTCTACGATAACAAAATGCGTTTTATTGAATGCATCCGGTGTAACAGCTCGGAAGTCCGTTGATTCTATTACTCTTGTGCCCCTGCCTTTCATCTGCTCAAAATATACTCTTGATTTTACATCCCGCATAAATAAAAGACATTCAAGGGGTTTTATGTCCGTTCCGGTGGATATCATATCTACGGTTACTGCTATACGCGGATTGTATGAGTTTCGGAATTCTGCTATTAGGTCTTCGGGCTTTTCGCCGGTTGTCCGATAGGTTATTTTTTTGCAAAAGTCGTTGCCTTTGCCGAATTCTTCCCTTATTATGTGAACGATGTCTTCGGCGTGAGAGTCATCTTTGGCAAATATCAGGGTTTTAGGAACAACTGTTCTTCCCGGAAATATTTCCGTAAAGAGGTTTTCTTTAAAGGCACGGATTATGGTTCTTATTTGGTCTTGGGCGACTACATCCCTGTCCAACTGACCGGCATCGTAGACCATATCTTCGTCAAGTTTTTCCCAACGGGTTTTTCTTGTCTGCTTGTTTCTTTTGTCCACATAGTATCCGGCTTCTACTTTGCTGCCGCTTTCGGTTATATCCGTTTTTATTCGGTAGACCTCATAGCCGACGTTTACACCGTCTGCCACTGCTCTATCGTGTGTGTATTCCGTTACAAGATTTTGATTAAAAAAACCGAGTGTCTGTTTAGAAGGTGTTGCGGTAAGTCCGATTATATAAGCGTCAAAGTATTCCAATACCTGTCTCCAGAGGTTGTATATTGAGCGGTGACATTCATCGGTAATTATGAAGTCGAAAGTTTCTATCGGGATTTCGGAATTATATACTACATCTTTAGAAATTTCATTGCTTGTGGTCATATTGTAAAGAGATTGCTCTTCTAATTCCGGATCAAAATTCTGTTCACCCCGGAGCATTGAGTAAAGCCTTTGTATTGTGGTAATACAGACGCGGCTGACTTTGTCTATTTTGTTTGTGCTTAAGTGTTGAACATTATAAAGTTCGGTGAATTTTCTGCCGTCATCGGGGGTTATGTACTGCTGAAACTCTTTTAGTGTTTGGCGTCCTAAGTTGTTTCTGTCAACAAGGAAAAGTACTCTTTTTGCGTCTGCGTGTTTTATTAAGCGGTAAACAGAACTGACTGCCATGTATGTTTTTCCGCTTCCGGTTGCCATTTGTATAAGAGCACGAGGACGGTCGTCTGCAAAAGATTCTTCAAGTGTTTTTATTGCTACTATTTGACAGTTTCTTAATCCTTGGGTGATTAGCGGCGGTATTTTTTTTAGTTTTGTTCTTAGGGTTTCTGATTGTTCGTAGATTTCTTTTAATATTTCGGGTCTGTGAAAACTATAAACCCGTCTTGAACGCGGGTCGGGGTCTCTGTTGTCCCTAAAATATGTTTCTACGCCGGTGCTTTCATATGCAAAAGGCAAAGGTTCTTTTACATGAGGTAGATTGTCGGGCAAATCAGTTGTATATTTTGCAGATTGTTCTGCAACACCGCTTAATGTTGTGCCTTCTTTTTTTGCTTCTACTACTCCGATAGCGATTCCGGCTACAAAAAGAAGGTAGTCAGCTGTCCCTACCTTGAGTGGAAATTCACGGATGGCAACACCCAATGATGAATGAATATTCAGTTCTTTTATGTCCTGAATTTCCCATCCGGACTGTTTTAAAAGTTCATCTATTTTCTCTCTTGCTTTGTCTTCCGGTTTATTTCCCATTTAAAATCCTATTTGTCTTTATATTTTTATTTATTTTGAATCCGGGGACACAACACTTGATTTTTAACCAAGTAAGCGTGCCTAACGGCAGTCAGGCTCGGCAAATACAACAACGACCTTTTACTTTAGACCCTTCGCCTTTAGCTCAAGGGTGACATCAAGCCCTATATTAAAGAGGACAGTGACTTTTTATTAGGACAATTAGCAGGGTAAGACCCTGCAGCTACGAAGGGCATGACAAGAGTCTGACAGTTGCGGGGTCAAGTCTTGATTCTTGAATTATATGCCCCTCTTATTATTTTTTATTTTTATGTCCCTCTATCGCTTTATCCTTTTTTAAAGGTAAATAGTTTTCTTTAGATATTACTTTTTTGCCGGTTTTTTCTTCCAATTCTAATCTTGCTTTCTTGGCAATGCCACCGCCTTTTTTACCGGCTATTTTGTTTTCTGTCATGCCTTTGGCAATCATTGTTTCGGCTATTTGTCTGGTAGATAATTCTGCTAAAGCGGTAAAAATAAGTTCTGCTTCGGTCATATGGTCCCTTAAGTTTTGCGTCTTTAAACCTTTGACTTTTTTGTGTTCATTTACTGTAACATCTGACCATTCCTGATGTATTATGTTAGTAAGTATCGCGTACTCTTCTTCTTTGGTTACTTCGTGCTTGCTCCAGTAGTCAGTTAATTTATTTCGTGTTTCCTGCCCCATCATTCGTTGTTGTATCCACTTCCCGCTTCTTCCGTGTTTCTGCCAGTTTTCTCTGGCTCTGTTTAACGACTTTTCAGGGTCTGCCATTTCCTGCATTCTTTCATAGCCAACTTTAGCTAACCACATTTTTATTGGTTCTGCTTTTGGACTTGGAACGGACTGGATAAGACGTAAAAGTGTTTCAGGATTGGCAACATCAGTAATATATTTCTTCCCGTCAGACGCTTCCATTTTCAGTTGGTCACATTTTGTGACGACCTCACTTCCTTCTTCTTTTAATCGGTTTTTCAATGTCGTCCAATAACTTTGAGCTTTCTTATGTTCATGCTGTTCCGTTAAAACAGCAATAATGTCCACAACAGAGAAATACCATGTTTCAGTTTTTTCATCATAAAGCCGACGGATTTTGAAATTTTCAAAGATTGCTAAATTACTCAACATCTTGATTCTCCTATATTTTACTCATAATTTTAATTTTGGGGATACAATACTTAATTATTAGCCGAGCAAGCTCGGCAAGTACAACTTTTGAGACTAAATAGAAACTCGGTATTCCTCAACAAAAACTATTAGCAGGGTAAGACCCTGCTGCTACAAAAAGCAGACGCTTAAGACAGCGACCATCTACTCAACTGTGACGGATTTGGCTAGGTTTCGGGGTTGGTCTACGTCACAGCCGCGTAGAATACCTATATAATATGCTAAGAGCTGGAGCGGGATAACGGTTAGGATGGGATATAACAATTCGTCGGTTTTGGGGACGTAGAAAACGTGGTCGGATTTTCCTTTTATCAGCTCGTCGCCTTCTGTGGCGATTGCTATGACTATTCCTTCACGGGCTTTGACTTCTTCAATGTTTGAAAGGATTTTTTCGTATACTTTACCATGTGTTGCAATGCAGACGACAGGCATGTTTTCATCAATTAAAGCGATTGGTCCGTGTTTCATTTCGCCGGCAGGGTAACCTTCGGCGTGGATGTATGAAATTTCTTTAAGTTTAAGGGCACCCTCAAGGGCGATAGGGTAGTTAAGTCCCCTGCCCAGGTAAAGAAAATGCGATTTTTTAAAGAATTTTTTTGCGATTGTTTTTATTTCCTGTTCCCTGTTTAATATATTGGTTATATCTCGCGGGATTTTAATCAGTGAATCGATAAACTTTACTGCATAATCTTTTGTTATTTTTCCCCTGACTATACCAAAATATAACGCCAAAAGATAAATTGCTGTGAGTTGTCCTGTAAACGCTTTTGTGGATGCAACTCCGATTTCGGGACCGCATCTTGTGTAAATAGTAGCTTGTGAATCGCGGGTGATTGTTGAACCCATTACGTTACATATTGCGAGCGTTTTTGAATGGAATTTTTTACTTTCCCTTAAGGGAGCGATTGTATCTGCTGTCTCCCCGGACTGGCTTATTGCCAGGACGAGTGTTTTATCATCTATGATTAAATCGCGATACCTGTATTCGGAACCGATTTCTGTTTCTGTTGATACTCCTGCAATTGTTTCAAATAAGAATTTACCGATTAAGCCGGCGTGGTATGATGTTCCGCAGGCAACTATGGAAACACGATTTATATTACGTATCAGTTCCGGGTTTAGTTTCAGCTCGTTAAAAAACTCGCTTACATCTTCAACAGCTATCCTGCCGCGAAATGTATCTTCTATTGTCTGGGGCTGCTCGTTAATCTCTTTGAGCATAAAATGCTTGTAGCCGGCTTTTTCAGCCATTAAGGAGTCCCATTCGATTGTATTTATTTTCCGCTCGCAAACTCCGCCTGTTTTATCATAAATCTTATAACCGTCTTTCTTTAATTCTGCAATATCGCCATCTTCAAGAAATATAAACTTTTTGGTATTTAAAAGCAGTGCAGGGATATCTGATGCGATAAAATATTCATTATCACATAGACCGACGACTAATGGTGCGTCAAAACGGACGCCAATCAGAACATCGGGATTATCCTGTGAAATTACGCCAAGTGCATATGCACCTTTAAGATGGGTAACTGCTGTTTTTACTGCTGACAAGAGGTCGCCTTTGTAATGTTTTTCTATTAAATGGACAATTACTTCTGTGTCTGTTTCGGACAGGAATTTGTGACCTTCGGAAATAAGTCCCTGTTTCAGCTGCCTGTAATTTTCAATAATACCGTTATGGACAACTACTATTTTACCGGAACAGTCAGTATGGGGATGTGCGTTTTCTTCGGAAGGTCTGCCGTGGGTCGCCCAGCGGATATGACCGATGCCTACTGTGCCTGAAAACTTTTCTTGTTTGATAACTGTTTCAAGGTTTTTTATTTTGCCGACTGCGCGGGTGGTTTTTATTTTTCCGTTTTCGATTGTAGCAATGCCGGATGAATCGTAACCGCGGTATTCAAGACGTTTTAATCCGCTGAAGATTACGTCTGAGGCAATTTTATCACCGATATATCCGACTATTCCGCACATTTTTAAAAACCCCTAACAGATGCACCGCAAGGCGGTGCGACTACATTAACATCACTTCGGGTGGGCAAGCCCACCCCTACGCGTTCAACTAGTTAATCTTTGAACTTGAAATCTTTTTTAGCGGCTTGGGTGTGGATTGCTTTTAGCATTGCTTGGTCTAGAGTTTGGGTATTATTACCCTTTACTGTCTCTTTTTCTTTTTGGGTTATATATTTTCTGCGGGCTTCGCTTAATTCAGTGATTTTCTTTTGGATTTCTTTTTTCTCGATGATTTTTTTCTGGATGTAATCGCTTAGTTCCTTCCGGGTCATTGATTGTAGCTCTTTAGGAAGGTCTTCTTTTTTTATATCTTCTACTTTCAATCTCTTGCTTTCAACTTCGCTGACTACGTCCCATGAGGCATTGCTGTATTGTGAACTTGCTTTGAATAAAGCACGCTGGGTCGGTGCGCCCGCGCCGGCATACGATTCCGCCATTCTATCCTGTGTAACTTGCATCTCTTTTGCTTTTTGTCCTTCAGTTCCGTATGGGATATTTGTTTTATTTATTTCTTTGCCTAATTTCTGTATTTCGTCATCCTGCGGGGCTTTTATGGAAACTATCTGTGCTTCCTGGTCAATGTTCATATATTCACCATTGCCGGTTTCAGCACCTGCTTTCCATTGTGTTGCGATACCTTCCTGGTATCTGCCGCAAAAAATAGTATTTACAATAATTCCCTTTCCGGCTGCTGATGTAACAGATTCTCTGAAATCAACAGTACCCTGAGTAAAAGGTTCATTGCCGGCGATAAAAATTGATTTATAAACGTCCGAGTGATTGTCCCATTTAAGCCCGTTAACTGCATCCCTTATAACAGCCCCGCAATATTCCTGTCCGCCGTTGGTTTTTAAAGCAAAAAGGCTTTCGGAAATTTTATCTAAATCGGTAGTAAAAGGAAGTACCTGGCGGATATATCCTTCTCCGGCACTTAAACCGGCGTTACCGTATTCATAAAGAGCTACTTGAAGTATCGGGTTGTCCCCACCTTTTTCAGCTGAAGATAATTCGTTGACTATTTTCCAGAGTTGGCTTTTTGTCTGGTTAATAAGCCCGTCCATACTATTACTTGTATCTAAAAGAATAGCAATTTGAACCAGCGGTTTTCCAAGAAAATTATTTGGTGTTGTGGTTGTTGATGTAGTAGGAACAGTTGTTGTACCCGATGGCTTGACAGGTGCATCGGTCCATGTTTTTTTTATAACTGCCTGACCTGCTGCAAGGATTTTACCGGTTTCGGTCTGGATAACTCGCGCATTGACTTCTGTTTTACTGCTGCTGATATCGTTCAATGTTCCTGTTATAATCGCATTAACGCCGAGCAGTTTACCTATTTCCTGAGTTGTCTTGATATCTGTTATTCCGCTCATTTCCAGCTTCATCTCTTCTAAAACTTTCTTAAGCAGGTTTCTTTCAATAACTTCAACTTTTTTACTTTCAACAAGAAACGTGGTTAGACGTTCCTGGACAATAGTTGAGCCGCTGCTTAAAGCACCGTCCGGATAAGGGAGGCTTAAGACTGCTACTTTTTTGTTGGGTTGGTCAGAAAAGCTTTTTTCAAGTTTTCGAGATAAATCTTTAAGGGGGTCAGCGTTAATGGTGTTGAAAAAGAATAAAAAAGTAAAAATAATTAAAAAAAATATTTTAAAAAGTCGCATGGATACTCCTTTTGATTAAGTAGTTGCACGCCCTTGGCGTGCTTTATGGAACAGCATGTGCTTGCCGAGGGCAAGCTACTACAACTAACAACAAGCCGAGTAAACTTGGCAACTACAAACAAGAACAAGCAGAGCTTTGCTCTGCGGCTACAAATTAAAAAAAATTCAAATTTACAAAAACTAAGGGCTGCACCGCAAGGCGGTGCTGCTACATAAACATTGTTGCTCTGCTTACTTAAAAAACAAAAGATTTATGATACTGAGTCTATTAAAGATTTCATTTCTTTTACTGCGTTGGATAAGCCTACAAAAACTGAACGGCATATTATGGAATAACCTATGTTTAACTCGTTCATTCCTTTTATTTTGGCTATATCTTTAACATTTTCATAATCAAGTCCGTGACCGGCGTTGAGACCTAATCCAAGCTGTAAAACATATTTTGATGCGTTTTGGATTTTCTTTAGTTCTTTTCTTCTTTTAACTTCGTTCGGCGCATTAGCGTAGGAACCGGTGTGAAGCTCGACAAAATCAGCATCAATATCTTTTGCTGCGTCAATCTGGCGGAAATCAGGGTCGATAAAAATACTGACGCATATTTTTTTGTTTTTTAATTCTTCCACTACTCTTCCTATCATTTTTTTATTTGAAACAACATCCAAACCGCCTTCTGTCGTTAATTCCTGTCTTTTTTCAGGGACAAGACATACATCATCAGGTCCTATCTTCTTCGCAAACTTTACAATATCGGGAGCAATTGACATTTCGAGGTTCAGTTTTGTTTTTATTTCTTTTCTTAATCTTTTAACATCTTCATCAGTTATATGTCTCCTGTCTTCCCGCAGGTGAAAGGTTATGCCGTCGGCACCCGCTTTACCTACGATTTTTGCAGCATAAACCGGGTCAGGAAAGCAGCCTTTCCTTAAATTTCTTATTGAAGCGATGTGGTCGATGTTTACTCCGAGTTTTACCATATAATTAAAAAGATATCTCCTAAGCACGCCAAGGGCGTGCGACTACAACTTAAGGCAAATTCAAAACAACAACAACAACTAACAACAAGCCGAGCAAGCTCGGCAACTACAAATTAAGAACAAAAAATAATCTTTAATTTGAGGGTGAGCAGGCTCACCCCTACGCGATATTTGTTAAAACTTAATATTCTCCCAGTTTTTTTGCTAAATCTACAATTTGCTTGAAATTTTCAAGACTTACGCTTGAAGGGACTGAATGGTCCGAAGAAAAGATATATCCTCCTAATTCTTTCATCACCGGCACCACTTTATTCATTTCGGATTTTATCGCCTCTGTATTATCCCAAAGAACAGCATTTATACCGCCATGCAGGACCAAATCATTACCATATTTTTTCTTAATTTGAACAGGGTCCATCCCGGCTTTTACTTCAAGCGGATTTAATGCATCCAAACCGATTTCAACGAGTTCCGGAATTAAAGGATTAATGTCGCCGCAAGAGTGCAGGTGTGCTTTAATTCCTTTTGAATGCGCCCAATCAATAGCCCGTTTGTGGACCGGTTTTGAAAGTTCGCGATAAGTTTTAAGAGAAAAAAATTGGTGGTTTTTATATCCCATATCATCCCACCAAAATATACTGTCAAGTTTATACCCGGCATCCAAAATCATTTCCAAAAGTGCTAAATTATCATCCAGAAATGTGTTGTACATATCAGAGCACCATTCAGGGTCTTCAACCAGAGCCATAAGCAGTCTCTCTGTCCCGATAACCCAGGAATGTGTTATATCAAAACCGAACCATAAACGCGCTTGTATCCAATAACCTTCTTCACGCCATTTCTTATAATCTTTCTTAAGTTTATTCCAGTTGATTCTATCTGAAGTTGGCGCCATCCGGCTTTTTGCTTTGAGCCATTCGTCTTTACTGTTAATTTTAAAATCTAAAAATTGCGGAGTAGAACCGGCGTGTTTCCACTGTTTCAGGGTAACACCCCATTCTGTAGTATGTATCTTATACTCTTCTGTTTCTTCTATGATTTTTGTCTTGTATCTTGGACTAATGTCAATATCAATATTTGCAACACGGTCAAGTCCGAAATAATCTACATAATTTACATTTTCAGGCATTCCTTCTTTATGCCATCTTTCTATTGTAGAACTCCAGGGGTCATCTATTACGGGTATACGGTCTGCTTCTTTGTGTTCGAACATTCTTTTAAAACGTTCAAATGATGTCATTTCACCCATATTTTTATTTTTCAATCTATACAAAGTCACAAGTCAGGCTTGCCAAGGGCAAGCCACTACAAATAACAACATGCCGAGCAAGCTCGGCAACTACACTACAATAAACGCTAAATATCTCTTATTAAAAATCTACTACACTGGCGATTTCTTTTGCGTATTGGTTTATTGTATTGTCATCAGGTCCTTCTACCATTATTCTTAGAAGGGGTTCGGTGCCGGAATACCTGACAAGCACCCTGCCGTCGTCTTTAAGCTTTTCTTCAACTGCTTTTATAGCGTCACTTAATTTTTTATTTTCTGCAATCGGGATTCTCTTTGTTACTTTTACATTTAAAAGGATTTGCGGATATTTTTTAACAATTTTTGATAGTTCCGAGAGCGTTTTTCCGCTTTTCTTAACTATAGATGCAATCTGGAGAGAAGTCAAAAGCCCGTCGCCCGAATTCATATAATTTTTGAAAATGACATGACCCGACTGCTCGCCCCCTAAAATAACATCATTCTTAACCATCTCGTCATAAACATATTTATCACCTACGGCGCTGCTATAAACTTTTACTCCGTCTCTTTCCATTGCTTTGTAAAAACCGAAGTTTGACATAACAGTTGCAACTACGGAATTATTTTTTAGTTTTGAATTTTTTCGCAGGTGGTCGGCGACAATAGCTACCTGATAATCGCCGTCCCTAACTTCACCTTTTTCATCGACAAATATGCACCTGTCACCGTCACCGTCATACGCAATTCCGAAATCCGCTTTATTATCAAGCACTGCTTTCTGAAGATTTCTTAAATGAAGGGAACCGCAATCCTTATTGATATTTTTGCCGTCAGGATTAGCAGAGATAGTGACTACACTTGCTTTCAAATCAGAAAACAATTCATCTGCAATCTTATAATTTGAACCATTGGCACAATCAATGATAATTCTCATTCCTTCAAAATCCGAAACATCATCTAACGTCGAACATAAGAATTTTAAATACGATTTTTCGGCAAGAGTGTCCCGGTGCAATATTTTACCTGTTTTATTCTCAGATACAACTATATCTTTATTCAAAAGCTTTTCTTCAATCTGCATCTCTATTTCATCGGCAATTTTGATACCTGAATTGGAGAAAAACTTTATTCCGTTAAACTCCGCGGAATTATGTGAAGCGGATATAACACAACCGGCAGATGAACCTCTTTTTGAGGTGAGATATGATATTGCAGGAGTTGAAATAACACCGCAATCAAAAACATTTACGCCGGCAGAATTTATGCCTTTTGAAATAATTTCCGATATCCACAAAGAAGACTCGCGGGTGTCCCTGCCTAGAACAAACTCATGTTTCTTAGAACCATTAAGGCTTAGCGCAGCGACATATCCTATTTTCTCAATAAAATCCGGTACAAGAGGATACTTACCTGCAATACCTCTTATCCCATCAGTGCCAAAAAGTTTTTTCATAAAAGACCACAGAACTGACACAGAACTAATACACGGAACTGACACAGAACTAAAACTTCTGAGTCACTTACTTGCTGAGCCTTTGCTTGACTATCCATAAAAGTATGGCTAGGATTATGGAGAGGATTTTTGCATCAAGATTTTTTTTAAACCACTTTATTTGCATTATCGGTTATCCTTCTTCTTAAAAAGTATTTTTCGGATTTTTTCCACCTGTCAATTAAAAGTTTGCCAAGGTCGTCAATACCTATACCGCTATCAAGTTTTCCGTTTTGCGAAATTGATATTATTCCTGTCTCTTCTGACACGATAATAACAAAAGCGTCGGAGACCTCAGTAATACCGATACCGGCACGGTGCCTCGTTCCCCAGAATTTTGAAATTGTAGGATTTTCAGATGAAGGTAAAATACACGCAGCGGCAATTATTTTTGAACCCGCAAGAACAACTGCCCCGTCATGTAAAGGTGTTCGGGGATTAAATATTGTAAGTAAAAGTTCTGACGTAATATCACCGTTGATTTTAACACCTTTTTCAATAATATCCCTTAATCCCGTCTCCTGTTCAACAACTACAAGCATTCCCATTTTTTTATTAGAACATTCCCTGACTGCAGCTATTAGTTCTTTTATTGCTGTTATTTCTTCCCTCATGAATAAACGTGTAATTTTTCCGCTCCCAAGCTGAGCCAGCGCAGAACGGATATCAGGCTGGAAAACTACAACAATTATTACAACTCCTGCAGCCCAGAAATTTTTCAAAAGCCATGCAGTTGTTTCAAGTTTCAGATAAATCGCTATTATAGTTATAACTCCAAGTACAACTATCCCCAATATAACCTGAACGGCACGTGTGCCCTTAACTAAAACTATCAGTCTGTAAAATATATAAGCAAGGACTACAATATCAACAATATTAGTTAAAATTTCTTTATACATTTTTTATCGCCTCAAAAACAGTGATTGCTCTTTTAATTTGTAAAACGTCGTGAACCCTTATATAATCCGCATCATTTATTAACGAAAAAATTGATGCGGCTATTGTGCCTTCTAAACGGTTAGAAGTATCCACGTTCAATAACCCGCTGATAAATGATTTCCTGGACGGACCTACCATAACCGGCAATTTTAATTTTTTGAATTCTGAAAGATTTTTTAATATCAAAAGATTGTGTTCAAGTGTCTTTCCAAATCCTATGCCAGGGTCCAATATCATTTTTTCTTTTTTAATTCCCTTCTTTTCTGCAAACTCTACCTGATTTTTAAAAAAATCATTAATATCCGCAATAACATCTTTATATTCCGGGTTCTTCTGCATAGTTTGCGGGGTTCCCTGCATGTGCATAATTATGACAGATACCTTTTTCTTAGATACTATATCCGCCATTTTCCCATTCTTCCACCTGAGACCGTAAATATCATTTACTATTTCTGCGCCTTCATCAATAGCATTTGATGCAACTACACTTTTATAGGTATCAATTGAAACAGGTATTTTACTGAATTTCTTTTTTATTTCCCTGATGACCGGTATGACTCTTTTTGTTTCTTCTTCTTCTGATACTAAAACACTTCCCGGCCTGGAAGACTCGCCGCCAACATCAATTATATCCGCACCGTCTGATATTAGTTTTTCCGCTTGTTTTAAAGCATCACTTATTGAAAAGAACTTTCCGCCGTCCGAAAATGAATCAGGTGTTACATTCAAAATACCGACTATTTTAACCATATTCAAGTTAATGCTACATAAAACATTGTAGTGGCAGAGCTTGCTCTGCCTGCATTTAATAATCTCCCATCAGGAGAGTTACTGCGGATTGCCAAGGGCAATCCACTACAACTAACTACAAGCCGAGCAAGCTCGGCAACTACAAATATAGCACAAAAAAAATCTTTAATCTTTGGGTGAGAATATTCACACCTTACTTATTTCAATATTTTGTCATTGCGAGGGTAAAACCCGAAGCAATCTATATTTTAATTACTGACGAGATTGCTTCACTTTGTTCGCAATGACTACACAAAAATATCTTTTGTTACTTCGTTATATTATTGTTTAATCTTTTATTAATGACATTGCTTCGGCTCTGGCTTTGGCGTCTTTTGAGAAAACCCCTCTTATTGCAGATGTCACTATTTTTGAACCGGGTTTCTTGACTCCGCGCATTGTCATGCAAAGATGTTCTGCCTCAATAACAACTATGACACCGTGAGGCGAGACTTTCTTCATAATAGTATCAGCAAGTTGTTTTGTTATACGTTCCTGTAACTGTAGCCGTTTGGAAAAAACATCTATAATCCGGGCAATTTTTGATATTCCCAATAGTTTATCTTTCTTTGGAATATACGCAATACTGACATTTCCAAAAAAAGGAAGAAGATGATGCTCGCATGTTGAATAAAAACTGACATTTTTAACAAGAACTATTTCCTCGTGCTTTTCCTCGGCATAATAAACCTCAAGTTCCTGTTCAGGATTTTTTTTCATTCCCGAAAGAATCTCTTCATACATTTTCGCAACACGATAAGGCGTCTTCAAAAGACCCTCGCGGTCGGGATTTTCACCCACAGCTATCAGGATATCACGAACTGCTTTTTCGATTTTTCCCTTATTCATGGTTATTTCCGTTCCATAGATATTAAATTCGTTCTAATGTTCTAATGTTCTTGTGTTCTTAAGTTTTTAAAAGATGATTTTTAAACCTTAGAACTTGAGAACTCAAGAACTTAAGAACGCCATTATGCTTTTGGTATATTTTCCACTTCGCCGTTCAGCAGCTTTGCGAGTTCGTCGCCTTCTAAAATTTCTTTTTCTACAAGTTTTTCTGCAAGATGATTTAATTTGTCAATGTTGTTTTTTATAAGTTCGGTTGCCCTGTTAAACGCATCATCTATTGTTTTCTTTGTTTCTTCATCTATTTGCTGGGCTGTCTTCTCCGAATAAAGTTTTTCCTGGGCAAAAATATCCCTTCCCATAAATATTTCTTCTTCTCTTTTTCTTAAAGAAACATTCCCTAATTTTTCAGACATACCATATATACAAATCATATTCTGCACCATGCTTGTAGCAACTTTCAAATCATTTTCTGCACCGGTTGTAATATCGTTAAAAATAATTGTTTCAGCAGCACGCCCTCCGAGCAGAACAGTAACCTTGCTCATTATTTCAGATTTTGATGTTAAATATTTATCTTCGGTAGGCAACTGAATTGTATACCCAAGCGCCATTCCTCTCGGAATTATAGATATTTTATGGACCGGCTCGGTATTAGGCAAAAGTTTCGCAACAAGAGCATGTCCGGATTCGTGGAATGCAATAATCTTTTTCTCTTTATCCGATATTTTCCTGGATTTACGTTCGGGTCCAGACATAACCCTGTCAATCGCTTCTTCAAGTTCAGGCATTTCAACAGATTCTTTATTGCGTCTGGCAGCAAGAAGAGCAGCTTCATTTATAAGATTTGCAAGGTCTGCACCGACAAAACCAGGCGTTCTCTTCGCTATTATCGACAAATCTGCCGTCTCTGACATCTTTATGCCTTTTGCATGTACCCGTAAAATTTCTTCCCGCCCTTTTATATCAGGAACAGGAACTACTATGTGTCTGTCAAACCTGCCGGAACGTAAAAGCGCCGAATCAAGAACATCCGGTCTATTAGTAGCAGCAAGAAGTATAACACCTTCTTTGGTGTCAAAACCATCCATCTCAACAAGGAGCTGGTTAAGTGTCTGTTCTCTTTCATCATGACCGCCGCCATAGCCGGCACCTCTATGCCTGCCGACAGCATCTATTTCATCTATAAATAAAACACAGGGCGCATTTTTTCTGCCCATATCAAATAAATCGCGAACACGGGAGGCACCAACTCCGACAAACATTTCAACGAACTCAGAACCACTGGATGAAAAAAACGGTACTCCTGCTTCGCCCGCCACTGCTTTTGCAAGAAGTGTTTTTCCGGTACCCGCGGGACCAACTAACAAGACACCTTTAGGAATTTTACCGCCTAATTTTTGGAACCTTGCAGGGTCTTTAAGAAATTGTATTATTTCCTTAAGTTCTTCTTTTGACTCTTCAACACCTGCGACGTCGGCAAATGTTATTTTATTTTTCTTGTCGGTCTGCTGAAGACGGGCTTTACTGCGTCCGAACGAAAAAATCTGCTTGCCGCCCATTGAGGCACCCCTGAAGAATAAAAAGTACCATAACCCTAAAAATAAAAGCCATGGTATTGCGGATAAAAGAAGTTCAACAAACCAGCCGCGATTCTTTTGTCCCTTATACTTTATCTGGGAATTTTCAAGGTCTTCGACAAGTTTAGTATCCGGAACGGGGACAGCTCTAAATTTATATGTTTTACCGTCTTTCTGAAGTGAACCAAATATTAAATCAGGTGAAATCACGACATCTGTAACTTTCTTTTCTTTGACCGCCTGTTTAAATTCGGAATAACCGATATCAATCTCTTTTGCTTTGTCATTTGCCATTAGCCAGAGATAAACAAATCCGACTATTATAAGCATCCAAAGCGCTAAACTTTTTGCCTGTTTATTCATTTTCAATTCACTCCTCTCTGCCTGCCGGCAGGCAAGTCTCTTTTTGCTGTTTATAAATCTTTTGCTTTAATACAGCTATATAAGGTAAATTTCTATAGGATTCATTAAAATCCATTCCATACCCGACAACAAATTTATCAGGGACATTAAAACCGGTATAATCGATATTAATGTTAACATCTTTTAGCCGTCTTGAGGGTTTATTAAGAAGGGTACAGATTTTAACCGATTTCGGATTTACGGTTTTTAATTTTTTTAAAACAAAATTTACTGTACGACCTGTATCAACTATATCTTCAACAATTAAAAAGTCCCTGCCTTCAGGTAAATCTTTTAAATCCATTGTAAGTTTAATAACTCCCTTTGACTCCGTATTTTTATAAGACGAAACCGTCATAAAACTAACATTCAAATGAATTGTAATATTTTTTATCAAATCGGCAAGGAAAACAGTCGCTCCTTTTAATATTGGCACGAGTGTTAGTTTTTTACCCTTGTAATCATTTGATATTTTTTTGGCAAGTTCTTTTACTCTTTTCTGTATCTGCTTTTCTGAAAAAACTATTTCCTCGATATCATTAAGCATCAACTGTCTCTTTCAATGGTCCTTTAATTCCATTTTTAGCACATTTTCCGTACTATCTGTTACTTTTGCGTCGTTTGACCTTTTTATACCGGCAACCCACAATATTTTATTATTACAAGAAACAACAGGTATTTCTTTTCTCATTTCCCTGGGAACCTTACTATCGGTGAAAATATCCTGAAGTTTTTTAGAACCCGTCATCCCGAAAGGCACCATCTTATCGCCTTCTTTCCACTTTCTTATTTTTATCTTTTTAATGCTTATTTTATCAGCATCAAAAAAAACCCGTTTTTCGGGGCTGGAATAAGCAACTTTTCTATTATAGTATTTTTCACCCGAAGTGTCAACATTGCTTTTCTTACTTAGTATGCCTGAAAGATTAAAAATGTGCGCTTTTATTTTGGGATTTAATTCTTCAAGAAGCGGAAGTATTTTTAAGCGGATTTTATTCCTGACAAATTTCGAAGTAAAATTTGTCCTGTCAGTGCAATATTTAATTCCGTTTTTTTTAAGATAACTCAATATCTCCTTTTTTGAAATACACAAAATCGGTCTTATAATTTTCCCCCTTCTTGGAGGAATTCCTTTAAGCCCTTTTAGACCGCATCCCCGTACCATCCACATAATAACTGTTTCGGCATTATCATCAAGAGTATGCCCTGTAGCTATTTTTGTGCATTTGTATTTTTTTGCGATTTCCTCAAATATTTTATACCTTAAATCTCTCGCTTTCTCCTCGGAAAATCTTTTTAATTTAATTTTTCTTACTACAACAGGGATATCTAATTTCTTGCAGAAATTTATCACAAAATCCGCATCTTTATAAGAATTTTTACGATATTGATGGTCAATATGGCAAGCACAAAGATTTGTTTTATAGATGCCTTTTAACTGTAAAAGAGCATGAATTAAAAAAACAGAGTCCGGACCTCCTGAAAGACCTACAAGGACTCTATCGTTTTTTCCTAATAACTCGTATTTATCAATAAATCGTTTAATTTTCTGAATCATTATGTATATGGTCGTAATCGTGAAGACGTTAAAAGATTTATAGCTATCACTTACTCCTGCCTGCCGACCGGGTTTTTAGTTGTTAACTGCGGATTGCCGAGGGCAATCCACTACAAATGACAACAAGCCGAGCAAGCCTGCCTAACGGTAGTCAGGCTCGGCAACTACAAAAACAGCACAAAGCAAATCTTTTTTTTTGGGTGAGCAGGCTCACACCTACGCAAACTTTAAACAAATTCACCGCTACTCGGTTATCCTCTCTGCCGTAGAGAGGATAAGCATTCTGTATCTTATTATATAAAAATACCTTAAAAACACAATAAAAAAATGAGCCCGGTGCGACTTGAACGCACGACCACTTGATTAAAAGTCAAGTGCTCTACCAACTGAGCTACGGGCCCACATTACTTTATTTTTTCTAACTCAACGAACACAAGCCGGCGAGAGGGATCGAACCTCCGGCCAGCGGTTTACAAAACCGCTGCTCTACCGCTGAGCTACGCCGGCACACAATAGGGTTCATAGGGTTCGTAGAGTTTGTAGAGTTCATAGAGTTAAAAGTCCAACCCTATAACCCTATAACTCTATAACTCTATAACCATCCAACCCTCTATAACTATTTTAATTCTGCCTCTATATCGTATGCGCCAACTTTATTAATTTTTATTGAAAAATTCTGGTTCTCTTCAAGACGTTTTGCAACTTCTGCTGCAGTCCCTTTTTTCATATCTAAATCAACAGATGCGATATTATTGGAATAATTCCTGACAAAACAATCACGGACTTCTATTAAAGCACGAACGGAACGGACAAAATCATTCAGCTTGTTTATATTATCCACATTGGATATAGTTAGACGGACAGTTGACCTTTCTCTTAAAAACTTGAGGACTACTGAAGGCAGATTCTGTCCAATTTTTCTCGCGCTGTTTAATGTGGCTGCTTTAGATGCTGCCGGCTTAGTAACATCAATACCACCGACTGTTTCTTCAGCTGTAGTCACGACATCACTTGAACCGGTCTTTATAACCTTAACGGAAACTGTTGCACGATAGGAAATCATTCCGCCTAAACCCTGGTCAGTATTGAAGTTTGAATCTGCTTTACCGTCTATGAGAATATCAGAAGTAACTGTTGATTCAGAAACAACAAACCCTGCTTCAATAAACTTGTTTTTCAATTCCGATTCTGCATATTTCAAATCTGACGATTGTCCATCCATGGTTTCTTTAAAAGAAAATACTACAACAGGATTCCCGAGTTTCTTCGGTTCAAGTTCAAGTGCTTTTAACTTTGCCGAAAGATCTTCTTTTCTTACAAGAGCCTTTATCCTTGTCTTGTAAAAATTACCTTCCTGCCATTCTTTTAGAACATCATACTTCTCAATATAACCTTCTGTCTGGGATGTGATATTATCTTCAATCAATATTGCTTTTGAAACAAGCGCTTCCTGCGAAACATATACGCCTATTACAAGTCCAAGAGCGTTTTTCATTGCTTCGTGAAGCGATGTTTTTTTCGCACCGTTTATATCATTATTAACAATAGGACCTATACCTTCCGCTTCAACAACTTCGGTATTAGGTGCTGTCGCTTTTATCTTATTACCTGTTGAAGCACAACCGATAAAGGCAGCACTCAGCACACAGCAAACAGAAAACAGCGACACAAGTGAAAAATTAAATCTTTTCATATATAAAAATCCCTCCTGCAATTATTGTATCTATCATTGCAGTTTTTAAATTAATTTATAACTATACTTGCCCGCCAAAGTTTCAGTGGCGGGAACTATGAACTACTCAGCAGCTAACTTCAAGCCCATGTCTTTAAGTGCTTTTTTGGAAAGCCGGAGAATAATAACGCAACCGTCATCAGCTGTCCATTCACTTCTCACAACTTGTGCACCTTTAATTGTAGCATTAATGCTTGTCGCTAATACTGAATCTGTTTCAATTGCTTTCTCTACAGTAATTCCGCCTTCTAAATTTACGCCTTTAATAACTGAAAGCATATTATACTGAGCGTTCACAATTGCAGAATTCCTCGATGTAGCCATTTTTTGTGTTTTGTTCTCAAGTTTCTGGTCAGCAGCACCCATACCGCGGGCAAAAATGAAATTCTTTGTAATTCCCTGCTCAACCCATTCCCTGTCAATTTCACCGTCTTTACCAACTGTCCCCTTATCAGGACTTGATGCACAACCATAAAGCAAAACTGCAGTTACTAAAACAACCAACAACTTTTTCATAAAACCTCCCCCACGATTTTCTAAACGGCGTTCATATGTTCATGTGTTCATTTGTTAATGCGTTATTATGTTTTTCAAACATTTCAACATTTGAACACGTGAACACGTGAACGCCTTTCTGATTCTATTTGAACGCCTTTCTGCATCTATTAAACTTGCCAGCGGAAGGAATCGAACCTTCGACCAATGCCTTATGAGAGCACTGCTCTGCCGCTGAGCTACGCTGGCGACGCGTAAACTAGATTAAAGATTTATTATAATAAAAAATTACAAAAAAGCAAGTTTTATTTTTTTAAAGCAGTAATGTCCTGGAAAATCATTCCGGTACCTTTTATAACACCGGCAACGCTTTTTATAACCAATGTTGAATAACCTATAATTTTATGTTTGTTCCCGATAGTTAATTGCATCTCTCTTCTGACGTGTGATTCTGTTTTGGATAGCGCTGTTTTAAAAAGCTCGACTATTTCCGGAAATCTCATAAAACCTGTCGTGAAATTTTCGCCGACAAGCTCTTTTGGAATATTTAATATTTCTGAAGCACGCGGATTAACTGTTGTTATTCTGCCATGGTTATCAACTGCCACAAATCCGCCCGGCATTGATTCAAAAATATCACTCATATATTCTTTTAAAGTATAAATCTCTTCATAAAGACGTGCATTCTCAATTGCAACTGCAGATTGTGCAGCAATAGCAGAAATAATTTCCGTGTCCGTTTCGGTAAAATTGCCTGATTTCTTGTTTATAAGTTCAATTGCACCAAGCACTCTTCCTTTAATAGTTATAGGAACAGCAAGCAGCGATTTAGTTGTAAAACCTGTCAGCCAATCTATGTCCTTTTTAAATCTTACATCATCAAGAACATTATTAACAACTACAATTCTACCGGTATGAACAGCCACACCGACAATACCTTCATCAAGTTTAAAATTCACGCTTAGTTCTTTTAGTATATTTGATTTTTCACCTTTTGCTACTTTGAATTCCAACTTTTGGGTTTCACTGCTTATCAATATAATAGAACCCGCTTCAACTCCTACTAACTTTATTGACTCATCCAATATGCTCTCCAAAACTTTGTCCAGGTGTAATGTTGAAGATATGCTTTGTGCAATTTCAATAAGAACTTTTTCCATAGTCGCTTTGCTCCTTATTCCCGTACCTGTTCCGCGTTCCTCATTTCCTTATTTTTGTTAAATCCTGGAAGGTAACCCCGCTTCCGAGAATATTATTCTCCCTGTCTTTTATTACTATAGTAGAATACCCGAAAAGCAGCGGTTCGCCGTCACGCTTCAGCAGTTTTATTTCCTGTCGTGACACCGTTTTCCTTTTCTGATTAGTATCCCATAAAATATCTGCCACCTCTTTATGATGCGGAAGCGCTTCATATAGGAATTTTCCCGTAACTACCGCTCTTTCAACTTCTAAAATTCTTGCAGCATTAGGATTAACTGTCGTAATTGTTCCAAATGCATCAATAGCTATAAATCCGCCCGGCATATTTTCCATAATGGAATCGGTGAAATTTTTTAATTTTAATATTTCGCTATAAAGCCGTGATGTTTCAACCACAAGCGAAATCTGACTTGTAGTTAATATAACCAATTCCAAATCATCTTCTGTAAATTTCCCTTTTTTATTCAAAAGCTCAACCGCACCAATTACCCTGCCTGTTGAAATCATAGGTACGCATAGAATATTTGTTGTTTTGAACCCTGTAATGGTATCAACTGTTGAATTGAAAGAATCGTCCTCGCTTGTATTATTAACAATTTTTGATTCCTGCGTCTGGACAACTTTCCCGCAAATTCCTATTCCAATTTTAAATGGAATGGAATGTATAACAGTATCGGCAGCACCTCTTGCAGCAACAAGCTTAAGTTCGTCTCTTTGATTGTCTGTCAAAAATATTGAACCCGCTTCACATTTAACCGTCTGGCAGATTTTCTCGAGAAAAACATTCAAAAGACGGTTTTTGTCATAAATATACCTGATGTCATTCACAACTTCGTAAATTACTTTTAACTGTTCAGCCTGTAACATTTTTTACCTCTCCAATTATCTTTTCTATCGAAACCTCTTTCTGTTCTTTTGTTTTCATATCACGCAGGACAACTATATTTTTTTTAATCTCATCATCACCAATAATTACAACAAATCGTGAATTCAAAGCGTCTGCGAGCCGCATTTGTGATTTTAAAGATTTTGTAAAATAGCCTCCATCTGAGAACAAACCGGTATTCCTTATTTTAGTCAAAATATCAAAACCACACTTAAGCGATTCTTCGCTGCCAATTGCTATAACAAAAATATCCGGATTAACGACTTCGATTTTGAGGCTTTCTGATTTGTTAATAATTTCGACTAAACGGTCAACACCAATTGCGAAACCTACCGCAGGCATAGAAGGACCTCCGAGTTCTTTTGTAAGATTATCGTATCTGCCTCCGGCACATACGGCGTTCTGGCTTCCTAAAACGTCAGAAGTTATTTCAAATACGGTTTTTGTATAATAGTCTAAACCTCTGACAAGTTTATTAGATATCGTAAAATCAACATTTGAATTTTTTAAACCGGTTTTTATTTTTTCTAATTCTATTTTGCAATTTTCACACAACGCCGGTTCAATATTGGAAAATTTTTCCCGGTCAATTTTACAATCAAGCGCACGAAGCGGGTTTTTCTCTGAACGTTTCTTACAATCATCGCATAACCCGTTGAATTCTTTCTTTAAAATATCTTTTACTGAATTTGCAAACGCCGGACGGCACTTTTCACATCCAAGCAAATTAATTTCTATTTTAATATTTTTAATCCCTATTTTTTCCAAAATTTCTTTTGCTATTAAAATTACTTCCATGTCGGCATAAACAGAGTCGTTCCCGAAATACTCACAACCTATTTGATAAAACTCCCTCAACCTGCCTGCCTGCGGTCTTTCCTGGCGAAACATCTGGCCTATATAAAAAAACTTTTGGGACGGACACTTTTGAGAAAGGTTGTTTTCTACATAAGCACGGACAACGCCTGCCGTTCCTTCCGGCCTAAGTGCGATTTTTCTGTCACCTTTGTCATTAAAAACATACATTTCTTTTTCAACTATATCCGTTGTCTCGCCTATCGAACGTAAAAAGAGTTCCGCCGATTCAACAGTAGGAACTCTTATTTCACGGTAATTATATTTTCCCAGAACGCTTTTTGCAGCATTTTCTATAAAAGTAAATGTTTTAGCATCTTCGCCAAAAATGTCCCTGAAACCTTTTAGTGATTGATATTTCATAATAAATAATTATCCAAAAATTTCTTTGTTTCCTGGTGTACTCCCGATAAAACTGCATTTGTATCGCAATATCCCGGCTTTTTCAGGACTTCAAGCATAAAAACACCTGAATAATTTGTACTTTTTAAGGTTTTCAAAAAAACTTCCCAGTCTATATTTCCTTTACCCATGGAAAAATGGTCATCCCAGGAACTATTGTTGTCAGATATATGAAGTGCTATAATTTTTTTCCTGAACATCGTAAGAAAATCTATACACGAGAACTCAGGATTAAAGTTGGCATGCGAAGTATCAAAACATATGCCGACAGGCAACTGGTCTGTTAATTGTTTTAATACTTCCTTTTGACCGCCTAATATATGCGGAAGAAGATTTTCAACAGCAACTCTCAAACCAAGTTTTGTTGTAGTTTTTAAAATTTCAGATAAACTTTTTTTTATCCGGGAAATCCTCTTTACTTTCTCTTCTTCGCTAATGCTATATATTTCTTTTACAGAAGGATGAATTATAAGTATGCTGCCATTTAACGTTTTTAACGACCTGGCTGCTTTTTTTATTTCTTTAACAGCAGTTCTGCGGTTCAGCTCATTTAAATCCGAAATATCAATAGTATCCGAAAAAGGCGCATGTAGTGATGAAACAGTTAAATTAAGTTCTCTTAAGGTTTTCTTTAAATTTTTAGTGTACGTGGAATTATTCCACTGTATCTGTGAAACTGCCCCAATTTCTATAAAATTAAATCCACAATTTTTCAGTATTGTTAAATTTTTGAGTAATTCTTGCAGCTTTTCAACAGGAGAACGCAAATCATCATTATAAAAAAAACCCGTTGAAATTCCGATATCTAGCATATCTGTAACTTCAATATATCCAACCTTTTATTTTTTTAAGATTGGTTATAATTATCTGTTTACCTTCAAATTTAATGCATTTCGTCTTTTTAAAAGTTGTTATTATTTTTGTAATAACTTCTCTTGCAGTTCCTGTCATTTCCGCTAAATCCTGATGTGTTAAATCCATATTAATCAAAATACCACCCCGTATTTTTGTACCGTGGTCTTCCGCTAAATCACATAGAACCATAGCGAAACGGCCGAGAGCATTCTGGAATGTTAATGAAGATATTTCTCTGTTTGCTTTCCTTAAACGCGAGGCAAGCAGTGAAATTATAACAAGGGATGACTGGGGATATTCTGAAAGCAGTTTTAAAAAATTGTTTCTTTCGCAGGCAAAAACTTCGACATTTGTTATTGCTCTTGCCGAAGCAGAACGGCCAGCATGGTCAAACAAAGCCATTTCACCAAAAAACTCATTTTTTTTCAGAATGGCTAACGTTTTTTTTGCAGAGCTGCTTTCAGATGACCTGAAAATTTTTACCAAGCCAGATAGAATTATATAAATGCTATCACCTTTCGTATTTTCCGAAAAAATGATTGAATCTGCGGAATATTTTTTAATTTTAAATATTTTACTGACTTTTTTTAATGCAGCAGCCGGAAAGTGAGAAAACAACGTAATTTCTTTAAAATGGTCTTTCATAAAATGGATTAAAATTTTTCCCAATGTATAACATCTTTTAAGTTTCTTTTTTGAATTTTCGGCTCTTCTTTGGAATAACCGACGGGTATTATAGAAATGAGTTTATATCCTGAAGGTACATTTAAATATTTTGCCACATTTTCAGCATAATCCTTTTTGTCACCTGCTACCCAACAGGCGGAAAGTCCATAAGAATTTATTGCCAGTAAAATATTTTCAGTTGCTGCACAGCCATCTTCTAAATAATATTTTACATCTTTTGAAAAAACAATTATGCAAAAAGAAGCATCTTTTATAAAAGGACCGTTAACAGCAATCTCGGAAAACTCCTTCAGCTTTTCTTTATTAGTAACAACTATGAATTCACATGGCTGAACATTAACTGCTGTCGGTGCAAGCCTACCACAGTCTACTATTTGTTCGATAATATTTTTTTTCACTTCCCCTGAAGAGAATTTCCTTTTACTTCTTCTTGTCTTTATACATTCAATAGTATCCATATCGACACCTTAAACTATTTTTTAAGCTATTTTATTATATAAAAATAATTAAAGAAATACAAGGCACTTGACAAAAATCAATATTTTTCATATCATTTAGTTATGGATGATATCTTGGATTTTCTAAAAAATCATATTTATTTTTCTTTTTTAACTGAAATAGAACAAAAAGAATTTGCAAATATACTTAGTATTGAAAACTTTAAAAAGGATGATATTATATTCAAACAAGGTGAATTAGGTGACCGTCTTTACCTTATTAAGGAAGGTCTGGTCAGAATATACATTACCGAAACAGACACAGAAGAAACAATTGCACTTATGAAACAAGGAGATATTTTTGGTGAACTTTCGTTATATGATACTCAACCGCGTTCTGCTTACGCATCAGCACTTGACTCCACAGTGCTTTTAGCAATTACCAAAGAAAAATTCGATGAGTTAAAAAAGAAAAATTCTGAAATGGCTTCCAAGATATTCCAAATAATGTTAAAAATCATTTCTAAACGGCTCCGACGAACAACAACAAGGCTTTACGGACAATTCTAAGGCAGTACCCCTAAGTAAATTTCCTTAAAAATAGCAGATGACCCAACACGGTTTTGCCTTCGGCAAAATTAGCCGTGTGGGTTATTCTTTTCTTTATTCCCGCCAAGTTTCACTTGACGGGATATTTGGTGAAGAACAACAAAACACTTGACATAATTTTAACTTTCTGTTATACTACATGCGCGGGGTAGAGCAGCCCGGTAGCTCGTCAGGCCCATAACCTGGAGGTCGTAGGTTCAAATCCTACCCCCGCAAATTAAAAGCTATGAATTATAATATTTCTATGCAATCGTCCGAAGGTAACAGTAAGGACTTGAAAGCACCGGCACCTATAAGAAGGATGGGTTCCGATTGTGCCTATTGTTTACTTGAAGAAGGCGTCAGTTGTATGTTGTATTTCTGTAAAAAAAAATCTTCCCTTAACAAAAAAAGGGAGATTTGTAATGACGGCTTCAGAGGTAGATGTCCTTACTACAAACCTTAATCTGTATCTTTTAACAACAGGAAATTGATTTGTTTTTTTGCTTGAAAAAAGCCGGCGGGATGTTACACCCCTGTAATTACAGGGGTTTTTTTATGCCGCTAATGGGATTTGAACCCATGATCTCCGCCTTGAGAGGGCGATGTCCTGAGCCAGTCTAGACGATAGCGGCTTTAAAAACAGAAGAAAGAAATAAGAAGTAAGAATCAAGATTCAAAAATTATGAACTAAGAATTCAGAACTCAGTTTTACAAAAGAACCACACCTATCGCGAACATTACTTCACTAAATTTTACAAAATTAATTAAAAATAATCAAATAGCAGGGACATCAAAAACTATGTGGGTTTTGTAGCCTGTTCTTGTTTTGCTTATTTTTATATCTTCATATCTAGCCGATTTTATGTCGTTAATAATAGAATGATGCCTGCCGATATTCTCACCGGTAAGTTTTGCATGGACTTTATTCTCCGTAAGCGACATAACCCTGAAACTGCATAATAATATTTTCCTTACGGAATAATAATGAAGCAACTCTTTTAAGAAGTTCATCAGCAGGTCTTCTGTATTGTTAGCAGTTGCTGTTATTTTCATCGGTTTCCTTATACTGTCAGCATCAGGTTTGGCAATAAGAGAACACAAGGTAAAGGCAGCATTTTCAAACAATTCTTTCATGTTCTTCCCGTAAACAACTACTTTCAAACATGATGCGTCATTTATAATTTTATGTTTATTTCCCATATTTATTAACTCTATCCCTGTTTTTCTAAACCTTGTTGCCTATTCTCTTCCTTTGCTTCAACATCAATTACATCATGATATTTATTTTTACGAAAATCAGCAGGTCTGTGAAAACCAAATTTTACTTTGCCATGGGAGGGGCTGATAAATATATTCAGAATTGCGCCAGTAATACTGAAAATCAGGGCGCCGATTACAGCATTCCAAAAATTTACGACATAAAATCCCTTAACAATTTTAGAAACTATATAGAACATAAAACCATTAATTACAAAAGTGAAAAGTCCTAAAGAAAGTATATTTAATGGGAGTGTGAATAAAAGAATGGACGGTTTCAGAAAAGCGTTTACAAAAGTAAGGACAATTCCGACAATAATGACTGTCTTCCAATTGTCTACCTGAATACCGGAAACTAATTTAACCACGAATGTAAAAGAAATTATATTAACAATTAACTTTATTAAAACATTTTTCATAATTATAAATTGAGGGTAAGAAATAAATCCCCATCAATGGTATTTTCAACCTGCCTGCTGACAGACATATTAGGCGGGTATCCGCCACTGAACCGTTGACGGATTACAAATTTTTACGGGAAAACGCCTCTCAATTTTGAGGCTGTTGCGACTCTGCTTACTGCAAGAATATATGATGCGAGACGCATATCACATTTTTCTCTTTCAGCGATTTTTATAACATCTTTAAAACTTTTTGTCATAATTCTTGCAAGTTCTTTGTTGATGCTTTCCAAATCCCAAAAATGCGATTGTAAACCCTGTACCCATTCAAAATATGAAATTGTTACTCCACCGGCATTAGCAAGAATATCAGGTAAAACAAATACACCTTTTTTCTGTAAAATCTCGTCTGCCTCAGGCGTAGTCGGACCATTTGCACCTTCTGCGATAATCTTTGCTTTTATATTCGGTGCATTTTCTTTTGTTATCTGATTTTCCAAGGCACATGGCGATAGGATATCAACATCCAGATTGAAAAGTTCCTCATTTGCTTTCTTACTATCTTTAATCATATCACCTTCACCAAATCCTTCTATTGTTTTTTTGGGATTATTTTTAACATATTCCAGTAATTTAGGAATATCTATTCCTTTTTTGTTAAATAATCCGCCGGAAACATCAGTAACACCGACAATTTTACAACCAATTTCATGCAAAAATTCTGCGGTAGCACTACCGACATTTCCAAAACCCTGAATCGCAACTGTACAATCTTTGGGTGACATTTTCAAATGTTTAAGCGTTTCTCTTACCACTATCATGACTCCCTGACCGGTTGCAGTAAGACGACCTTCGCTTCCGCCAATGTCAATTGGTTTGCCGGTAACAACACCCGGGGCAGAATAACCGACATTCATTGAATAGGTATCCATTATCCATGCCATGACTTGTGGATTCGTACCGACATCCGGAGCCGGAATATCCTTTTCCGGACCTATAATTATTGAAATTTCAGCCGTATATCTCCGAGTAAGTTTTTCGAGTTCATTAAGGGACATTTTAGTCGGGTCGCATATGATTCCACCTTTTGCACCGCCATACGGAATCCCGACAACAGCGCATTTCCAGGTCATCCACATGGCAAGCGCTTTCACTTCATCAAAAGTCACACCCGGATGATACCTAATACCGCCCTTGGCAGGACCTCTTACAAGATTATGCTGAACACGATAACCTTCAAAAACCTGTACTAAACCATTATCCATACGTATAGGAACGGAAACAATTAAAGAACGCTTGCATTGTCGAAGTTTTTCATGAACACTTTTATCAAGATTGATTCTTTTAGCTACAATGTCCAACTGCTGGCAAGCCATTTCCCACGGGTTATATTTAGCCATTTTAGTCCTCCAAACATCTCCTTTAAATACACCTTATAAACAAGCAAAGCTTCGCTTTGCAGCTACAAATTTATTATATTGTAACAACTAAGTTTATTCTATCAAAATAACATTAAAAATCAAGTAATACTTACTTTTTCTGATGACCCAGTAAATCCAATATTTCTTTTGAATTATTATTATTTACAAGAACCAGCAGGACATCTTCTGACTCAACTTTAGTTTGACCGCTTGGTACTATAAATTTCTCATTTCTTGCAATAAGAGTTATAAGACTGTCCTGCGGTAATCCTATTTCTGAAACAGGTTTATCTATCATCCATGAGTTATACGGAACTATAAAATCAATCATTCTCGTATCCAAGTCGTCAGTATATTCAAATTCCAACGGATATTTCTTTTTATTTTTAAAAGGAATATCTACTTTTAGTAATTTTGCCATAAAAGGAATAGAAGTTCCCTGTAAAAGTATTGAAGTCAGGACAATAAAGAAAACAATATTAAAAATCATATCTGCTTTTGCTATTCCTGCAATAAGTGAAAAAGTCGCCAGTATAATCGGTACTGAACCCCGCAAACCTACCCAGGAAATCAATATTTTTTCCCTGAAATTGAAGGATGTCGGCGCCATGGTAATAAACACGCTTATTGGTCGAGCGAGGAACATTAAAAACATTGAAACAATCAATCCTATGCCGGTTATTGATATTACTTTTGTCGGAAATACAAGAAGACCTAAGGTAAGAAACATAGTAATTTGCATAAGCCACGCTAAACCGTTATGAAAATGTATTAAGTTCCTTTTTTGTACTATATTACTGTTCCCCATAATTAAACCTACAATGTAAATGGCAAGGAATCCGCTTCCCTTCAATGCATTAACTACAGCATATGTCAGTAAAACCATTGCCATAGTTAAAACAGGATATAATCCGTCATATTCAAGTTTTATTTTATTAACAAAAAAAACAATCCCTTTTCCAAAAACATATCCCAAAAGCGTTCCCAACCCCATTTGTAAAACAAACATAAGGAACATATTGGTTATAGAATTATCTGTCTTTATAATAAAACCGATAAAACTTACAGTAAGAAAAACTGCCATGGGGTCGTTACTTCCTGATTCAAATTCTAATAACGGTCTTAATTTACCCGTAAGACTTATTTTTCTTGACCTTAATATGGAAAATATTGCAGCAGCATCTGTAGATGATACTATGGAACCAAGCAATAATCCTTCAAAAATAGAAAATTTGAGTACTAAAACCGTAAAACATGCCACCAATAAAGCTGTAATAAGAATTCCTATCGTAGAAAGTGCTAATCCTTCAAACAGTATTGTACGAACATTTTTCCATTCTGTTTCCAATCCGCCCAGGAATAGTATAAATATCAACGCCACTATTCCGATATATTGAGCAATCTGAGGATTACTGAAGTATCTACCGTCTATCCCCTCAGAACCCGCTAACATGCCAATAACTAAAAAAAACAGAAGCGAAGGTACACCAAGCCTGCTGGAAGCCTTGCTTGCTATAATACTGATAATGAGAAGACCTGAAATACCTATTAATATAATTTCTAATGATAACATAAAATCGTTCTTACGTTCACGTGTTCACATGTTCATTTGTTCATTAGGATTTAAGATTCAAGATTCAAGATTTAAGAATGAGGTCGGTAATTACATTTTTTAAATTACTATTCGCTAAATTATTTGGGACCTTCCCCAATAACTTTTTTTTCATGATGTTCGACAGAGAGAAGTTTATCTCCGAATTTTTCTAATTTTTTGGCTGTCTCATCAAACTTACCTGAAGTTTTCGCAATATGCCCGCCTAATACCTCAAAATCTTCCCTGAACTTCCCAAAATCGCCCGTCAATCGCGAGAGTGTTTCCATTATTTTTTTTGCTTTTTCTTCTATCTCCATCCCGCGAAGTCCTAAAACAATCGCCTGTAAATAAGCATAAAAAGAATTCGGCGATACCGGTATAACCTTTTTCTGAAGAGCATACGTGGAAATAGAATCTTGTTCACCGCTTTCATCTTTTATTATCATCTCGTAATAAACATTTTCAGCGGGTATATACATAAGTGCGAAATCAAAAGTACCCTCATCCGGCAAAATGTATTTTGACGAAATTGCATCAACATGTTTTTTCACATCACCGGCAAATTTTTTCCGTGCCTGGCTCTTTTCTTTTTCAGTAGATATTTCTATCATTTTTCTGAAATTTTCAAGAGGAAACTTAGAATCAACCGGTACAAGTTTTTGTCCGAGATGTATTATTGCATCCACTTTTTCGCCGGATTTAAACTGATGCTGCAGCGCATAATATTTTGGCGGAAGAATTTGTGACAGCAAATCACCAAGAAAAAATTCACCTATAATCCCCCTCAATTTGGGCGCCCTTAATATTTCCTGAAGCGAAGCTATATCCTGCCCGACTTCAAAAACCCGCTTTGTCGCTTCTGAAAGCTGCCCGATGCTTTTATTTACATCATTGACAACTTTTGTAGCGCTATCTATTCTCTCACCGACAGTTTTCTGTGAATTAAGCAGCTGGTTTGCAACAGATGAAAGCTGTTTGTTTACCTGCTCGGTTAGTGCTGCTATCTGCTGATTAATAAGTCCTGTATTACCGGTAAGGGTTTCTGATACTTGTTTTCTCAAAGCATCTATTTCCTGCTGAATAAGTAAGCTTGAATTAGTATCAGGTGAAGATGTTTTCTTTAAGTTAAAAAATATAAATACTGCAATTGCTGCAACAATAGCGATAACTACAATCATATTCATAATTGAATTATACCCAAATAAAATAATATTTCAATAATCCGGTAATATTATTTATTTCTCTTTCTTAATTCGTTCAGCAGTTCTTTTAGCAGTTTATTGGTTTCTTTCTCGGTTTCAACTGTCTCTTTTTTTATTTCAATATTTTTATTTAAAAGTTTTTCCGATTTAGAAAACATCCACAATACAAATATAAAAGCCGCTATGATAAATATTGCAACAAAGTACAATGAATATTTGGTTTCTTTATTTAACATCTAAGTTATCTCCGGTATGGTTTCTGCTAAGCTTTTTTACAAATTTATACACAAAACTGCGCAAAAATGTATTGCGCAAAAACAGCTGCATAAGATAAATGAAAACAAACATGAGAATTGCATATATTGACAACGTTGTAATTTCAAATCTTAATGTATTTAAACCCGATTGAAAAAGAATAGTTTTTTTCAGAATCACCTGCCCCATAACGAAGGGATTGAATTTTGCAATTTTAACAAAGTATTCAGGCATACTTTCAATAGGCAAAATAAGGTCAGAAACAAACAGGAATACACTGCCGATTGAAATAGCAGCAAGCGTACTGGTTTCCTCCGACGTAAACACATAACCGACAAGCATGCCGATCAATATAAATACGATGCTGACCAGAAGAATCACAGGTACAATATTAAATATATTTTCAATAATTTTTGCCTGGAAGAAATTAGACGAAATGACGAGAATGATAGATACTTGTATAATAATAACTATAAGCGATGAAAGGAAGGTCGCTAAAATAAATGTAAAATTATTGACCGGTACTATAAAATTCCTGAAATATGCAGGCGAGTGTTTCTCAAGCATTACAAGTATACAGGAAAGTAAAATACTAATGAACATAATAACAAGAACAATCAGGCTGGGTAAAAGATAGTTCAAATAAGTATCTTCCCGTGATACCGGTTTTATGACTGTAACTATCGGACTTGTAATATTTTCTGCGTCAGAAACATCGAACATTTTAAGTCCATTATTCACACTATCTAACGATATTTTAATATCACTTATTTGTTTTTTTGATTCATCCAATAAATCGATAATCCGGTCTGTTTTATTTCCTGCCGAAAATATTTTATCTCTTAACTCAGCAATTGATTTCCTCGCAGTTTTTATTAAATCAATTATATTCTTAGTCGCTTTCTTATTAATACCAGTCATTTTGGGTAAATTATTATTAAAACTTTTCATATCGGATTGTAACGTCTGGTCCAGGTTATTAAAATCTTGTACTAATTGATTTATGTTATCCTTTAACTCGACATATGTTTCGTCATCCTGCGTAGTTGTGCCAGGATTTTCCGATTCTTTATTTCTGATTCCTTCCTGCCGCTTGCTATCCAAATCCTTAAATTTATTTTCAAAATCCAGAATCTTTTGTTTAACATCAGATTGCGTTTTAATAATTTCATCAATTAATGGAAATGAATATTTAACAAAGCGGTTATTGGTATCCTGCACAAGAGTCGTATTCCATTCAATTTTCTTTGTTTTTAACGTATCTTCTGAAAACTTAGTATAAATGCGAGCTATTGATGTTTCCACATTATCTGCTGTCTCATGTTGAGCTGCATTAACCCTAAGAAGCCTGTCCAACGAAGAATCCTGCTTTAAAAGTTCTGTCCTTGATAACTCTATCTTTTTGAGAATTATACCTGTTATATCTTTACTAATAGCAACCGACGTAGTTTTTATCTGTGCTGAGATTACATCCAAAATCATATAAACGAGATTGATTTTCGAGTTGTCAACATAAAACGTTATTTCGCTTTTCTGTTTTATATCGGTAAAACTCATATTGGGCGGAAATATTATGCACGCATTTACCGCCCCATTTTTTATTTCATAGACACACATTTCCTCAGATTCTATTTTAATAATTTTAAATTTTTTATTGACTAATTCTTTTACAATTCCTTCTATATCGGTATTATACTGTTGTGCATATATTCCTATTTTAATGTTGGAAATATTTTTTGTGTTGAATGCAAGTCCTACAAATAAAATAATGAGCACAGGACCGGCAATAACAATTAACGCCGATGAACGGGAACGTATTAATAGTTTAAAATTCTTTATAATTAACCGGAATAAATTATTCATTTTCAGGCTCTTTTGTGTTCGGATATCTTTTTATTCAGGAATTTGAACAAGTCATTAAGATCTTGCCGTTTAATATCGATTTTTACCAGCTTTTCTTTAGTTATTTCAAGTGCGTGAAATAAAGTATGTAATACCTCTTCTGACTCTTCGGTAACTATGGTCAGGCAGTTACTGCGCTTGACAATTGATTCTATTGGAAGAACATGTTTTTTTAATTCATCTATAACGGCATCATAGTTTCCCGGATTTATTTCAATGATTATGGTCTCTTTATCTTTATAATGTTCTTTCAATTCTACAATTGCTCCGATTTCTTTAATCTGCTTATCATACAGGACATTGATTTTTGTACAATAATTTTCTATTTCCACTAAAAAATGTGAAGCAATCATGACCGTTGTTCCCTCTGATACTATCTTTTTAATCAAGTCCCATATCTGGTTCCTTAATATCGGGTCAAGGTCGGCTGTAGGCTCATCGAGAATAAGCAGCTTTGGGTTATGAACCAATGCACATGCTATTCCAAGGCGCTTCTGCATCCCCCCGGACATAAATTGCATCTGCCTGTTCGTTGCCTCTTCAAGATCGGTAAGTTCGAGAAGGTGCTTAATGTTATTTTTCCTTTTCTCCTTAGACAATCCGTATAATGCGCCATAGTGATTAAGATTTTCATATGCCGTTAACTTAGGATAGAAAGACGGAGTTTGTGGTGCAAAACCGGTAAACATTTTAATCTCTTTATGATGTTTGAAGATAGATTTAAACTGGTTTTTCCCATTATTACTTGTTTGAAATAATATATCACCCTCTTCAGGAAAATAGTATCCGATAATGGTATGCAGCAATGTCGTTTTCCCGGCACCTGACATTCCAATAATGCCAAAAATATCATTTTCATAAACTTCAAGACTCAAATTTTTCAATACATTTTTTTCCCCGAAGGATTTTGATATATTTTCAACTTTTAATATAGGTTCGTTTGACATGCTTTTTTCCTTTTTACTAATTCTTTCAAATAGAGATTCACAGAGTTTTAATCAGCCTGATTATACATTATTTTACATTTTTTACTATATTTTTAAATTATTTGTTTAAAATAAGTTTGTCCTTCTGGTCTTCTGTAAGTAGTCTGGCATAAAAAATATCCGAGTCCGGCTCATATCCCGAAGCTTTTACCGGATAATCATAAGTTTTATCCGGTCTATTAATGTTCAGATAAATCCATTTATTTTTTATGCCTTTACTTTTAATCAGATACTTACTCCATTTTTCAATTTGAATGACTTTTTCTATGTTCGCCAGTGAAAGGAAAATACTTTCATCTTTATATCCTGCCGCTTTTTTTTGCTGTATAGATACAAGAGCATCGATAAAATCATTTAATATTATATCTTCGCCTTTATTCCATTTTAACTTTATTCCATCTTTTTGTTTTTCAGCATAAAAATTACCATAATTTTTATTGTCAGATTTGTAATTTAATCCAGGTTTTGCCTGATTTAACGTTGTTTTATCAACTTTTAAGCCTGATTTTTCTACATGTTTTTTTATTTCCTTTTTTGGTGACAGCTTATCAATAATATCTTTTCTTGAAGCAAGAGAAACACCGCCATACAAAAAGAAATTTTGTCCCATAAGCATATAATTACGGGAACTTATCAACTCCAGACATTCGGTTTTCCGGTTATATTTATTCTTATCTATAAAAGGAATATTTGATTTGTTCTTTAAGTAATCGGTGTTTTTATACCAGGTTTCAAAATCTAAATTACGTGAAACCTGCACCTGGAACAAAAAATCCAATAAATGCGAATTCTTTACTTTTAATACCGTAAAAATACAACCCCATTTTTGTATTTGGTCAAGTTTATAGTATTGAGGTTCATAATCTGCTATAGCAGAATAGTGCAAATCCCACCAGCCCAAAAACTCACCGCTCTGAAAATTAGGTTTTGTCTCTTTTCCGGGAAAAAGCGGATTTGAGGAAGCGGCATAAACACGTGTTGCTGTCGGACTAAACAACAATTTATTACTGTATATTTCGAAATTTTCCTGTCTCAAACCAAACCATAATCGTGTCTGGGACATTTTCATAAAATCGCTCCAGTAAAGTTTCGGTACTTTTATGTCTATCATAGTTCTAAATCCTGTAACATTACTCTTTGAAACTGCATCATCATAATTAAGTGCCATTAATTTTGCCGTAAGGTCAGTGTAAAATAGTACCATTCCTGTTTGAGTACCCTGAAGCATACCGTCGTAACGGGCATGCTGGTACGAATTTCTCATTTCAATATGCTGGAGTAAGTCGTCAAAACGGCGTTCTACAGGATTACCAGACCCGTCTAATTTTCTACGCATAACCAAAAGCGGTTCTAACCCGGATTGCTCCTTTATTTTTTTGGCAATTGAAACAATATTATTTATATTAGAAGCAATATAAACATTAAATTCCGTATCTTGCGGATTAATTAGTTGCGAATTAATAAATTGACTGTCTTTTTGAGAAATTTTCAGCAAATCCTCTGACATGCCGATGTAATTAAACCCCGGATCAAGCGAAAAACCAATATTCGATTCTCCCTTTGACGGATCAGTGTATGGTATCCTTTTTCTAATTTCGCTCAATAACTGAGATTTCGTAAGTTTACCTGTTGTCAAATCTTTTCTTATTTTTTTATCGCTACTGATAATTTCATTATATTTTTGGTTTATAAAATATTCATATTCATTTTTATAATGTCTTTCTTTTTCGCTGCTTATCGGCATATTGTACGCCTGATACAAAGCTGCTATATGTTCAAGAAACAGGGCAGACATGTTGTTCTCGTTGCATTTCCTTCCGCCGAAGATAATGTATTTTTCTTCCCATTGTACTTTTGTAATATTATCTATTTTTTCAATAAAATCTTTAAAATCATCTATATTTTTCACTTCTTTCTCATAATAATTATAATCCTGAGAATATATCTGCCTACCCGGAACTGTTTGAATATAAAAAACGGTTAATACATTAGAAGAAAAATCAACAGAATATTCAAATATATGTACAAATTTAGGAATTGAATTTGTTTGAAAAGTATTTCTATCAATAATACTTCCTATTAGCGATTTGTCTTTTGCTTTGTCTTGCTGTACTATAACCACACAATCATTATCACTAACGAACTTTATTCTCCCGGGTGAAATATCATTTTTTGTTTTATTTTTAAGATATGAATACCGCATCGGTATACTATCCCGCAAAACATCTGCTGATTTATTCGATGAAATATAAAATTGTGAATCAAGCCCGTACATCGCCCAGTCCCGCAACTGTTCGGATTTTTCATCTACCGACAATGTTTCATAAAAAGGCATTAGTTCGGAAATATCTATATTTGTTTTTTTCTGATTTATTATTCGATTGAAAAGAGTATCAGGTTCGGCAGCACATTTATTTGCTGCGGGTAAAAATAACACAACAAATATTATTATTTTTTTCATAGCAATTTGTATAGATTTCGTATGGGGTTTTAAATGGTGATCTATATTTGAGCAGATGAACATATATTATTAAACGGGCAATAATTACATGATAAATACTGCGGATTAGCTTCAAAATTATTACTTCTTATACCATTTGCAGTTTTTTCAATAATTTCTTCTATCTTGCACATCATTTCTTCATCCGGGGTAACACTGCCCGTAACACCTGTATTTACAAAATGTAACTCTAATTTATAAGGCAATTCCTTCATTAACTCTTTCCATGCTAAAGCGTAAATAGCGAGCTGGGTGCTTTTCCCGGCACGATTATCTGCTTCTTCTTTATCGGATATTTCCGATGTTTTGAAATCAATAATAATTGTCCCTTTTTTTGTTAAATCCACCCTGTCAAACCTGCCGATAACAACATCTCTTTTAAAATTAAACCTGAATTTTTTTTCAATATATTTTGGAATTATCTTATGTTTTTGTTCTCTATAAAAAAACTTTCTTATTGCATCCCTGCCTTCTTCCAACCGCTGCATTTCGTGTTCTTGTGACAAAAAACCTGTTGATTCCCATTTTGATTCAAACTTATTTATAAGTTCATCCACTCTAACCAAATCATTTTCCATTTTCTTTTTATAATAGAACTGGATTGTTTCATGCATCGCATTGCCATAAACAATCGAATGGTTAGCCATTACAGGAATTTTCAATATATGAATATATTTGTATTTTAAAGGACAGGTAAGATAATCGTCAATCTGGTAATGACTTAATACAAGCTGCCTTTCTAAAGGCAACTGAAAATTATCGTCTGCTTTATCAGCAATATCATTTTTTTTAATTGCTTCAATCGGATGAAGTTTTTTAGCAGGAATTTTTGTTTGAGCCAAATTCAATGCTTCATATATAAATTGACTTATTTTTCTTTGACGGATACCGCCATAGTCACTTGCAGATGTAAGATGCAATTCATCTTTTGCCCTTGTCATACCGACATAAAAAAGCCGCCGTTCTTCCTGCTTATGAAAATCACCTAACGGTAAAATGTCTTTTATTAAAGCATCAGGGACTTCTATCAGTTCTTTCCTTTTATTGACCGGAAATTTTCCCTGGGCAAGTGAAACCATAAAAACAACAGAAAACTCAAGACCTTTTGCTTTGTGAATTGTCAATATATTCACCGCATCAGTATCGAAATCCGCTTCTGCTGTTGCAGGACTGCTCCCGGCTTCAATAAGAGCGGTAAGATGCGATACAAACAATTGAAGTTTATCATGTTTTGAAACTTCCGAAAAATTTTTTATAATATCGAAGAATATTGCGATATTTGAAACTTTCTCAACTGATTGAGCATCTTTGGCTTCAGTAAGTCTTTTAATCCACCCTGTTTCATTTATAAATTTATAAAGCACTTGTCCCGTAGAAAAATCGCGTGAAGCTTCCATGTATTTTTTAATATCATCTACTATATTTTTGATTATCTGTCTTCCTTCAGGACTTATATCATTTAAACCGGATGCACCAACAAACACCTTATATAACGAAATCTTCTTTTTTGAAGCTTCATTTATACAGATTGTTAAATCTGCCATAGGTATTTTATAAACTTCAGACGAAGCAAGATGAAAAAGTGAAATATTATCAGATAAATTTGAAACTGTTTTTAAAAAAGATATAAGTATTTTTACTTCTTCGCAGGCATAAAGCCCGCTCCCACCCGAAAAATGCCATGGGATGTTTTTCATATTCAATGATTTCATAAACATGTCGGCATCAGAATTTGCACGAACAAGAATTGCAAAATCACTATAACGTGTTCCTGACTTATTTTTAGCAGTCCCGGTCCTGACCATTTCAGCAATTTCCTCAGCAACAAAATCCGATTCCTGTGAAATAGTATCAAAATGATGATGAAAAACAGCAGACGTAATTTCTCCGGTAGTTTTGTCAGGATTATCTCGCACAGATATGAGTTTTTTACTTATTTTATTTTTTACTTCCAGGCGGTCGGGATTATTATATCTTATAAGAGCATATGCACAATCAAGGATATGTTGAATCGAACGATAATTTTTTGTAAGAACTACTTGTTTTGCAGCAGGATATGCTTTTTTAAAATTTAAAATATTTGAAATTGCAGCACCACGAAATTTATATATTGACTGGTCATCATCTCCGACAACTGTTATGTTTTTTTCGCTGTTCAACAAAATCTTTAATAACTGAAATTGCGAATAATTAGTATCCTGGAACTCATCTACAAGCATATATTTGAATTTTTTCCGGTATTTTTTCAATATAGAAGGGTATTTTCTGAAAAGCTTAAGAACTAACCATACCTGGTCACTGAAATCAATAAGACCATGTTGTATTTTTAAATCCTCGTACTTTTTGAAAATCTCAGATAATTCTTTTTGAATCAAAAATTCATCTTCTATTGATTTATCGTTCGGATTCTTTTTAACCACATTCTCTAAAAGTTGGACATAATTTGCATACTCTTCATGTGAAATATCCTCGTCTTTTAGACGAGAAAACAAAAAAAGAATCGCTTCTATGTGTTTTAAAGGATTGCCAAGCGGTCTGAGTATTTTCATCGGAAACTCAAAGAGATGTTCTCTGAAAAATACCAATTGATGGGGTTGTGCCATAACCTTAAAATCGCTTGTTAATCCTAAAAAAATCGCATTGTCTTCCAAAACCCTGTTCCCAAAAGAATGAAAAGTGGAAATCCATACATCTGCAAAATTATAAGGCACTAAAAGGTCTATTCTATCCTGCATTTCTGCAGCAGCTTTTTCTGTAAAAGTAAGTGCTAAAATTTCATTGGGTTTCGCTTTTTTCTGTGAAATAAGTTTTGCTATACGATGGGAAATAACAGTTGTTTTTCCTGTACCGGCGCCAGCTACAATCAAAAGCGGTCCTTTACCGTGAATAACCGCTTTTTGCTGCTCTATATTCAGAGTGGCAAATACATTATCAGAAAATAATCCTGTTTTAGACATTTTTAATCGTTATTAGCAGTAAATTCTTTGAGTTCTGTAATTCGTTTTTCACCAGAACCCGACGACTGAGTGGTAAGAATTTTCCCAACTTCCGGGGCATAATACTCAACTGACCAGGACGGTGTTCCAATAAGTTGTTTTTTTATTTTTATACAATCTGAAAATTTCCCGGCAGCAACTTCAACCTCTTCTTTTTTAGAAACTATCGTATTTTTTATATTCCCGACAACCCATTCTTTGTTGACCTCCAGAGGAAACAACAATATTGCTGTTAATATCTCACCATTTTTATCTGTTTCATATAAACCATTAGGCATTTTTTTAAAATATTTTCTAAAACTACTTACAAAATTATTACGCGTGTAAAGATTCCTTGTCATTTCATAAATATTATTCTGTTCTGCTACAATTTCATTTCTTGCCAGCATGTATTTACCTGATGTTTCGGAGTCAACTTCAACCCATTTTAAACCCTTCAAAAGCGGAAAATAATCAGCAATCTCCAGGAATAATTCTTTTGATTGCACTGCCCATTCTGTGGCAGAATATTCGTTAATTACTCTTTTATAATATATTTTTGCTTCGTCATTGTTTTCCAAATTCTGCTGGTAAATCTTCCCTATGTTATAAAATGCTTCAGGAACGCGGATGCTTTGAGGGTTTTTCTCAACTATTGACTCATATTTTTTGACTGCTTCCAAAAATTTACCATTGTCCTTTAACGTTTCCGCTCTTTTAAACTGATAGTCGACACTGCAACCAAGAAAAACAGTAAGTAGGCAGCTCACCACTAAACCTTTGGCGAGCAGGTAGGAAGTAGGCAGTAGGAAAAACTTTTTAATTCTTGATTTCATAATTTCCTTTTTTTATGTAAATATAAACAACTATAAGAATTCCTAAAGTATCAATTAATACGTCCCAGGGTGTACCACATCTGTTTTTGATAAATGTCTGGTGATATTCGTCGCTGCAAGCATATAGAAATGAAAATATCGAGGGCAATAAAACCATTAAAGGAAACGATATCCTAAATGACCTTCTGAAAGCCCTTATTAAAAGAAGTGTCAGAATAAAATACTCTGTAATGTGTGCACCTTTTCTCAAAAACAAATCCCACACCCCTAACCCTGTACCAAGTCCTGGAATATCCGAAAAAAAGTATATTATATAACACCAAACAATTATAGGTACCCATAATTTGAAATATTTCATATTATATTTTTTGATTTCATGCTGAGAAAATTATTTTTTGAAACAATTATGTGGTCCAGGATTTCTATTCCTAAAATTTCACCGGCAGAAATAAGCCGTTTTGTAAGTTTTATATCGTCTTCTGACGGGGTTATGTCGCCTGACGGGTGATTATGAACAAAAATCACACTTGCGGCAGAATGTTCAATTGCCGGCTTAAAAACTTCTCTCGGATGAACAAGCGAAGCGTTCAATGTACCTATAGAAACAAAATCCCGCTTCAATATTTCGTTCCTTGCATTCAGATAAAAAACAACAAAATGTTCCTTTTTCTTATCCCTTACATCCAGCGTATATGGAAGTATGTCTGTCGGCTTTTTTATGGAAATAGCGTTTTTTTCAAACCCTCTCTTAACAAGTTCAACAGCAGCAGCAATAAAAGACGCTTTTGCGGGTCCAATTCCCTTTATCTGCTTCAACTTTGAAAGTGAGATACGAATTAAGTCGTCAGCCGGATATTCTTTCAATATTTCTTTTGAGAGTTGTAAAACATTTTTCCCTTTATATCCTGTACCTAAGATTATCGCCAAGAGCTCCTCATCTTTCAGTGACGCAATTCCGGTTCTTGCCAATTTTTCCCTGGGTCTGTCCACTTTCTCTATATTAAATGACATTCAGCGAATCCTTTTTTTTTGCCATAAACTCATCTATCTCTTTCTTTTCTTTTTCAAATCCGCTTCTGCCCATAAGTCCGTATGTAAGTACTTTGCCTAATTCTACACCCGGCTGGTCAAATGCATTTATTTCAAAAAGTTCACCGATATACGCCGTTGCAAGTTCAAACATATAAAACAATTGCCCGATTGTATGCTCGTTAATTTCAGGTATAACTACAGTACAATTAGGTCTTGCTTGTTTGGTCAGCGCAACACGAGTTGCTTCTTCTTCGCATTTTATCAGCTCGTTAAGCGTATGTTTTTCAAGATAGTGTTTTTCTTTTGTCGGCGGGACAACAGCATTATTCCGGTATTTTTCAACTGATAAAAACGTAATAACCTTATCATACGGACCTTCTATATAAAGTTGAACTTGTGAATGCTGGTCGGTAACACCAAGCGCCTTTACCGGTGTCGGACCTACATTTACAACTTCGTTTCTGATATTCATCTTCTTACCCAGTGATTCAGCCCATAATTGCCTGAACCAGTCAGAAACATCTTTTAATGCTTGCGAGTATGGCATCATTACATTTATCTTTTTTCCTTTCTGGTATAAAAGATACTGTATTGCGGCATAAATAGCAGCAGGGTTTTTGGATATATCCTGCTGGCACCGTTCATCCATATCTCTTGCACCTGCCAAAAGTTCTTCTATTTTTATACCACAAAATGCTGCAGAAATAAGCCCTACCGGAGAAAGCACGGAAAATCTTCCGCCCACATTCGCAGGAATCACAAAAGAAGGAATATTTTCTTTATCGGCAAGTTCCCTGAGATAACCTTTTTTTTCATCGGTCGAAATAATAATATGCTTCTGCCAGTTTTTCATTCCTACTTTTTTTATTAAAGCATTTTTTAATATGAAAAAATTGGCGAGACATTCTGCGGTAGTTCCTGATTTTGATATTATATTAAATACAGTTCTTTTTAGATTTAAAACATCCAAAAGCGATTTCAAAAGTTCAGGGTCAACATTATCAGGAACAAAAAGCCGCGGATTATCTTTTCTCTGCTTTTTTGATAAGAGGTTCCAGTACGGATGTTTAAGCGCGGTCTGAAGCGCAATATTGCCCAGCGCGGAACCGCCAATACCAATCACAACAAAATCATCAAATTTAGACTTTTGCTTTTTTACGTAATCTTTTATTTTTATTGCTTCATCATTTTTATACGGCAGTTCCATAAATCCAAGACTGCCTTTTGACTTTTTCTGCTGTATTATATTATGTGCAGATGATAATCGCGGGTAAAGTGCCTGCAATTCGGACGAATTTATCCCTTGTTCTCCAACCAAATCCGACAAACAATTTGAAAAATCAAGCTTAATATTAACCATTGTTTTCCCCCTCAAATTCCTTTACGATTTCTTTCACTTCAACCTCTGTTTTTTTGAGCTTATTTCTTAATACTTTAATCAATTCAGTAGCTCTTTTCACCTTCTCAGCAAGTTTATCTATTTCAACATCTTCGCCCTCCAATTCCGCAAGAATCTTTTCCAACTCATCCAGAGACTTTGAATAAGATATTTTTTCTTCCATATCCTCCTCTCCCTGTAGTGTGCCTTTAAGGACGCACTACTTACTTCAATGCTTGTTTTGATATAATTTTGCTTTCTAAGTTACCATCACGCAATCTAATTTCAACATTGTTTCCGACAACAACATTTTCCACACTTTTCACTATCTTGCCCTCTGAATTATAGACAAGTCCGAAACCCATTTTCATTATATTAAGCGGATTTTTAGAATTATTGAATCGTTCATATTCTTCGAGCTGCTTAAAATTATTTTCAAAGATGTTCTTTAGAACCCATTTGATTTTTTCATTAATCTGAAAAATATTGTTTTCAACATTTTTGGTAAATATAAGCGTTGCAGATTTTAGACTTTTTGTAATATTTTTTAAGTTCTCTATGTGGTCAATAAGAATTTCTTTTTGTCTTTCTAAAATGCGATTTAAAACATCTTCGGTATCTGTTTCATAATTACGAACTTTTTCAACTATAAACTGCGCAGTCGCAGTTGGTGTCTTAAATGACTGGTTTGAAACTTCATCTGCAATGGTTTTGTCAATTTGATGCCCTATGCCTGTTAAAACCGGTTTTGAAGAATTTGCTATTGCAACAGCAACACCTTCTTTATCAAAACCCATGAGGTCCGAGGCACTACCGCCGCCCCTTACAATTGCTATTACATCAACAGCATGCCTGTTCAAAGTAAAAATCGCGCTGCGGACTTCTCTTTCCAAATCATTTCCCTGCATTTTTGCATCACATAAATAAACTGAAAAAGCATAACCTGATTTATTCAATTCATCTACAAAATCATTATAGGCGGCACTGCCGTTAGAAGTAATTAAACCTACATTTAACGGTACTTGCGGAATTTCTATTTTTTTATTTTTTTCTAAAAGTCCTACACGTTTAAGTTTTTCAAGGATAAGTTTTCTTTCCAGAGCCATTTTGCCGATAGTGTACTCCGGCTCAATATCTGTTACCCGAATTTGCACCTTACCTTGCGGCGGATAGAAATCTACTGAACATCTTGCTTTTATCTGAAGCCCGTCTTTAAGAGTTAATCCGGTAGCGAGTGCTGTCATTTTTTCATCAATTTTATTCCTGTCATCTCCCCACATTACAGCAGAAATTGTCGCTTTTCTTTCTTTTGTAACCGGGTCTTGTTCTACAAGTTCAAAATATACCTGCCGGTAAAAACGGGTATTTGCTTTTTGGACATCTAAATCATATCTGTAAATTTCCCCGCAAACCCAAACACCTGACCTAAAATAATCATTCAGTATTTGTTTTATCTGACCGTTCAGCTGGCTTACCGTGAGAACATTATCCGGCGGTTTTTCAATAGAGTCCCACCGGCTAAAATCAGCGGCACCTGCATCCCGAAACTGAGATGCCTGCGAAGTAACGTCTCCGGAGGACATCCGGCGGTTACTTTTTACGTGTTTATCCCCCGGTTTCGTCTGTGACAAGTGAGTAAAAAGTGTGTCTTCAGGCAAGAATTCTGAGGTTTTTTCCTGGTTCTTTTTTATCAAGCTAATAATTTCATCGCCATACTGAACCAGCTTTTTATTACCTACACCTTTAATTTTTGTTAAATCATTTATTGTTTTTGGATTAGAATCTGCAATATTTTTCAGGGTAGAATTTGGAAATATAAAATATTTCTTCCCGGCGGCAATATTTTCTTTTTTTGCCTTTTCATCACGCCAGGTTACTAAGTGGTTATATAAATCCTGGTTATTTTTGCCCATATTAAATTATGATTGGTTTTTTTGAGATGTATTTGGAATGACTATCTTTTGGCCGCGATATATTTTGTCAAAATCTGAAATTTTTTCTTTGTTGGTTTTCCAGATATTATACCAATTTGAACCCTTTTTATAGTATTTCTTAGAAATACCCCAAAGATTGTCTCCTTTCTTTACAACATAAACCGGTGGCAGAACGGTTAATGTTAGTGCATCTACAATATTAGATGATTCCCTGGCATATGCAATCGCATTTTCAAAATCAGAAAGGTCATATGCATTTTTAGCTTTTTTCAATACAACAACTGCCGGTGTTACATCAACACCTTGCTGCCTTTTTAGCCTGATTTTTTCTCCGCATACGGCAATCTGCTGTTTAGCGTTCTGTTCAATTTTTCTCAGCCGCTCTTTTTCAATGTCTTCTTTAGCTTCAACCGGCGACTGTTGTTCTACAATAACGTCTCTATTGCTGTTTGAGTCCTGCCATGAACGATAAAATTTCTTACAGATACCAAAAACAATAAAAAATACAATTATTAAATAGATTGCCTGCAATCGAGTAAGTCTATACGCCATATTTTCTCCGTAGCAAAATTATTACTCCACCTATAAATAAACGAATAACTCAAGGGTCTGCTTAAGTTTCCAATCTGGTCAAAAACCAAATGAACTATATATGCAACAAAGACACCGCACAGAACTTCACTTACAGGAGTGAACAAAATAACAAATGAAAATATCAGCAATAATTCCCAACTATGTAAAATTAAAAATGTCTTTTTGAAAGCGTAACCTTCAGCAACATAAAAAAATCTTTTCACATTTAAGTTAAATCCATATTCATTAAAATATTCAAAAAGATGGTCTATGTCAATAAATATTCCGAATAATAGTGACGACAATGCTACAATATATGAATGAAAAATCAGATATAAAATCGTGGAAACTGAAGTAGATATTATAATATGCGAAGCCAACTTCATCGAAAACACCTCCAACCTTAAACAATTTTATTTTACATATGTAAGCCAGTTGTATTTATCTTTGGTTTTTCCTTTTAAAACGTCAAAATATGCTTTTTGTAATTTCTTGGTGATTTCACCGCAAGCACCTTTCCCGATAGTTATATTATCTATCTTTGAAACAGGTGTAATTTCAGCAGCAGTACCTGACAAAAATACTTCATCAGCAATATATAACGATTCCCTGGGAATAGAATGCTGTTCTATCCTCATATTCATATCTCTTGCAAGTATAAAAATTGTATGTCTGGTAATACCGGCAAGTATTGAAGAACTCGTCGGCGGAGTATAAATTACTCCATTTTTTACCATAAAAATATTTTCGCCTGATGCTTCAGAAACATATCCATAGACATCTAAAGCAATCGCTTCATCATAGCCGCCCTGGATTGCTTCCATTTTTATAAGCTGTGAATTTATATAGTTTCCGCCGGCTTTGGCAAGAGACGGAAAAGTATCAGGAGCTGCACGCCGCCACGATGAAACATGCACAGACGCTCCTTTTTCCATCGCTTCTTTACCAAGATATGCCCCCCACTCCCATGCAGCGATTGCACAGTTAACAGGATTTTTCAACGGATTTACTCCCATCTCGCCATAACCGCGGAAAACAACGGGACGGACATAACATTCTTTAAATTTATTTATTTTTACTACATCAACAATGGCTTTAAAAAATTCTTTTTTTGTAAAAGGAATCTCCATCCTGTATATCTTCGCAGAATCATAAAGACGGTCAATGTGAGCGTCAATCCTGAAAAGAGCAGGTCCATTTTCTGTGTTATAACAACGCAGTGATTCAAAAATGCTTGAACCATAATGAACAACATGTGACAATACATGTATTTTGGCATCTTTCCAATCAACAAATTTTCCATCAAACCATATTTTCCCTTCTCCAAAACCCATAAAATCCTCCGAAACCCCGAAACAAACCTGCCTGATGACAGTCAGGTACGAGGTGACACTATCAATATTTTCAATAGTGTTATTTTATAATAATTTACATGGTTTGTCAATGAACTGCGATAATTAGTGATATAACGGATATTCCCACGGCTACGTATGGGAGATATTCTTTTAGCGATTTCTTTGGTGAGATGGTTGGTTTCCTTCCTGCTGTAATATCTTCTCTGAGACGATAAATATCATCTAAAATAACTTTTAGAGCATCTTCATTTGCTTTAATTTTATCTTTTATTTTTTCAGATTCTGTCACTTTTGTCGATTTTTCATTTTCTAAATTTAAAATCTGCTGGCGAACTACTGAAATCTCTTCCATTTTTGTATTCAGCTGTGCTATTTCCTGCTCAACTTTAATTAACTTTTCATTTAATTCATTTGAAACATTGCTTGATGTCTTAATGGTTTCTTTTATTTCTGCAATTGAATCTTTTATTTCAGAAACATTTTTTTTCAACTGCATTATGGAAATATCCATATCAGAAATACTTATTTCTTCAGAATAAACATGAAAACAACTAAAGATTAAAATAATAAAGCTAAGAATTATTATTTTCATTTTTTGAAACCGTTGAAAAATCATAAATGGTCTTGCTTATACAGATAACAGCACCACTGTCATTGCGGGCATAATACTCAAAAAATGTTGTTAAAAAACCTAAAAAATGACGATTTATAGACGAGCTTACAAGTAATATTAACTTCGTTTATTGAAACGGTTCAATAAACGAACAAATTTCATAAGTGTTAAAAATATAAGTCTCGTCGATAGTTTTCGATTTTCTAGAGTTTTAAGCTCTAAAAAACAACACAAAAAGACTATTATGCCCATTGCGAGAGCCAATTTATTGGCTCGTGGCAATCTCACGAGATTGCTTCGTCATTTCATTCCTCGCAATGACATTCCTGTGTAATCACAGATTTTTTGGTTTTTCAATCTCATTTTTTAAAACCTTTAATGCCGACTTAAAATCTTCCGGCAAAGGTGCCGAAAATTCGACTTTTTCCTTACTTTTCGGATGCGTAATTCTTATACTTGAAGCATGCAATAATTGCCTGGTTGCTAATCCTGATAGTTTACCATACTCAGCATCGTTTAGAACAGGATGCCCAATATAAGCAAGATGTACTCTTATTTGATGTGTTCTGCCTGTATAAGGTTTTACTTCAAGATAAGTTTTAAATTTAAACCGTTCTATTACTTTAAAAAATGTCTTTGACATTTTTTTTGAGTTAGGTCCTACAACAATTTTTTTTCTATCATCGCCCGACCTTCCCAGAGGAGCTTCAATAGTGCCTTCTGACTCTTTAATAATACCATCAACAATTGTGAGATACTTCTTCTCAACAAGCCGTCTTTGAAACTGGTTTGATAGAAATTCTTTTGATTTTTCGTTTTTAGCAACAACTATAATTCCCGAAGTATCTTTGTCAAGCCGGTGGACAAGAAACGGGAATAACTTTTGATGCCAATAAAACAGAAGTCCATTTACAAGTGTATCCATCTGGTGGTGTCCCGCTGGATGAACTACAAGATTAGGTTGTTTGTTAATTACTATTATATCATCGTCTTCATAAATAATTTCCAGCGGAATTTCAAACGGCAATATCTTTTGCTCTTTTTCGGCAAATTCTATTGTTACTGTATCTCCTGTGCGTATTCTATGGCCGGATTGCGAATGTAATCCGTTAATTTTTACAAATCCATTTTTTATAAGCCTCTGGAAGTATCCCCTCGAATAATCGGGATATTTTTCTTTCAGAAAATTATCTAAACGGATTCTTTCTTTGTCTGATATAATATTTTCCATAAAAATCGCTCGCAAGCAAATTTTCTTGAGTCGCTCGGCACCAACTCGCTCTGAGATTTGCTCTCGAAAGCATAGTCGCAAATCTAGGCTCTTTGAAAATTTCTTGCTTCACTCTCACTAATTAGGTTGTAAACAAATTTCTTCGACCTGCCTGCCGGCAGGCAGGGACGCTCTCTTGTGGTCGCTTTAACATTTGCTCCTGTGTGGTATAGGTCGCAAATTCAGGCTCTTCGGAAATTTCTCCCTCGCTTCGCAATAAAAAAAAGATAAATTTTCCGAATACACGCTCAAAAAAGCATAGTCGTATAAAGTTTTAGCTTAAATCCATACAACCCAATAACTCTATAACCCTATAACCCTACAACCCTATAACTCTATAACCCTATAACCCGATTGCTTTTCTTGATAGTTTATAGTAAAAAATTATACTTATAGTTAAAATTAAAATTGCGATAATCTGTGTCGGGGTAATTCCTAATATAATATTTCCCCGGAAGTCACCCCTTAAAAACTCTATAAAAAACCTTCCCATAGAAAAAAGAATTAAATATGTAAAAGATATCTGCCCGTCAAACTTTTTTCTTTTCCACAAAATTGTCAAGATTATAAAAAGAACAAAAAGCAATCCTGATGAGAAAAGCTGTGCGGGTACTAATTTTATGCCGGATGGTGCAAGGCAATTTTCCGGAAAAACAACCCCTATAAAAGAATCCGTAGGTTTCCCGTAGCAGCATCCCGCGAAAAAACAACCAATGCGACCGAAAGCATGTCCGATTGCTAACGCAGGTGCAAAAACATCTCCTGTTTTCCAGATGTATATTTTATTTTTTAACGAGATAATTATAACAGTAATTGTCCCACCTAAAAAACCACCCCAGAAAACAAGCCCGCCCTGCCATATTTTTAAAATATCCAGCGGATTAGCTTTAAATTCATCAAAAGAAATCAGAACATAAAAAAGTCGGGCACCTAAAAGTGAAAAAATAAAAACTAAAAAAGTAAGTTTTTCTATCAGCTCAGGTGAGAAAGATGATTTTTTTCCGTAAAACAAAAGTGTTTTGAACCCGACAAAAAATCCGATTGCAACAAAAACACCATAAGTGTGTATTTCAATAAAACCAATTTTTAATAAAGTTGGAAACATAAAAAAGAGTTATAGGGTTATAGGGTTCATAGAGTTATAGTGTTATGTACTGCAAATTAAGAGCTTTTTTTGGCAAATAGTGAATGGATAATTAAAATTGCTATTCCGATGCTAATTGAAGAATCGGCGACATTAAAAACAGGCCAAATACGAAAATCAAGGAAATCAACAATGGAACCACGGAATAAACGGTCTGTAAGGTTACCAAATGCACCACCCAAAATGACTGAGAACGCCATTAATCCGGTCTTAGGAATTCCCTTTTGTTTATAGATTGAAATTGTAATTATGATTATGGCGACAATTGCGAAAATAAGGAGTATATTCCCGTAATTTTGCAGTAAGCCAAAAGCAGTCCCTGTATTTGTAATATAGGTTATATGAAAAATATTATTAATGACTGGTAGCGATTCACCTAAATAGAAGTTCCTGACAATAAAATATTTAGTAAGTTGATCTACCAGCAAAATCGCTATAATAATTATTATAGATTTTTTATACATTTTGTACATATTTCCTGATGGGTTGAATCGGAACCGACTGTCTCAGACCACATCCAGCATCGGACACATTTTTTACCGTCAGCGTGTAATACTTTTATTTCTATGTTTTCGGTTTCATCTTTTGTGCCGCCGACAGGTTCATCTGATACTTCTAATTGAGAAACAAGAAATGTATGTAAAAGATTTTGCCGGTTCTCTTTCAAGAATTTTTTATTTTCTGCGTTTTCCGAATATAATATAACCTTTGCTCCCAATGAATTGCCTATTATCTCTTGTTGTCGTAAAGGTTCCAAAAGCTTTAAAACTAAATTCCTGATTCTAATAATTTTTTCAAACTTTTTCTCAATATCCTCATTTATAAACTTTTTATCAGCACTTGCCATATCCAACAAAAAAACACTTTCCATGTCGTTGGAACTTTGGACATCGGACATCGGACTCCGGACTAATACGTACTCTTTATATACCTCCTCAGCCGTAAAAGGAATGATGGGTGCTAAAATCGGAGTTAACTTTAAAAATATTTGTTCAATTACTGTTTGTGCAGAAAGTCGTTCTTTTGACTTTCTATTAAACGTATAAAGCCGGTCTTTTAAGATATCAAAATAAAACGAGGAAAGTTCTACAACACAGAAATTATATATTAACCGGAAAACTTTATGGAACTCATAATTATTATAACCATCTCTTACTTCAGCAATAAGCCGTTGAAGCTTTGAAAGCATCCATTTATCAATTTCCAAAAGTTCATTATATTCAATCCTATCAGTCGAGGTAAAATCACTGATGTTTCCAAGTATAAACCTTAAAGTATTCCTGATTTTCCGGTATGCATCTACCAAATGAGTCAAGATTTCATCCGATAATCTAATATCTTCCTGGTAATTTTCGGCAGCTACCCATAAACGCAGTATCTCTGCTCCATTTTTTTTCATTATATCCTGGGGAACAATTACATTACCAAGTGATTTAGACATCTTCTTACCTTCTCCATCAACAACAAAACCGTGAGTAAGGACTGTTTTATACGGTGCAACTTTTTCAAGTGCAACAGAAGGAATTAACGAGGTCTGGAACCACCCGCGATGCTGGTCACTTCCCTCCAGATATAAATCGGCAGGAAAACAAAGCGATTCATTTTTTTTCAAAACAGCGAAAGAAGAAACCCCTGAATCAAACCACACATCCAGAATATCATCAGATTTTTTAAAGTTATTAGCGTTGCATTTTTTACATTTAACATTTTTACCTAAAATTTCGCTAACCGGCATTTCAAGATACTTATTTGAACCATCTTTAGCTATTATTCCCTCTATTTTACTCAAAACGCTTTCTTCTAAAATCGGCTCATCACATTCGGCGCAATAAATAACCGGTAACGGCGTCCCCCAATATCTCTGTCTCGTCAGGCACCAGTCGGGACGAACTTCAACCATGCCATTTATCCGGTTTTCCCCATATGAAGGAACCCACTTGACTTTTTTTATAGCATCTAATAACTGCTGTCGAAGATTTTTATTTTCAACTGATAAAAACCACTGTTTTGTAGCACGGAAAATTACGGGTCTTTTACATCTCCAACAGTGCGGGTAAGAATGTGAAATATCCTGCCTGGCAAGTAAAAGATTTTTTTCTTCCAGGTATTTTATTATTTTTTCGTTGGCAGCAAAAACATTTTCCCCCTCGAACTCTTTTACATCACTCGTAAACTTACCCTTATCGTTAACAGGCGATATCACCGGCAAATTGTATTTAAGCCCTACAATATAATCTTCTTCACCGTGTCCGGGAGCAATATGTACGACACCTGTACCTTCTTCTGTAGATACAAAATCGGCGAGTATTCCGACAGATTCTGTACCCATAATGGGATTTTTACATTTTATACCTTCAAATTCTGAACCTTTATGTTTTGATAAAATCTTATAATCTGATATTTTTAAAATATTTTTAAGGTTTTCTAACCTTGCTTCTGCAAGAATATATCTATTACCGTCAGAAACCTCTATAATAACATAATCAATATTAGGCTGGAAGGCAACCGCCACATTTGCAGGAAGTGTCCATGGGGTTGTTGTCCAGATAAGAACATTTAAAGATTGAAGAATTGAAAGATTGAAAGATTGGGGAAGGCTGATAACAGGGAATTTTACAAAAACTGATGGGGAGGTGTGGTCGGCGTATTCTACTTCGGCATCTGCTAGTGCTGTTTCGCAAGAAGCACACCAATAAACCGGTCTTAATTTTCTGTAAATATAACCGTCTTTTAAAAGTTTTATAAAAACTGAAATAATTGTTCCTTCATATTCGTTCTTTAATGTCAGATAGGGATTTTCCCAGTCACCGAAACAACCCAGCCGGATAAATTCATCCCGCTGAATACCTACAAACTTCATTGCATAATCTGCTGCTTTTTTCCTAAACTCTATTTTATCGATAGTTGATTTATTCTTTCCTAAATCTTTCATCAGTTGATACTCGATTGGAAGACCGTGGCAGTCCCAGCCGGGAACATACGGCGAATCAAAGCCTGACATCAATTTGTATTTTATTATTATATCTTTCAGTATCTTATTGAGTGCAGTACCGAGATGAATATGACCGTTTGCATATGGCGGTCCATCATGCAAAATAAATTTCTCTTTACCTTTATTTTTCTCAACAAGTTTTTTGTAAATATCTATTTTCTTCCAAAAGTCTAAAAATTGCGGTTCTTTCTGTGCAAGATTCGCTTTCATAGAAAAATTAGTTTTTGGAAGATTTACCGTTTTACCGTAATCCATAAAATTTAATACTCCACTATTTTAAACATACGTTATTCTGTAATTCCGTACTTACAGGATTGTCATAACCTCATTTTATGCTTTTTTACCGAATATTGTAGTTGCAAAGCTTGCTTTGCATTCCCGAATATTACCATAATATAGCCGAGCAAGCTCGGCGAATGACACAATCTTTTGACATAGAATCTATTCTTTTATTTTAATAGATTCCCACTTCCGTGGGAATGACATAAGGGAATCCTACTAAGCCACAGTTAATTGCAAATTTAAATCCCTAATACATTTTTTATATTTTTATGCGAAGGTTTCTTTATTACACCCTTTTCAGTTATAATTGCTGTTATTAATTCATGTGGAGTAACATCAAAAGCAGGATGTAATGCTTTCATACCAACCGGAGTAATCCGTTTTTTATTTACAAAAATGACTTCATCTGAATTTCTTTGCTCTATTTTAATTTTCTTACCATTGCTTATGTTCATATCGAAAGTTGATACAGGTGCTGCGACATAAAACGGAATTTTATTATACTTACACAAAACTGCCAATGAATAAGTCCCTATTTTATTGGCAGTGTCACCATTAGATGCAATCCTGTCAGCGCCGACAATAACCGCATCAATGACACCTGTCGACATAAAATGTCCAGCCATATTGTCCGTAATCAGTACAGCGGATATTTTTTCCTGTAATAACTCCCATGCGGTAAGCCGTGCTCCCTGTAAATACGGTCTTGTTTCATCAACATAAACCATTTTCACTTTCCCTTGCTGATATGCGCTTCTTATAACCCCTAATGCAGTCCCCCAACCGGCAGTTGCAAGAGCACCGGCATTACAATGAGTTAGAATTGTTGAATTCCTCTTTAACAATTTTGCACCGTTACTACCGATTTTTTTATTAATTAAAATATCTTCTTCATAAATCTTTTTTGCTTCTTGTCCGATTCTAACCTTCAAATCATTGGTATTTGAACCTTTATAACTATTTACAATTTTATTTATTCTCTCTACCGCCCAAAAAAGATTAACGGCTGTAGGTCTTGATGAGACAAGATATTTGCCGATATTAGTTATACACTTTTTCATCTCCAAAATATTTTTGTAATTCTTTTCACAACAAGCGATATACATTCCATACCCGGCAGTAACACCGATTGCAGGCGCACCTCTTACAGCCATATCTTTAATACATTTATACACGTCTTCATGGTTTCTACAACTAATATAAAATACTTTGGACGGCAATAACCGCTGGTCAAGTACCTTCAATATATTATTTTCAAGATAAAGTGTTTTAACCATCATGATATTTTCTTTGATTTATTCATTGCAGAAAACATTGCTTTTTGAAATATATCGGCTAATTTTCTGCTTGTCAGTATTTTAAACGCTGCTTCTGTGGTACCACCTTTTGAAGTCACTCTTTGCCTTAAGATTTCCGGACCTTCATTAGAAGCAATCAACATTTTTGACGCTCCCAACAATGTCTGGTTAACCAGTTTTTTAGCAATATCTTTTGAAAGACCCATTTTAACAGCAGTTCTTTCCATAATTTCAGCAACATAAAAAACATACGCAGGACCGCTGCCTGAAACAGCAGTTACAGCATCCATATCTTTTTCCGTTATATTAACAACAATACCGGATGAACTCAGTAGTTTTTTTGCAATTTCCATATCACTTAATTTAGCACATTTGCCTTTAGCAATAGCAATTGCACCGGTCCCAAGCAACGCAGGAGTGTTTGGCATCACCCTTATAACCGGAATATTTTTCTTATATTTTTCTATTTTAGATATCTTTATTCCGGCAGCAATTGATATTAAAAGTTTTTTATTGTCTAAATTATTTTTGACTTCATTTAATACTTCTTCAACCTGATAAGGTTTAACTGCAAGAAATATTATATCTGAATTTTTTACAACGTCTGCATTACCGGATAATTTTTGAACCTCAAGCTTTTTAGAAATATAATCAAGCCGTTTTGAATTGATATCCGACACGTAAATGTTTTTTGGCGAAATCCCACCTCTTATAACACCGGATATTAACGCTTCCGCCATATTGCCTGCACCGATAAAACCAATTATTTTAGTTCTTTTGTATTTCATTATTAATTTGCATCTCATCCTGTCTTCTTATTATTTTTCTTCTTTCAGAGCCTCTTCTGTCAAGACTGAATGACAGATTAATCTCTTTTACATCATCTATTCTTCTAACATACAGTCTTCTTTCATCAACTCGCCTAACCCATAAACGCCTGTCATTCAGCATTCCTTCAATCATAATCGCTCTCCAAAAATTCCCGTTCCCACTCTAACCATATTAGAACCTTCCTCAATTGCTACTTCAAAATCATTTGTCATGCCCATTGATAAGAAGGGCAGGAAGTGGGAAGTAGAAAGTAGGGAGTAGTGTGAAAAGGCTTTTTTAAAATATGGTCTGGTTAATTCGGGATTATCAAAATACGGGGCAATTGCCATTAATCCTACAATATTCACACTTTTAAGTTCTTTTGCTTTCTCAAATATATCTTTTAGTTTGTCGGGCTGCAAACCATACTTTGTTTCTTCTTCCGAAATCTTTACTTCAACCATACATTCCTGAATCTTTTTAATCTCTACTGCTCGCTTATTTATTTCTTCCAACAAGTAAACCGTATCAACTGATTGAATAACATCAAAATTTTCGACTGCCTTTTTTACTTTATTAGTCTGCAAGTGACCGATAAGATGTCTTTTAATATTAACTTTTTCTGACGTTATATTTCCTTCTACAAAAAGTTCACTAAACTTTTTAACCGCTTCCTGAACCTTATTCTCACCAATATCAACTATTCCTGCACTAATCGCTTCCCTTACTTTATCCGCAGGAACCGTTTTAGTCACTGCCACAAGTTTTACTGTATCCTTTCGCCCAACCTTGTTCTTCGCTTTTTCAATCCGTTCTAAAATATTCTTAATATTATCGCTAATCATTAAGCAACAATTATATCAAAAAATCAAAAAATTACAACTAATTGCTTGATATTTTATATGTTATTCCTGTATTCTCCGATATATTTATACGATTATACTTGCAGTCGCTTTACATTTGAGAAGATAACATTCACTTTTTGTTTCCAATTCAATGTAAAAATTACTTGCGAAAGATGGAAAAGTCAACCATCCCAGTACTTTATTCTATCTTAACTGATAATATCTTAGATTTTCCTATAACCTTATTTTCTTTATTAACAAAGAGCAGAATATAATAGTAATTATCGGGTTGTAATGGAATAACTCCAGTCGGTGTCCTTGTCCCTATGTCTAAATAATTATGTAAAATGGTGCTTGTTTTAACAATATTTTGTTGATGTTGCCTAAACATGTGAAGGAATCGCATTAATTTAATATATACATTATTGCCCCTTAATAGTATAATACTACTAACATCGGGAAGATCATTCTTAGACCATTTTAAATTAACATTCTCTTTAATTATCTCATATTCAAAATTAACATCTATTTCTTCTACTTGAGACATATCCTGACTAAGCACATCACTAATCTTGAAACTAAAATCTCTCACACCTGTCGATGAAGTTCCCGGCTTTGCAATTGCTAGAATAAAATTATCTTCACTAAAGGCAAGAATAATATTTCCTGTTTGTACATCTATTATTTTGATATTAAGATTCGCAGATAATTTATTTTTTTCTAATGTCCGTGAAGAGATGGTTCCTGTAACAAAAGCATCAACTGATAATAAATTACCCATCTTTTTAGTATTTTCTTTATCAGTTAATCCTGACAAATTAAAAGATTGTTCTTTTAATATTTTTTCAACATAGATACTATCTACTACTTCCAATATCTCACAATCAATTATTTCTGTAGATAACTGCTTTGATAAGTTTGTGCCAAAGTTAGATTTGCTGACATCTAGATCTGTAAAATTTAGAACAGCAATTTTGTAAATATTTTTCTTTATAAGGTCTTTACTTATTTTTTTAGCTAATTTTTCAAGTTGTTGCAATATTAGTGGATTAATATAACTTTTTTTTGATTTATCATGAAATTCTTTCATTTTATAAGCCATTTTGCGGCTGTTGTAGGCTTCGGTATATTTTGGATATATTTGAATTGCTTTAGTATAATCTTCTATTGCCTTATTATATAATCTTTTCTTAATATATGCACTCGCACGGTTGTAATAAGCCTTTGCATGTTTTGGATTTATTTGTATTGCTTTTGTATAATCTTCTATTGCCTTATCATATTCACCCTTAGCATCATAAGCAAGCCCACGATTGCTGTAGGCTTCTGCATATTTTGAGTTTATCTGTAGTGCTTTTGTAAAGTCTTCTATTGCCTCATCATATAATCTTTTAATACCATAAACATTTCCGCGGTTGTTGTAGGCTTCTGCATGTTTTGGGTTTATCTGTACTACTTTTGTATAGTCTTCTATTGCCTTATCATATAATTCTTTCCTGATATATACACCTGCACGGTTGTTGTATGCAGCACCTTTTTCTTTAGTTACACACTGACCCGTGGGATCAAATTCTATTGCTTTATTGTAATCCTCGACTGCCGGGTCATATTCGCCTTTTTCATAATAAGCAATCCCACGGTTGTAATATGCACCTGCATATTCCGGGTCATATTCGATTGCTTTAGTATAATCTTCTATTGCCTTTTCATATAATCCCTTCTTGTCATAAACAAGCCCGCGGTTGTTGTAAACAGCACCTTTTTGTTTGAGCCCGCATTGACCCGTGGGATCAAGTTCTATTGCTTTATTGTAATCCTCTATCGCTCGGTCATATTCACCTTTATTGACATAAGTATATGCACGGCTGTTGTAGTTATCTGCATATTTTGGGTTTATCTGTATTGCTTTTGTATAATCTTTTATTGCCTCATCATACAATCCTTTCTTATCATAAGCAAGCCCACGGCTATAGTAGGCTCCTACAAATTTTGAATTTATTTTTATTGCTTTATTACAATCTTCTATTGCCTTATCATATTCACCCTTAGCACCATAAGCAATCCCACGGTTGTTGTAAGCAGCACCTTTTTCTTTGAGCCCGCATTGACCCGTGGAGTCAAGTTCTATTGCTTTATTATAGTCCTCTATTGCCCGGTCATATTCACATTTTTTATTATAAACATATCCACGCATATGATATACTTTTGCACTTTTTGGGTTTATTTCTAATATCTTTATGTAATCCTCTATTGCTTTATCATATAATCCTTTACTACAATAAACATCTCCACGTGCATTATATGCTTCTTCATATTTTGGGTTTAATTCTATCGCTTTTGTATAATCTTCTATCGCCTTTTCATCTTCTCCGTTATAACTATACGCAATCCCGCGAAAAAAATATGAACTTGCATCTTTTGAGTTTAGTTCGATTGCTTTACTATGGTCTTCTATTGCCTTATCAAATAATCCTTTATTAAAATAAGAAATTCCGCGGTTGTTGTAGGCTTCTGTAAATTTTGAGTTTATTTGTACTGCTTTTGTATAATCTTCTATTGCCTTATCATATAATCCTTTCATTCCATAAGCAGTTCCGCGAATATAATATGACTTCGCATCTTTCAAGTTTAGTTTTATATTTTTCGTATAATCTTTTATTACTTTGTCATATTCTTTCAAGGCAAGATTTGTTATGTATTTTTCGTGAAACTCTTCTATATCTTTTGGGTTTAATCCTATCGCTTTGTCAAAATCTCCTATTGTTCTAGCATTTTCGCTTTTTCCATCATAAGCAATTCCCCGGATGATAGATGGTAGTGTTATAAATATTAAAAACAAAACACATCTCGTTTTGTTTTTTCCCATATATATATAGTGTTGATTTCTGTTGGAATATGGCATAATCGGACAAATTTCAAAATGCAAGCTTTATTTTACTTTAAGTTTAATTATAGCAAATTGTAAATGTTTTAAACATCGTTTAATTAATTAGCAACTACAGCTGTACCCTTTATAAGTCATCAGACTTTTTTAAAATCTATGTATCCACGTTCTACGTCTGCTAATGTTAGCTGTACGCGAATCCTGTTGCCTACGTCTATGCCCTCAAAACCTTGGACCAGGCGGCCTTCTACGGGTATAGTCAACAGCCGGACCCACGTTCCTTTGTCTGAAGCGCCGGTGACTATGGCGTCGAACTGTTCACCGATTCTTGATTCAAGGAGAAGAGCAGCGGCGGATTTGCTGACCTGTCGTTCCACTTTATTAGCGGCATCTTCTTCTTCCGTGCAATGTTTTGCCAAAGCTACAATATCATCGTTGCTATATGGTAAGGAACTTTTTATTAATGCGGCTTTCAATAAGCGTTGTGTTATAAGATCAGTATACCTGCGATTAGGGGCTGTGGAATGGGTATAGTCTCTTACTGCAAGACCAAAGTGTCCCGGCGGAACAGTGTCTCCCGGAATTTCTGCGACGTATTCACCTGCCCCCATAAGTTTGATTACAGCAAGTGAGAGGTCAGGGAATCTTACCGGATCGGCTGCTTTCTCCTTAGTCAGAAACTCTTCCAACGCTTTTGAATCAGGTGTATCGGGAAGCTTAAACCCGTGTTCATTAGCAATCGCTACGATTCGTTCCCATCGTTTTGGAGTACGAACCACCCGTCGTATAGAAGGATATTTTTTTAATGAAAGATATCTGGCGGTTACACCGTTTGCCGCTATCATGAAATTTTCAATGATGTCTTTTGCCCGGTTCTTTTTTTCAACTTCAAGACCACGGATTTCATCACCGTCAAATACCGGCCTCGCTTCAACGGTTTCAAAACTAAGAGCACCCTGAACATGACGAAGATTCTTCATGCTTTGCGCCACTCTGTCCTGCAATCGCAGATTCTCTTCAAGTCCTTTTACCGAAGCTACGGCCTCAGGTATAATTCCATTTCCTTCAAGCCATGCGGCAACACTATTATAGGCAAGCTTTGCATGATTACGAACATACGCCCTGTAAATATCAGAGCTATTTAAAGATCCATCTACTGAAAGCACTATCTCAATGACGATTGCCAGTCGAACCTCATTAAAGTTCAGGGATGTCAAGTCAGTGGAGAGTTTTTCAGGAAGCATCGGAAACACTTCGGCAGCGGTATATACAGAGGTAGTATTGTGGCGAGCGTGCTCGTCAATTGCTGAACCATTCTTAACTGCCGAGTCCACATCAGCCACAGCAACAAGAATCTTTACTTTATCTGCCGGTATTGCCTCAGCAACAGTAAGCTGGTCCAGGTCACGGGAATCATCGTTATCGATAGAAACCCATAACAGATTCCTAAGGTCACGAACAGACTCATCATTTATCGTCGTAATTGCTTTGAACTTACCAAGTTCGGAAAGTACTTGAGCAGAAAAGTCAGGTAATAATCCTCTCGCAACCATAGCATTATGAGCGATTCTCTGTAAAATAGCCCGGTGCTGTTTATTATTAGTATTCATAAAGTATATCTTCTCCCATTTTCGAACATTAAGACGTTAATCCGGATGACTTGGCGTAATGCTTGCTATCTTTATTTTACCATCGGTAAAATATTTGTCTCCACCACCGTTGCGGCCGTCCATTTTCCAACCGACACCTTCAATTTCATAGACATTACCAAGTAAACCGGTTTTCCCAATATCACTAATAAGTTTATCACGTTCTGCATCAATATCCGGATCTATGTGATGCGTAAGCTGTCCTGTTAAGTGGCTAAATCCGATACTTGTATCAAATGTTGCGGCACCTAACCATAATATTCTACCGGAAATGTCAAGGTTAACCGAGCGCCAAAAACGGACATGATGACGGCGGCGAGGACTGTTATTTACAAGTTGCTCAAAAGTAATATCCTGTTTCCGGTCATAAAAATACAAATTACTGACCGGAGCATCCTTATAAGGTCTGTGTATCATTACACTTTCCACTTCATGGGTAAGTGATAATATATTTCTTTTATCGGCAGGATACCATCCTGCCATAAACAGAATATGCGCCACCTCAGCTGAAGTACCTATCAAACCTATGTTGATTGGATCGCCGGGTGTTCCTTGTTTAGTAACTGTCGTTTTAGAAACGTTTGAAAAAGATACCAAATGCTTATATCGATGATGCAACATACCAGGTAAGATTACATATGAAACAAACATATAGGCACCTAAAATAGAAGCTAATGGCATATGATATTATTATATTGGCGGGCTCAGCTTTCCTGTAAATATTTTTTGAGAACTTCTACTACAGATTCTGCCGCTCTTTCTCCGTTTTTAATAATTTCTTCAGCTCTATTAAACTCAAACCAGCCTACGGTCATATTATGATTGGGCTCAAGCAGAAAATCCGGTTTATTTGTCAGTAAATCCATCTGAATCAGATTATATTCAATAATATTCCTGGTTTGCATAGAGATATTAAGGATATTGGGAAGAATTTTGTTTTTACGATTATAATCTATATTAATAAAATGCTCTCCCCATTTTTCATTAGGTAGTGATTTCCAATTATTTATTTTGCCGAATATTTTTTTAAAGACCGGATTCTGGGGTTTTACTTTTTTGACATTTTTCCTATATTCCGGTGATGGAACAACATTAACCGATAAAACAACATCAGCACCCATATCACGTACTACGGACGTAGGCAAAGGAACGGACAAACCCCCGTCTATCAGAATTCTATCTCCTATAACTGCCGGTGTAAAAACAACCGGAACGGAACTGCTTGCTTTTATTGCATCCAGCAAACTACCTTTTTCAAAAATATATTTTGTGCCGGTGAGAAAATCCGTAGCAACAACCCTAAAAGGTATATTAAGTTCTGAAATATCAATGTCGGAAATTAAAGTTTTTAAATATTTAGTAATGTGCTCGCCGGAGATAAAACCTGAATGTGACAGCGAAGGTAAAAACAACTCCCAAGTACGTCCTTTTCTTAAATTAAGTGCTATTTCTTCCAGTTCAAAAGATGAAATGCCTGCAGCATAAAGTCCGCCTACTATCGCACCCATGCTTGTACCTGCAATGAAACTAACCGGAATCTGATTCATTTCCAGTACTTTTAAAATTCCTATATGCGCCAAACCGCGCACAGCACCGCCGCCAAGAGCTATCCCGATTTTTCTTTTATTCATATTTCATTAAGCAACTATAACGTTTATATATTTTCTTTAGTTAGGATTTAAAGAAATTATTATGAACTAATATTTTTCCTGTTTATTGCTTACAATACCATAAAGTTCTGAAACTGTAAGGAATTTTACGTTATATTTCTCTTTTATCGTAGTCAATACCAGTTTCATTGCATTCCAATATGCTTCATGGTTCCAGTTTGAAAAATGGTGACTTATGAAAAATGGGCGCCGTTCTCTAAAACATTTTTCTGCCTCTTCAAGATAAAGCATAACCATGTCACCTTCGGACTTCATCATGTTAATTTTGTGTATTTCATCAAAAATATAGAAATTATAATCCATCAGCATTATATTTTTATTATATTCATGGCCATAGGATATTGGAAATTGAATAATTGTATACAACTTTCCTTTATGTTTTATAGTAATTCGGTCAAATTCCTCATAACGATTCTCCACAACGGAAGTAATCGAATAAATATTGTTTTCTATCATTACAGGAAAAACCTTGTAGTTCATCGCCAATAACGGAAATCTTACATGATGAACCGGCTCCGGCAGAAATCTACATAGTTCATTAAATTCTTTAAACTCCCTCCCCCAATCATCTTCTACCCATTTACTACCGTTAAAATGGCCGTTAAGATGAGTCTCAACATCATGTTCTTCTTCTAATGCCTCTAATGTATATTCTGTTCTCTTTGCTACTTCCGTACTTACTCCACCAAAACCTATTTCAGAAATACCTGCTTTTAATGGATTAACAGGATCCACGTATTTTTTATTTTCGTTATCAGGAATAAAGTAAACTCCGCTAATAAAAAAAGTGAATTTGACTTTATTATCTTTTGCAAACTCAAGAATATTCTGCCATCGTTCAAGCGACTTGCCTCCATCAAAACTGGCAATAACTGTGAGTGTACCGCTATCAAGATATCTCGAATAAGAAACTTTTTGAACAGTATAGGAAAAATCCTCACCAACAACTCTACAATTTGACAGTATATTAAATTGAATGATTAAAACAAAAATAATCCTAAACGAAAATCTACCAAAACCTGATGAACTCACTGTTACCTCCAATCATATATTTCAAACGACAATTCTGGCAATTCCGAGAACGATACTTTAACTACCGAGGGATAGCTCCTCTACTAATGCTTTGGAGGACAATAATCCACTCACCACAAAACATCAGCCAACCACTGAACCGTTGTCGGGCAACTACAACACTACAACTCTATAACTCTATAACTCTATAACTCTATAACCCTATAACCCTACAACCCTACAACCCTATTTTTTAGCCTTAAACATCTTCACTACAATTGGAGGGACGAAACATTTTATGTCTCCGCCAAATAAAGCGATTTCTTTTACAAGAGTTGAAGAAAGATAAGTCCATTTTTCTGCAGGTGTCAAAAACATTGTTTCTATTTCCGGGTATAGTTTTCTATTGGTTAATGCCATTTGAAATTCGTACTCAAAATCACTTACTGCCCGAAGCCCTCTTATAATAACTCTTGCGTTCTTTTTTTTCATAAAATTAACCAGCAAACCGTCAAATGACTCAACAACAACATTCTTTTCCTTTACCGTATTTTTAAGAATTGACACCCGTTCCGGTGCCGTAAAAAATGACTTTTTGGAAGATGTGGAAACGACAGCTACAACAAGTTTGTCAAATATTTTTGCCGATCTGTTTATAATATCCAAATGTCCGTAAGTTGCAGGATCAAAAGTTCCCGGATAAACAGCAATTTTTTTCATAATATTCCCCTCCTCTAAACCTCTATAAAACTAAACTTTTCAAAATTAGGATTTGCTTTTTTTAAACTATCTAATAAAACCGGTTCATTCTGAATAATCTCAATTGCAAATTGTTTCGCTTCTTTTATTATAGCAAAATCACTTAATATATTTCCAATTTTAAAATCCGGTATGCCGGATTGCTCTGTCCCCATAAACTCACCCGGTCCGCGAATGCTTAAATCTTCTTCCGCAATTCTAAAACCATCGTTTGTCGTTGTCAAGATATCTAACCGTTTTTTAGCATCTCCGGTTTTGGCATCGCTCAAAAGAATACAAAATGACTCTTTACTGCTTCTCCCAACTCTGCCTCGTAATTGATGTAATGTTGAAAGTCCATATCTGTCTGCATGTTCTATCAGCATTACTGTTGCATTAGGTATATCAATTCCAACCTCAATTACTGTTGTTGAAATAAGTATATCATAAACCCTATTGGCGAAATCCGACATAACTTTGTCTTTTTCTTTAGATTTTAGCCTGCCGTGGATTAACCCAACAGAAAAACCCTTAAATTCTGTTTCCCTCAAATTCTCAGCTTCTTTAACTGCTGATTTAAGTTGTATTTTTTCGCTTTCATCCACAAGTGGATAAACAATAAATGCCTGTTCGCCTTGTTTTACTTTATCCTTTATAAAATTATATGCGTTTTTTTCCGGCATTTCAATAGTTTTAACAGGACAGCGGCCCGGAGGCAATTCATCAAGCACCGAAATATCTAAATCTCCATACGCAGTAAGTGCAAGTGTTCTTGGAATCGGAGTAGCAGTCATCATAAGCAGGTCTGCTTCTGAAAAAATTGATTTTCTTTTTATTTTCAACCGCTGTTCTACTCCGAATCTATGCTGCTCGTCAACTATGATTAATGTCAACTTTTTAAATTTTATATCTTCTTCCAATATCGCATGAGTTCCAATTATTATATTCGACGACCCGTCTGCAATATTTTTTTTTACATTTACCTTTTCTTTTTTCGGCATCCTACCTACAATAAGGTCAACTTTTACAGGCAACCCTTTAAGGAGTTTTTGAATAGTTGCAAAATGTTGCTCAGCAAGGATTTCCGTAGGAGCAAGCAGAATTGACTGAAAACCCGACTCGACTGCTAATAACATCGAAGAAAGCGCAACTACAGTTTTACCGCTTCCGACATCACCCTGCAAAAGCCTGTTCATCGGATGCTGAAAAAGCATATTTTGAAAAATCTCATTAATAACTTTTACCTGGGCATCCGTAAATTTAAACGGCAGGTTACTTTTAAACGATGTCAATAATCGTTTTGTAAGATTATATTTGTAATTTTTAATTATTCTTTTCCTTTTTTGCCTGAACAACTCAAGCATTAACTCTAAATTTAAAAATTCATCGAATGATAACCGTTTTCTTGCAATCTCTTTTGCTTTAAAGCTTTCCGGGAAATGAATATTTTTAATTGCATACTTAATTCCGCTTAAATCGTATTTTCTTAGATATTTTTCAGGAAATAACTCAGACACATCTTCTAAATATTTATCTAATGCCAATTTTATTATTGTTCTTAAAAATTTGCTGGTGAACTTTTCCGTGAGAGAATAGACGGGGACAATCCTGTTAGTATTAACCAGGTCATTAACTTCTTTACCGACAACTTCATAATCTGAAACATTTATACTATGACTCCAAAAATCACTTTCCACTAATCCTGTAACAAATATATCTGCGCCGATTACAATATCTTTTTTTAACGTTTTTAAGACATCATATTTCCTTGTGTAACGCCTGAACCATACTGCAACTATCGTAGCCGTTGAATCATTTATCTCTGCTTTAAATACTACTAAATACCTGCCGCGAAATTCCGTTGATGTTTTTACAACTTTGCCCCTGATTGTTATTTTTTCGGCAGGTTTAAGTTCTGATATCTTTCTTGGATTTGACCTATCCTCCCAATCCCTGGGAAAATAATATAATAAATCTTTTATATAACAGATTCCTAAGTACCGGTCCAGTTTCGCCGCAATTTTTTCTCCGACTCCTTTTAGGTACCTGACTGAAATATTCTCTATTGACATTTTTCTATTTTTTAATATAATTACACCAATACAAATCTCTTTTGGAGGAAATTATGGCATTTAAGTGTGTTATTTGTGGCAAAAAAACAACTTCCGGAAATTCTATTAGCCATTCTCATAAGGCAAGCAGAAGAAAATTCAAACCCAACCTTCAGAAAATAAGAATTCTTCTTGACGGAAGAAGAACTTCAGAATACGTTTGTACAAAATGTATAAAATCCGGCCGCATTGTAAAATAAGCGACTTCGTCCCAAGAAGACACAATACTATGAGATTGCTTCCCACCACTGAACCGTTGGCGGGCTAACGTCATTCCATTCCTCGCAATGACATTTCTATATAATCTACAGTTTAATCTGTGTAATCAGTGCCTGTTTGTGGTTTTTTAATCAGGCACTAAATAGGAATGTTTAGTGAAAAGATATAATCGGTTACTTTGTCTTTTGCGGCATTATCAAGTTTGTATATACCGGTAGCAAAATCCATAATCCAATCTTTTATTTCGTAGCCTACTCCATAGGTTTTCTTATAAGATTTTTCTGAAAACTTTTCGTTTATTATTCCCTCTCTTAAAAACAGGTGCTGTGTTACTGCCTGTTGCATTCCATAATGGCAATATTCTTTCTTTATTGAATCTATATTTTCATAATCCCCTGTTAATAAAAGCCATTTTACCGGATTTATGGAAATCCCGGTCCGTAGATGTATTTTTAATTTCTGATATTTATAATCACTCCACCAAATATAACCGGGGAAATTCTCAACATTTAAACCCAATTTCATATTATCAGATACTGTGTAAAGCAACCCGACATCAGCCGACGCGCCATTTCCATCTGAAATATTTGTAGATAACACTGCCCTGTCTATTACTCCCAATTGCGCGGAAATGTAGTTAAGATTTACTCCAACAACCAGATTTGGAGCATATTGTGAAGCTGATGAAAAGGAATACTTATTTGCACGTATTTCTATTTCCTTGCCATCAAAAACACCTTCGTAATCCGTGATTGGTTTAAAAGCAAATGCACCGTTCGGTCCTACAAATCCCATAAAAATCAAGTTCCTGTCCTTTAGAGAATCATTTGCAAAAAGTTCTTCATTACCTGCATCAGATTTGCGGGAAACATTTAAACATGTTGCAAAATATTTTTTTTCAATTTGTTTTAATCCTGCAGGATTCCAGTACATTGCCGACGGGTTATCACTTACAGCAACAAAAGCTTCTCCTAGACCTATTGCTTTTGCATCAATTGTTCTGCCATCATAAATAAATTTCGGCAAAGAAATTTCTTCTTTTGCTTCAGAAACTGTATAAATAAAATTAATAAAACAAGAAAGCAGCATAACTAACAAAGATATTTTTTTCACTCATGCCTCCAATCCACCATCCGCCAATGCTTTGTGGCGGAGCAGATTACCCTTCTTGCATTCACCTTGACTAAAGTCAGGGGGTGCGGGTAATAATTATTCAAGGTTTTGCAATTCGTAAAGAGATCTGTATAATGGTGATTTTTCAAATAGTTCAAAGTGATTACCTATAGCAGCAATTCTGCCTTTATCCACAACAACAATTTTATTAGCTGATTTAATGGTTGATAATCTATGCGCTATTACAATTGTTGTTTTATCTTTCATAAGTTTGTTTATAGCTTCCTGAACCAAATTCTCCGATTGAGAATCAAGCGCCGAAGTAGCTTCATCAAGTATGAGTATATGAGGATTTTTCAAGAAAACTCTTGCTATTACAAGCCGTTGTCTTTCACCGCCCGAAAGCGTAACTCCTCTTTCACCTATTATTGTATCATACTTATTGGGAAGTTTTATTATAAAATCGTGCGCATTTGCTAATTTTGCTGCATTTTCGACGTCATTGATATTCTTATCCGATATCCCATAACAAATATTATTTTTAACAGTATCATTGAATAAGATGGTCTCTTGTGTAACGATACCCATGTTCTGCCTGAGAGATTTTACAGTTAAATTTTTTATGTCTTCGTCATCAATTGTAATTTTGCCTGCTGTCGGGTCAAAAAATCTCGCCAAAAGGTTTATTATTGTTGTTTTACCGCTTCCCGATGGTCCGACAATCGCTAATATTTCACCTTTCTTTATTGTAAAATTCATATTCATTAATACTTTGGGCTTGTTTAAATCATATGAAAATGAAATATTTTCGTATATTATCTCTTTTCTGAAATCTGACATTTCCTTTGCATCTTTAATATCAAAAACAGTCGGTTTAGTATCGAGAATTTCAAAGATTCGCTCACTTGCGGCAAGTGCCGTTTGAATATCAGTATTAACTTCAGTTAGCGATTTTGCAGGCCTGTACATTGACATTGCAGTAGCTATAAACGCAATAAATGTCCCTTGTGTTATTGTTCCTCTTATCACTTCTAAACTTCCCCATAATATTACAATAGAAATACCAATCACACCAAGAAATTCAATTAGCGGTGCCTGCAAAATATCTGCTCTTGTCAAACGCATAAATATTTCAAAATATTTTTGATTTTGTCTTTTCATTTCATCCACTTCACCCTGCTCTGACGTTACAGACTTTATTAGTTTTATACCTGTAATCTTTTCCTGTAAAAGAGAATATATCCCTCCCGTAAATTCCTGAACTAGTTTTGACCTCTTTTTAATTTTCTTGCCTATTTTTAATATCACCAATGATATAATCGGAAATGCTATAAATATTGCTAATGTCCATTTAACATTTAGAGAAAACATAACCCCGATATAAAATATTATATATAGACCATCTCTTAATATATTTCTCGGAATCATAACAATAGCACGCTGAATTAAAGAAACGTCATATGTAAGACGGGAAATCAGCTGGCCGGTCGATGACTTTATATAATAATCAAGTGAAAGATTGAGAAGTTTCTCATACATTTTATTTCTTATATCTCTGACAACATTTTGTCCTATCCATGAAAGAAAGTAACTTTGAAAATACGAGAAAATGAATTTCAAAAATGAAGCGAGAATTATTGCCGCAATAAGCGGTACAACAAATTCCTTCTGTTTATTTGCAAATATCTTATCTATTGTCGGCTTAATCAGATACATAAGTGACGCCTGAAAAGCAGCAATAAATACCATACATATTACCGAGTAAATAAATCTGGTTTTGTAAGGTTTTAAATAATAAAATATCTGGCTAGATTTGTTCATTTAATAACCCCGTATAAAGTTTTTCGTGTTTTAAAATCATTGATTTAACTAAAAATTTTTCCATAACAAGTTCTCTTCCTTTCTCCCCCATTCTTTGTGCGTCACCAGGTTTCCCAATCAGGCTTACAATAGCGTTCGCAATTGCATTTGAATTTTTTGGTTCTATTAAAATGCCGGTTTCGTTATCTTTTACTATTTCCGGATTTCCACCAACCCTGGTTGCTATAACCGGAAGCCCGACAGCCATCGCTTCCCTGATTACACCGGCAAGACCTTCCTGGAGTGAAGGACAAACTAAAAAATCAGATGCTCTCATAATTTCAGGAATATCGGACCTAAAACCGAGAAAAATCACATTGTTTTCAATTTTTAAATTTTTTGATAGTTCTACGAGTTCTTTACTCACATTTCCAACAACTAAAAATTTAATATCCGGGAATTTTCTCAGCACTTCCGGAATTGCTTCCAAAAAAAAAGTATGTCCTTTATAATATGAATAATTTCCGATTAAACATCCTACAAAAGAAGTCAAGGGGATTTTAAACTCTTCGCGTATTTTAGATTCACCGTCAGGGCTAAATTTACCGATATCTGTCGCACTGTAAATCACCTCAACTCTTTTATCTTCTATTCCATAATCAACAAGATTCCTTTTAATAGCTTCCGAAACAGCTATATATTTATCAACTCTTTTAGTTTTATATTTAAACCGGCTAAAAATATTTTTTCTTAACTTGAATATTACTCTTCTTGTGGCAACAAATTTTATGTTTTTCAAACCGTAAGTTGCCAGAAGCCCTATTGAATGGGACTTTGAATGATGGCTGTGAAGAACTTCAATTTTTTCATCTTTCAAATATTTCCGAAGATTTAGCGCTGCAAAGATATCATAATCTTGCCGCATCTTCATAGTTTTTATATTAACTGAAGAACCTGTCAGTCGATTTTCTACATCACTTTTTGGAGGAATTATGAGTGTTATGTTATGACCGTTTTGCTTAAGTCCTTTAATAAGCAAAATCATCTGTTCGGTTCCGCCGGATGTACCGGTCGAGTTAGTTATATGTGCGATATTCATTAAATATATTTTTTACCTTTCTATCCAATCCAAACACCAGTCCGTATAAATTAACAATCATTTTGTTACTGCACAATGATACTCTATTTGAAAACCAATCAATATTTTCTTTTTCTATTTTGAACCTTTTTATTTCATACGGGTTTGTTTTTTCTGTGTTTGCCCCGACTCTTGTAGTTACACAACCTGTATACCCGTTATTCTTTGCGATATCCACCCAATTTTTCCTGTATTTACCCCAAGGCCAGCATATAAATCCACATTCTTTATTAAGATTTTTTTCTATAATATTTTTTGACACCTTAATCTCTTCTTCTATATTTTCATATTCATTGTATTTGTTGAAATTTTTGTGTGTATTTGTATGCGATTGTATATCTATCAAGCCGGATTTATACATAATTTTAAGTTCCTGCCAATTCAGAAAATATTTTTTATCTTTTTCGTTCTTCAAAGTATCAAGCTTTATTTCAGAATTGTCGTCGTAATTTTGCCTAACAAGACCATCATCAATGTAAGATGTAGTTACAAAAATGGTCGCTTTCATATTTAACTTCTTAAGTATCGGAAAAGCATAAATCCAATTATCGACAAAACCATCATCAAAAGTTATTACAACTGACTTTTTAACCTTTTTTGTAAAACAAGGCAGTTGATTAAGAAAAATCGTCTCATACCCTGTTTTCTTCAAAAATACAAGCTGCTGAAAAAACCCGTCCGGTGTAATTTCCCTGTCATATGAGATATGATGATAAAGTAAAATGGGAACTGAGTTCATATTTTAACTTCTCTTAAAAACTTTGCATCATTTTCCGGAAAAGACGAGTTAATAAACATACCGCTACCCAATTCAAATCCTGCTGTTTTTGTTAGACGCGGAACAATACTAATATACCAATGGAAAAAATCAAGATTATTTAAATCTGTCGGTGATGAACGTATGACGTAATTGAAATCAGGATTATCAAGTCCTTTGTAATATTTTTTTAGCGTTGTGTGCAGGTTAAAAGCTAAATCAAAAACTTCATCTTCAGTTATATCGCCAAAACTTGAATAATGCTTTTTTGGATAAATCCAGCAATGGAACGGAGACAGTGCCGCATATGGAATAAACGCAACAAAATGTTTGCTTTCAAGTACTATGCGTGAGCCGTCTTTCAATTCCTCCGCGAGAATTTTACAAAAAACACATTCAAAATTTTCATCAAAATATTTTTGCGCATCGTTAAATCTTTCCCTTACCTGTGCAGGAACAACCGGAGTTGCGACAATCTGCGAATGCGGATGAAGCAATGAAGTTCCGGCAGCTTCACCGTGATTTTTAAAAATTATTATCATCTCAACCCGCTTATCAGCAAGCATTTCATTGTACCGTATTTTGTATGACTTAATTATATCACAAACATCTTCATATTTTAAAAGTGCAGTGGTAGTATTATGTAACGGAGTTTCTATAACTACTTCATGAAGTCCTACACCAGTAAGTTTCCTTTTAATGCCATCCACAGTACGCACTCTATCACCTGTCTTGGACAATGCCGGAAATTTATTAGGAATTATCCTTACCTGCCATTTTCCGCCCCTGTTAATATGAAGTGTCTCATCGGGTGACATCTTTTCTTCATTACCAGGACAAAAAGGACAGTTTTGCTCATATTCCGGTAAAATTACTTTTAATTTTTCTTTCTTTTTAAAATCTTCAGGTCGTTTCGCCCTTTCTGTTGATATAATTACCCAATCTTTTGTAACAAGATTTTGCCTTATTTCCGGCATTTTGTCCTCCAACAAATATCACTAGATAGGATGTTTCAATGACACCACCCTAATTTTTCTCTACTTTTCAATTTTTTTTAATTGCTCAATGTTCTTTTGAGATTCTTCACCAGTACTGATAAGAATACGTGATGTAATATAAATGAGAACTTGATTGGTAATTTTAGTTTTTGTTTTCTTAGAGAATAGATACTTAATCAAAGGAATGCTTTTTAATACAGGAACACCTTTTATTGAATCCACTAAAGTTGTTTTTTCAATACCACCCATCACATAAGTTTGACCATTCTTTATGTCTATCGTACTTGCCGCTTGACGTGATGAAACCATTGGCTGTCCTTGCGGACTCCAACCTATCAAATCACTTATTTGTGCATTTATATTTAAATTAATTAAGTCATCAGATTTTACAAGTGGCGTTACATTTAAAGTTAGTCCGATTCTATTTGAATTTTCATATGAACTGTTCTGTTGCATATACATTATTGAATCACCAGTGTATATGGTTGCCGACTTATTGTTCAAAGTAATAATTTTCGGTGAGGAAAGTATCTTTGCGTTACCATCATTGACCAACATGTTAACAAAATCTCCTAAATTTGCATTCCTAAGATATACACTTGTATTAAAGTTATTGTTATTTTGTTTATTTTTAGAAACGTTATCCCAAGTATGGTTATTACTGGTATTTGGTGTATAATTACTAGTATCTGTTTGAGAAGTGCCATAGTTAATTTTGCTGTTAGAATAACTTAAATTACCTTCTAATATTCCTGTTAGAGCATTCCAATCAAGCCCAACTTTACTTATATAATCCTGGCTGATTTCAATTATCTTTGCCTCAATGACTATCTGTGGTACAGGAGTATCTAATTTGGCAATCAGGTTTCTGATGAAATCAATTTTACTTCCCACATCAGTGATTACCAGGGTATTATGATCACTATCTACCAGTATACTGCCATCTGGTGATAACTGTGACTGGACCAGAGGTTTAATCATGAATGCTTGTGTATATTTTAAAGAAATTGATTCTGTTTTTAAACGAAGAAATTCTTTTAATCCATTTATATCCAATTCTTGAACAAGTTTTGATAAGTCATTAACTTTTGGTTGTTTATCTGTAATTATAATCATATTTAAAGCATCGTTTACTTGAACCGTCCCATAACGGGAAAGACGACCCTTGATGAACATCTCAATTTCTGATGCTTTGATATTTTTCAAGGTTACAATTTTACTTACTGTATCTATACCCGCATCATCCTGAATATCTACATCAAACTTTATACGTCCTTGAGAAGTCGGCTCTGCACTATAAGAATTCACTCCCAGTAAAAAGATCACCCCAGCAAACAACATTACTTTTATACTAGTCTTGTAATTCATCTCGTCCCCCCCCCCTCACTTCACTTCTTATAATTTAAAATCAATTTTTTAACAACATCAATTTCTGTTAGAATTTGGAGTTATCAATCAAATTTTTCTTAATATTAAAATAGCTAAAATCATTCCTATACAGCCAAAAATTGCATTATACTCCCTATTCTTAAAAATAGCAAGTTTTACGTCGAATTCCCCATTTTCCAATCCATATGGTTTTATCCCGGGTAACCATCGCCTTACATTCTTTTTATAATCAAGATATTTTTCTCCGAAAATATTTTTAAGTTCCTTTTCTTCCGAATTTATTTGTAAAGTATAAATTACAATAAAAAGTACTACAATAAAAGCTAAAATGTAAAAATTCCAAATAAATAAACCAAAACCAATGCCTATTAAAAGTGAACCGACATAAAGCGGGTTCCGGACATATTTATACGGACCAACAATTGAAAGTATTTTATTTTTTCTAATATATCCGGCCGCCCAGACCCGTATAATTTCTCCAAAAAAAATAAAAATAATAGCCCAATAAAAAAGCATTTCGGTCTTCACTGCAAAATACAAAACTACGATAGCAAACAAAAAAGCAATAAACCTTCTTAAATTATTATACATTTTTCTTTTATCTATCCTTTAAAAATACAAGAGTTTTTAATTAATACATCCGTATTTGTCGTCATTGCGGACATATTTGTTACACTCAGTGCCTACGATGCCACGAAGCAATCTCGATTTTCCCTAAGAACGAGATTTAAGAAACAATATCATTCGTCGTAAAAAAAGCGAGATTGCCACGCCCGCCACTGAACCGTTGGCGGGCTCGCAATGACAGCCTGACTGCCAACAATTTTAACGAATACCTATGACATTTTTTTAAACTCATCAAGAACTATTTTTGCAACTCTTCTCGTGGTCCCGGAAACACCAAACTTCTGCTTGATTTCCCTAAACTCTATTTTGGTTTTTTCATAAATTGATTTATTTTTTAATATTTCAATACATTTCTCCGCAATCTTTTCAGATGTTGCTTCTTTTTGAATCAATTCAGGACTAACCATTTTACCGGCAAGTATATTCACCATTCCGATATGTTTAATATTAATTAAGGCTTTAGCAATAGTGTATGTCAAAAAAGACGTCTTATAAACAATCACCATCGGTACACCTAAAATCATATTTTCTACCGTAGAAGTACCCGAAGACGTAATACAAAAATCCATCTTTGCTCTTTTCTTATAATTATCATGCGGAATAAACTTTACTTTTTCAAAATTGAATTTAAAGTATTTCTTTATATATTCAGTAACCTTGTCTGAGAATACAGGAATAATACACTCTGCATTATTAAACTCTTCTGATATTTTTAAAAATGCTTTGTAAAACGGAGTAAAATGTTTATTAATTTCCTGTATTCTGGAACCCGGCATCAATCCTATATTTAAGCAGTTATTTGAGTGACCACCCGGAAAATCAGGGATAATATCTAAAAACGGATGTCCTACAAATTCACAATCGATACCTGCATTCCGATAAATTTCCTTTTCAAACGGAAAAATAACCAATGCTTTTTTAATATATTTTTTTAGAGTTTTTAGCCGCCCTATTCTTGTCGCCCATACTTGCGGACAAATGAAATAAATAACAGGAATTTTATGTTTACTTGCCGCTTTGGCTATATGAATGTTAAAACCGTAATAATCTATCAGAACAACCCCGGCAGGTTTTTCTTTAATAAAAAACTGTTCTGCAATTTTAAGATCCCTTTTGAGTCTAACCAGATTTTTTACCGGTTCCCAGAAACCGATAATCGAAGCGTCAGCTATCCTGTCAAAAATGTTTCCAACGGAAGCCATTTTACTTCCACCGAACCCGCATATTTCAACCTGAGGATTTTGAATTTTAAGTTCTTTTATTAAATTTGACCCGTGTAAATCTCCGGACGGATCCCCTGCAGATATAAAAATCTTCATATTTACAATTTCATCTTTTTCAGTATTTCAATAGCAACTTCCAATGCATTCCTTCCATGTTCCCCGGTTACTAAAGGCTTTTCACTGGTTTTTATACAATTAACAAAATGTTCGAGTTCTCTTTTTAACGGTTCTTCTTTTTTTAACCTGGGTTTTATAATCTTAATGTCCGACAACGAAGTTACAACATCTGACTTCTTCTTATAAATCTTCAAATTCTGGTCCATATAATCAAGTGAAATATAAGTATCATCCTGAAAAATCCGTATTTTTCTGAATTTATTAAGCGAAACACGTGATGCTGAGATATTAGCAACACATCCATTTTCGAATTTCAAACGAACATTAGCAATATCTTCATTTTGTGATAAAACTTTTGCCCCAATAACATCCATTTGAACTATTTTTGAATTAACAAGAGTTAAAATAATATCTATGTCATGAATCATTAAATCCATAACAACGCCTATATGCGCCATACGCGGATTATAGGGACCAAGCCGTTGTGCCTCGATAAATTTTGGCAATTTTATGTATTTTTGTGCTTCTATCACAGCGGTGTTAAATCTTTCTACATGCCCTATCTGAAGAATAACGTTCTTTTCATTAGCAATTTTAAGTAATTTCTCTGCATGTAAAATATTATCAGTAATGGGTTTTTCAACCAGGCAATGAATCCCTGCTTCCAGAAAATCTTTTGCTAATTGATAATGCAAGGGAGTCGGGACTACGATGCTTACAGCATCAATTTTCCCTAGAAAGTCTTTATAATCTGTAAAATATTGCGTATTATATTTTTTAGCAATTTTCTCGGATATTTTTTTATCCGTATCGCAAACACCGGCAAATTCTATATCACTAAGTTGCGAATATATTCTTGCATGATGCTGCCCTAATGAACCGACACCAACAACACCTATTCTCATAAAATTATCCTAAAGTAACACAAGATAAGCAAAGCTTCGCTTTGCAGTTACAAACCAATTGATAGTATAGCCGCACATTGAAATTCCTATACATTAAATTAGGGCGACCAAGGTCGCCCCTACGCGTAGGGGCAAGGTTTGCCTGCCCTATTTTTTATTATATTCCCAAACGATAAATTACCATTTTTTGAATATAAAAATAACTGCCAAAATTATAAAGCTGAAACCAACAAGGTAATTCCATTTAAAATCTTCTTTTAAGTAAATTATTGAAAATATTGAAAAAATCACAAGTGTTATTACTTCTTGAATCGTCTTTAACTGTGCAGCTGAAAACTGGGAATGTCCCCATCTGTTTGCCGGAACCTGAAAACAATATTCCACAAATGCAATAAGCCAACTTATCAAAATGACTTTTCCTAAAGGTGAACTTTTATATTTTAAATGTCCATACCATGCAATCGTCATAAATATATTTGATATGGTCAGTAAAACAACTGTTCTCATTTATTCATTTAATTGCTAATATGCAAATTTCATTTTCATTAGCGAATTTTATTACTTCATCCATTTCCAATATAAGAGTTTTGTCCGATTCAACAGCCATTACAGATGATTTGGCGTTTTTTAATGTTTCAATTGTTTTCAAACCTACAATAGGTATATCAAACCGCATATCCTGGTTAGGTCTGGCTGCTTTGATAACTACAAAATCCTTTGTAATTTCTCCCGCTCTTCTTATACATTCGTCGGTTCCTTCCATAGCTTCTACTGCCACAATAGATTTATCTTTTACACAGATGGTTTGACCTATATCAGAATGTGCAACTTCTCTTGCAATTTTATATCCAAATTCAATATCTTCTTTTTGTGTTTTGTCAGGTTTTCTTTTGGTAAGAAGTCCTGCTTTTGGGATAAAATCGGAAAGGTATGTGTTCGAAGGTATAAACTTAATACCTTCTCTTTCCAGTTCACTGCATACCGCAGAAAGAAGTGAGTCGGCTGTTTTTGATTTAAGTTTTGCAAGTAATGCGAGTGCTTTTAAATCAGGTTTTACAGAAAAGAGTTTGGTATGTTTTACCTGACCTGCCATTATACATTTTTCTATTTTTTCTTTTTTTAATATTTCAATAAGTTTTGAAAGCTGTCCTACATTTATCCAGTAAGTTTTATCTGCAATACTTTCAATTGTTTTATCTGTTTCATCAAAAAGAGCGATGGCAATAACTTTTTCTCCTCTCTTTTTTGCTTGTCTTGTGAAAATTAAAGGAAAGTTACCATTGCCTGCTATCAATCCAATCATAGTTTTTTTCTTTGTTTATTCAGAATCGTCTTCAGTAGGTCTTCCGGGTCTTGTAATCCCTCGTTTAGAATTCTTTATGAAATCTATAAATTCTTTAACTTCTTTGGAAGGATTTGAGGCATAGAGCTGGTCAATAGCTTCCGCAACAATAAGTCCTGATGTGAAAACAGTTTTGTATGTTGATTTTATATCACTTATGTGTTTTTCGGTAAAATTGTGCCTTTTTAAACCTACAATATTAAGTCCAACAAGTTTTGCTCTGTCACCCTGCGCCTGACAGAACGGAGGCACATCCAGAACCACCATTGCACCACCACCAAGCATAACATATCTTCCTATTTTTACAAACTGATGTACAGCAACCAACCCGCTTATCACAACATTGTCCCCTACTTCCACATGCCCGGCAAGTGTCGATGCATTTGACATTATCACATTATTACCTACTATGCAATCGTGCCCGACATGTGTATATGCCTGAAGCATACAATTGTTACCTATTTCAGTAACACCATGTGCAGATGTTCCGCGATTTAACGTAGCACATTCTCTTACTATACAATTATCGCCCAAAACGACTTTTGTTTTTTCATTTTTGTATTTTAAATCCTGCGGAGCAGTACCTATAAAAACCGAAGAAAATATCTTACAATCCTTACCTATTTCTGCATATTCAATTACCGAAAAAGCACCAACCGCAGTCCCGCTTTTTATTCTTACATCTTTTCCAATAATTGAATAAGGACCTATTTCAACGTCTTTATCAATTTCTGCCGATTTATCAATTATAGCAGTTGTGTGAATCATGTTACACCTCGCGAATTTTTTTAGGGTTTATCAACTAAAATGAATGTAAATTCAGCTTCTGTTACCGGCTTTCCTTCCACATATGCACAACCTCTTACTATACCTGTTGTTTGTTTTGCCCGCACCACTTCAATATCCAAATAAACTGTATCCCCGGGTAAAACCGGTTTTCTGAATTTAACATTATTTATTGACATAAAATATGCCAATTTCTTATTTTTTAAATCAGGTCTCGCCAGAAGTAATACGCATGAAGTTTGAGCAAGCGCTTCGACGATTAAAACACCGGGCATTATAGGTCTTTCGGGAAAATGCCCCTGAAAAAAAGGCTCACCTGCAGAAACATTTTTTATTCCGACAGCTCTTTTTAATTCTTCCACTAAAATCACTTTATCAACAAAAAGAAACGGAAATCTATGCGGTATAATTGATTTGACTTCATCTATATCAACCATTTTCCCTTCAGGTATCTGCCATGAGGATTTTTCTGATAAAGATGACTTACCTGTAATTTCTGAAGCAATTTTTTTGGCAAATTCTATATTATTTTTATGACCGCATTTTAAAGCCGAAATTTCCATTTTTAATGAATTAGCAAGCAATGAAATATCACCGATTAAATCAAGAATTTTATGACGTACGAACTCATCTTCAAATCTAAGTTTCGTATGGATTTTTTTAGCACCTATTACTATAGCGTTTTCTAAATTACCGCCTTTTGCAAGCCCTTTGCTTTTCAACGCCTCAATTTCATAATCAAAACAATATGTTCTTGCCGGTGCAATTTCCTTTTCAAATATTTCCGGTGTTATATCAATGCTAAAAAACTGGGTTTTCAATAAAGGATGATTATATACTACCGTGCATGAAATACTGAATTTATCAGAAGGGACCGCAGTTATTAAAACATCACCGTTTTTATAAACGACCGGTTTTGAAATGTTTAATATTTTCTTTTCACTTGTTAGTTCTGTTATACCTGCTTTCTTTATAAGTTCAACAAACGGCAATGCACTACCGTCTGCCACCGGAGGCTCATTGGAATTCATTTCAATAACTAAATTATCTACCCCAAAAACAAATAACGCCGCAAGTAGATGTTCTATGGTATGAATTGATGTTTTCTCATCTAAGCCGACAGTTGTACCCCGGACAGTTGTCAAGACATTAGAAATATCTGCTTTTATTTGCGGTTGCCCGGGCAAATCAGTCCGGACAAAGACTATCCCTGTATTTTCAGGAGCAGGTTTTAATTTAATTGAAACATTATTTCCGGTATGAAGCCCGATTCCTGAATATGAAACCTCTTTTGAAATTGTCTTTTGTTTTTCCATAAAACCTCGCTGATTTACGCAGATTTAATCGTCAATCTGCATAGTAATCGGTGATTATTAGCATTGTTTCTTAAGTTTTTTAAATTCTTCAAATAGCTCGGGTAATCTCTGGATTAAAGCATAAATCCTCATTGCTTGTTTATGTGGTCTTGCAGGATAACCAGATACTGTCTCTTTGGACTGAACATTACCAATAACACCGGCTTGAGCAGCAACTATAGCACCATCTCCAATTGTTATATGTCCGGCAAATCCTGCTTGCCCGCCTATAGTAACACCATTGCCTATTTTGGTGCTTCCTGAAATTCCCACTTGGGCAACTATTATAGAGTTTTCTCCGATTTGAACATTATGAGCAATCTGAACAAGGTTATCTATTTTTGTTCCTTTACCTATAAAAGTTTTTCCGGTTGTTGCCCTATCAACTGTCACATTAGCACCAATTTCAACATCATCTCCGATTTCAACGATTCCTATCTGAGGAATTTTCTTTAAAACACCGTTTTCCGGAACATAACCAAATCCATCAGAACCAATAACTGTCCCGGAATGAATAATAACATTATTGCCGATTATAATATTTTCCCTAATTGTCACGTTGGAATAAATAAGACAATTTTTACCAATTTTAACATTTCTTCCAATATAGCAATTCGGATAAACAATCGTACCTGTATTTATTTCCGCATTATCCCCGATTACCGTAAAATCAGATATAGCAACATTATCTTTGACTACTGCCGACTTAGATATCGAACATTTTTCGGATATTCCTGACGGATGTTTTTCTCTTTCTTTAGCAATATATATAAGTATTTTTGTATAAGATAAGTACGGATTTTTTGAAACTATCGCAGGAATTCTGACTTTAGATTTTTGGGCTTCTGATATTACTATTGCTGATGCTTTTGTCGTCTCTACAAATTGGATGTATTTGGGATTTGAAACAAATGTAATATCGCCTTCTTTTGCTTCTTCAATTCCCGCAATATTAGTAATAATCGTATTTTCGTTTCCAAAAACTTCATCACCTGTAATTCCAGCAATTTCTTTTAATGTTTTTTTCACGCTTATAGTCCCGCTGTGAATAGATTTTCAAATCCAAATGTCCAGTTGTCGTTATGATAGATCCCGAATCGAGTTCGGGATAGATTTCGTAATGACTTAATAGGACGAAATCTATTTTAATTTCTTTATTACTTTTTCTGTTATATCCTGTACTTCTTCTCCGTAAATAATAAGGCTGGAATCTATAACAACGGTTAAGCCTTCTTCATCAGATACTTCTCTTATAACATCGTATATTTTTCCAAAAAGATTTTTCTTAATTTTACTATTTATCGCTTTTTCTTCCTGTTTTGTTGATTCCAGATATTTCACGAGATCTTTTTTTTGTTTTTCAAGGTTACTTTTTTTTAATTTTATATCATCTGCTGTAAATGTCGGCGAAGATATTTCAGGTATCATATTTAGAACTCCAGTTGATGCAGTAATTGCCGTATTAGATGAACTACTGTTACCTACAGCAGCGCCTGACATTGCTACAGCCCCGCTAGATGAACTAATGTTGCCTACAGCACCGCCTAACAATGCAACAGCCCCACTAGATAAACTGATATTTCCTACAGCCCCACTTGACGTTTTAACCGGTTCACCGTATGAATATGCAGTTACCGGAGCCGCCACCGGTATCAGCATAGCTTCCTGTTTAGCTTTTTCATATTTTTTAAGCTGTTCTTCCATGTTTTCGATTTCATTTTCAACTGAATCAATCTGATTTTGAAAATTTTCTATATTAGTTTTACGGGTTTGTAAACTCGCGGAAAGGTCTTCTTTAATCTTTTTCGCTTCAGGATATACTTCTATTATACGATTTATATCGACAGAGCCAATCCGCTGACCGGAAATTGTAGCAGAATAAACACTGCCAAAAGTCATACAACCCACAGCAATAAATAAGATAAATATTTTATTTACGTTTTTTAGTCTAAGACTATATCCCATAATTTTCCTCACCCCGTTTGAGTACGGGCAGATAAAATATCTAAAATACTTGACCCATTGTGAAATAAAATTGTGATAATTGTTCTCCAGGTTTATGATTTAACCCATAACCCCAATCTATTCTTATTGGAAGAACAGGCATAGGTCTTAATCTTATACCAAACCCAACACCTGTTTTGAGTTGTCTTTCCTTAGAACCTATCTTAGTAGTTATTTCATCATTCTTTTCCCAGGAACCGCCCATATCAGCAAAAATTGCAGCAGACAATATAGAACGCCCCTTTTCCTGAATAATCGGGAACTTGTATTCAATATTTGATACTGAAATTATCTTCCCTTTTCCGGGAGGTCCCACTTCTCCGTAATCATAACCACGAATTGTATCCGCACCGCCTAAGAAAAATTTTTCATATATCGGAACATCATCGGAAGGAGGAAATTCTTTTACATATGAAATACGTGTATTTAACCCGATTACAAACTTCCAAAACGTAGGAATAAATTTAGATAATGTAAGGTTCGGTTTGTAAAAGTTAATATTTCCTCCAAAAGGACCACCTGCAACTTTTACAGCAAGAGAATATTTTGAACCTCTAACTGTATCGAAAACATTGTCTCTTGTATCACGAGTGATGGCAGAAGTAAGTGATGATGCAACATCCTCAGAAGTTGGAATGTCAGCCGCCAAATCACTATCTACATTAAAAACTTTTACTTCTTCGTAAGCATATGTAAAATTAAGTGAAAGTATGTCCGATATCGGTTTGCCTATCCGTATATCGCCGCCCCTTCTTCTTTCCTGATAGGCAGTTGAATCTGTTCCATAACTCCTGTAAACTGTTGTATTGAAAATATCAACACCAAATAGAAGTTTTTTTCTAAAAAGATACGGTTCCGTAAAACCAATTTCATAATTCTGCTTTCTTGAACCAATCTCATATGTTAAATTTATTTTCTGACCCCTTCCAAAAAGATTTATTTCTGAAACCTGAACCGTACCTACAACCTTATCAACCGTGGAATATCCTGCACCGAGCGAAACTAATCCTGTTTTATCTTCTTCTACTTCTATTGCCAAATTAGCTTTATCCGGTTCTTTTGTCTCTTCAATATCTATTTTTACATCCCTGAAGATACCAAGATTATAAAGCCGTTCCTGGCTTCTTCTTATTCTGCCTACAGCAAAAACATCGCCTTCCTGTACAAGAAGTTCCCGCTTTATTACATATTCTTTTGTCTTTGTGTTACCGTCTATAAAAATCCTGTCTATATATATAATGCCATTTTCAATTATATTAATCGAAACATCCACAACACCCGTATCATCGTTTTTGGTGGTAGTTGAATCTAATTTAGCCCGAATGTAACCTTTATCAGCGTATAAAGACTTGATATTTGATTCGCTTTCATCATATTTCGTCTGATTGAAAATTTCACCTGCTTTAAAATTAAAATTACTCAACAAATCTTTTTCTGTAAACACTGTATTACCGGTAAAACTAACTTTGCCATTTTTGTATCTTTTACCTTCGTCTATTATAACGCGTAAAAACATTTTTGTGCGGGTTTCATCGTATGTTATTCCCGGGTCAAGTACTTTTACATTAACAAATCCGTTATCTTTATAAAATGCTTCTACTTTCTTTACATCTTCCTCATAGGTCTCTTCTTTATAAACTTTTTTCTTCTTTGTATCAAATAGTTTTTTTATCTTCTTGGGCTTAAAACTCGTTACGCCTTCTATTTCAACCCCACCTATAAGAATTTTGTTGCCTTCGCTAATTGAAAAAGTGACAGTCGCAAAACCGGAGGTCTCATCAGTAGTTGAAAAATCATCTATCCTTACATCAGCATATCCCTTATCTTTGTAAAGTGTTGTTATCTTCCTTATATCATCCTGAATTTTCCTGGTGTCATACCCTTCTTTTTCTTTTGTTGATATCTCTTCTTTTAATTTCCTGTTTGAAAACTCCTTGTTTCCTTTGAAATCTATCTGTTTAACAATAAGCTTCTCCTGAACTATAAAGGTAACCTTAACCCCGTCTTTATAATCAGATACATCAACTGCTACATCAGAAAATAACCCCAGTTTATATATATTTGATATGTCCTCATCGGCAAGTTTCTTATCAAACTTATCGCCTTTGCTTATTTTTATTGCGTCCTTTATAACCCGTTCTTTTACATTTCTTAAACCGGAAAATTCTATCGCTCTTATTTTCTTTTGAACGACCTGCTCTTCGGCAAACAAGGAAATAGAAACACTAATTCCTAATAAAACTGCTAATAAAATATTTTTTTTCATTTGAATACAAACCCCCCTGAATTAATCCTTTAACTTAAATTCTTATGATATAAAATTATTGTCAATAAGTCAAGAAAAATTCCAAAAAATGCACCGGTTTTTATGAGTGAATCTACTTATAGCAAGAAAAGAACATAGAATATTGCTTTATTTTACAATTTCACCCGCACCGGCAGGATAATGGTTGCAACCTCCTCCCAGTGAAGATTACGTTGTATGGCAAAAGAAGTCTCATTATGTAACATTTTATGAAAAAACTTTTCCTGTTGAAATACCAATTGTCCGGTAAATACCGTGCATTTAGGAAATTCCTGCTTTATCTTTTTGCAAAGATTAGTTGCTGTCTCAATAACATCAGTAGATGTATCATAACGGAAATCAGCAACAACCCCCAATTTGCGGGCAAGTGTTACATATTTTTCAAGGGAACTTTTTATAGATTCCTCAAGAGTTTTCACTTCTTTTGAACCCCTGAAAGAACCCGAGTCAATTACAGCCACAGATGCAAAAATATAATTTTTATAAAGGTTCGGAAAATTTCTCACGACGGACAGAAAAATATGCACCCCGAACCCGTTATATCCGTTGACAAGCATAATTGCAGTCATCTCTTTAGGATTAACCGGTTCCATATTTGCCGCCTGATCAGTAGGAATATTTAGCAGATATTTATCCAATTTTCGAACCGATATTTTGACTTTTCTGTAATGTGTCCGTATAATATAACACAACACTATAAACGATGCAGTAATAAGCAGAGTCATCCAACCGCCTTCCCTGAATTTTTCAAAACTGGTTACAATAAGTATTGTTGAACAGAGTATAAAACCTGTTAGATGGACCGGAAGATGTTTTTTCCAATGTTTTTCCTTCCTGCGATTTTTTATAAAGTATTTTGACATTCCTATTTCAGAAATGGAAAACGTAAGAAATACATTAATTGAATACATAACAATCAGATTAGAAATAGAACCGCGGGTATATAATAATAGGAGAATGGAAGCGCCACCCATAAGAAGTACACCATTGTGCATTGTAAACCGTTCTGAAAGCGAAGAAAATCTGTGCGGGAACCAGGAATCAATAGCCATATTTGACATAACCCTCGGACCGTCAATAAATCCTGTTTGAGCAGCAACGAACAACAATGCACCTTCCGATAAAATGGTTATTAACGCCAGCCAGTAACCAAAAGACCAATTTCCAAAAAGATTATTCGCAAGAATAGCGTTAAGCGTTTTTCCCGGAGTTGGTACTACTTTCAGCAAAAGATAACATATAAAAAGCCCACCTGCAGTAACTGCCAGTGAAACTGACATATAAAGCATAGTCCGTTTTCCAGTCTGTACTTTAGGTTCTCTCATTATCTGAAGTCCGTTTGATACTGCCTCTATTCCTGTATATGTACCTCCCCCTAATGAATATGCACGTAAAAATATACCCAACATTCCCAACCACCCGAGAGTTGAAAGACCTGAACTAAAATTATTTTTTATTCCTGCCGTCACGGGACCAACTTCAGGCAAATGCGATATTATTCCGTAACTTATCAGAAAAATATGCGTCAAAACAAAAATTATAAATATCGGGGCAAGAATGATTACAGATTCTTTTACCCCCCGGATATTTAACACAATTAATGTAATTATCAAAAATAAATCAAAGAAAATTTTTAAACTTTGATACTCTATAGGCAGAAAACTAAAAATAGCAGCACCGCATGAAACAATGGAAACTGTTATGGTAAGCATATAATCTACCAGCAAGGCGCATCCCGAAAGAACTCCCGCCTTCTCGCCAAGCGTGTTAGTAGCTACAATGTAACCGCCGCCGCCATGAGGAAAATGTTCAATAATACGGGAATAAGCATACGATATAACAAATACTGTAATCGCAGTTGCTAATGCCAAAAAAACCGCCAGATAGGTGTGGCTTCCCAGTGCTTTAAATGCCTCCTCCGGACCATAAGAAGAAGAAGAAAGCCCGTCAGCACCTAATCCAATCCAGGCTAAAAGGGGAATTAACGATAATTTATGAAAAATAGAAGGGTCGTGAATGTCCCGGGGCGCACCTATTATCTTGTCTCGCACTTTTTCATAAAATGAATGATTTTCATCTGGATTATTTTTGTCCATATTTTTCTGCCTCCGAATTTGCCTGAATACACTAATAAAAAACCGCCGGAATGGCGGTTTAATTTGCCATTGCCCTTCCAAAGACCTACGAGGTTAGCTGACAGGCTCGAGCTCAGAAGTGCTCTATCCTTAATTAGGAATACGCCTCATTTTCCGGTTCCCCCGCATCCATAATTTAATGGATTTCGGCGACAATTCTATAGATTATTTTTCTAAATCATATTTTGATATTTTTTCTTTAGTAGGTACGGGATATTCTCCGGTAAAACATGCAGCACAGAAATTTGTCCCTTCTACAGGCATTGATTTAAGCATTCCTTCTAAACTCAAATAACACAAACTATCCACTCCAATAATTTTAGCTATTTTATTTACTGAGTTAGATGAAGCTATCAATTCTTCTTTGGTATGAAAATCAATGCCATAAAAACACGGATACCTTAGAGGAGGACAGCTTATCCGCATATGTATTTCTTTTACCCCGGCCTCCCGCAGCGTTTTCATTCTTATACGGCTGGTTGTTCCTCTGACAATAGAATCTTCAACTACGATTATTCTCTTGCCTTTTATAACTTCATTAATAGGGTTGAGTTTTAATTTCACTCCAAGATCTCTGCTGCGTTGAAACGGCTGGATGAAAGTCCTTCCTACATAATGATTCCTGATTATTCCCATTTCAAAAGGTATCTTTGATTCCTCTGAATAACCCAAAGCGGCATAATTACCCGAATCAGGAATGGATAAGACCATATCCGCTTCAACCGGCCATTCTTTCGCTAATTGTCTTCCAAGATTTTTTCGGGCTAAATATACATTCCCACCAAAAATATTACTGTCAGGTCTGGCAAAATATATATATTCAAAAATACAAAATGAGTGACTTGCTTTAGGAAAGGGTTTGATTGATTTAACACCGTCTTTCCCGATAACAACAATTTCTCCCGGTTCAATATCCCTGATATACTTCGCATTTGTAATGTCAAAAGCACAGGTTTCAGAAGCCACAACATATGAATCATTTATTTTCCCTAAACATAAAGGCTTAAATCCATGAGGGTCCCTTGCTGCTATTAATTTATTTTCTGATGTTAAAAATAACAATGAATATGAACCTTTTATCCGGCCTAATGCATCAATAACCCTGTCTTCAACCTTATTTTTTCTGGATCTTGCAATAAGATGGACAATTAATTCGCTATCCATTGTAGTCTGAAAAATCGCCCCGTCAGCCACTAATTTATTTTGTAACTTGCTCGTATTAACCAAGTTTCCATTATGCGCTATTGCGATACTACCCTGCTGATAATTTACTATAAACGGTTGTGCATTTTTTATCATTGAAGACCCGGTAGTAGAATAGCGGACATGTCCTATTGAAACACTACCCGGTAAAAAATTCAACTTTCCGGGACTAAAAACTTCGTTTACTAAACCCATGCCTTTTTGACATGTAATTTTTCCTTCATTTAATACGGCAATTCCCGCACTCTCCTGACCACGGTGCTGAAGCGAATATAACCCTAAATAGGTAAGTTCATACGCATTTTTATGCCCGAATATTCCAAAAATTCCACACGCTTCTTTAGGATAATGATTATTCATGATATTTTCAGGCTGGTTGAACTTTTTTTATCTCCAATATTGTTGAATCGGTTTAATATGAGGCTTTTTATGTCTGAGCGATTTAATTGCTTCTAATGAAACTGTCGCTGCAGCAATCGTTGTAATTATAGGTACATTATAAGAAATCGCAGTTGTTCTTATTATACGACCGTCAGACACTGCCATTTTCTTCCCGCTTGGTATATCTATAATAAGAGACATTTTTCCGCCTTTTATATAATTTACAATATTGGGACTCCCTTCACTTACTTTTTTTACATATTTCACTTTTATATTTTTAGATTCAAGATATTCTGCTGTTCCGGTTGTTGCTACAATATCAAAACCTAATTCCTCAAACCCTTTCGCAACATGTAAAATCTTTTCTTTTTCATTTCTCCTGACGCTTACAAAAACTGTACCTTCTTTCGGTAATGGTGTTCCTGCCGCTATCTGGGATTTTGCAAATGCTATTTCATATAAAAAATCTATCCCCATTACTTCTCCTGTTGAACGCATTTCAGGACCAAGAACAGTGTCAGTTCCGATAAACCTGTTAAAAGGTAAAACAGATTCTTTAATCGCAAAATAATCCATCTTCTTCAGTTTATTATGATAAATTGATAATTTCTTATTAATTATTGCTGAAACCGCCAATTTAACAAGTGAAACACCTGTTGCTTTGGATACAAATGGAACTGTCCTTGATGCTCTAGGGTTAACTTCAAGAATAAAAACTTTCCCATCTTTAATAGCAAACTGAATATTTAAAAGTCCTTTTACATTTAGTGCTTTTGCTGACTTTTTAGTATAATCTATAATTGTATTTATAATTTTTGGCTTTAATGTTCGCGGTGGGATTGCACAGGCGCTGTCACCGGAATGAATACCTGCCTGTTCAATATGTTCGAGGATTCCACCGATAAAAGTATCTTTTCCGTCACAAACTGCATCAACATCAACTTCAATGGCGTTCTGTAAAAATTTATCTATAAAAATAGGGTGCTCAGGTGAAACATCCGTCGCTATCTTAACATATTTCTCGAGAGATTGATTATCATATGCTACTTCCATCGCTCTTCCACCTAAAACATATGAGGGTCTTATAAGTACAGGATAACCGATTTTTTCTACAATTTTTATTGCTTCTTTAAGATTATTTGCACATCCCCATAACGGAACAGGTATATTTAACCTCTTCAATAACTTACCGAATTTTACCCTGTCTTCTGCTAAATCAATATTATCAGGAGAAGTACCAATAATATTCACACCGGCTTCTTTTAATCTAAGTGCTAAATTAAGAGGTGTCTGACCGCCAAACTGGATGATAACACCTTCTGGTTTTTCTCTTTCTACGATATTCATAACATCTTCGAAAGTTAACGGTTCAAAATAAAGTTTATCGGATATATCATAATCAGTTGAAACCGTCTCAGGATTACAATTAACCATTATAGTTTCAAACCCCAATTCTCTTAAAGCAAAAACAGAATGAACACAGCAGTAATCAAATTCTATCCCCTGCCCGATTCTATTCGGTCCCCCTCCTAAAATCATAATCTTCTTTTTTTTCTTGCTTCTTACTTCTTGCTTTTTTTCTCCTATATCATCATTTTCAGATTCATACGTTGAATAAAAATACGGCGTGGATGCCTCGAATTCACCGGCACAGGTATCTATCAGTTTATATTTCGGTGTAATCTTGAATTTTAATCTTAATTTTTTAATCTCATACTCGCTTCTATCTGTTAAATACCCGATTTGTCTATCGGAAAACCCATACTCCTTTGCTTTCCTTAAAAGAAAAGGGCTTAGATTTTCCTCCAAACCAATTTCCTCCCCTAAATCAACAATTTCTTTTATCTGGTAAATGAACCACTTGTCAATTTTTGAAAGTTTTGATATTTTATCAACGCTAAAACCCAGCTGCAGCGCATAACCTATGTTAAATATTCTATCACAATTCGGAACTTTCAGTTTGTCTGTAACCTGTTCAATATAATTTATTTTTTCTATAGATTTATCAGAATAATTACTCAGTTTATCTACTATCTGAACCTGACCTAAACCATCAGCATTCATTCCGTAACGGCCGATTTCAAGACCTCTAATTGCTTTCTGCAAAGCTTCTTTAAAGTTCCTCCCAATTGCCATTACTTCCCCGACCGATTTCATCGCCGTATTCAGGGTTTGGTCTGCTTCAAGAAACTTTTCAAATGTGAAACGAGGGATTTTAACAACAACATAATCAATCGCCGGTTCGAAAGAAGCAGGAGTTTTTTTAGTTATATCATTTTTTATTTCATCAAGAGTATACCCGACTGCAAGTTTTGCCGCAATCTTAGCAATCGGAAATCCCGTCGCTTTTGATGCAAGCGCAGACGACCGGGAAACCCGTGGATTCATTTCAATAACAACAAGTCTTCCGGTATCCGGATTAACAGCAAACTGAACATTACTCCCTCCGGTATCAACACCTATTGACCTCATAATCGTTATTGATGCATCACGAAGTTTTTGATATTCTTTATCCGTCAATGTCTGCGCCGGCGCTACGGTAATTGAATCGCCGGTATGTATGCCCATCGGGTCAAAATTTTCTATAGGACATACAATTACAACATTGTCGTTCTTGTCTCGCATCACTTCAAGCTCATATTCTTTCCATCCAATCAGCGATTCTTCAATTAAAATTTTATTTACGGGACTGGCAGCAAGCCCCCACTTAACTTTTTCTTTAAATTCACTTTCTTTATAACATATCGAACCACCGACACCGCCTAAAGTAAAAGACGGTCTTATAATGTTAGGATATCCCACTTTTTTCACAATTTTTAACGCTTCTTTTACACTCTTTGCATATCCTGATTTTGGGACTTCAAGACCTGCTTCTATCATTGTTTTTTTAAAAAGAAACCTGTCTTCTGCTTTTTTTATTGCTTCATATCTTGCACCTATTAGTTCCACACCATATTTTTTCAATATTCCTTTTTCGTAAAGTTCAACCGAAAGATTCAGAGCTGTTTGCCCGCCAAGTGTGGGAAGAAGCGCATCCGGTCTTTCTTTCCTAATTATCTCTTCCAAAAATTCTTTTGTCAGGGGTTCAATATAAGTTTTATCCGAAAATTCCGGGTCGGTCATAATTGTCGCGGGATTTGAGTTCACAAGGATAATTTTATATCCTTCTTCTTTTAACGCCCGGCAGCCCTGAGTCCCTGAATAATCAAATTCGCATGCCTGTCCTATTACAATCGGACCGGAACCTATAATAAGTATTTTTTTAATATCATTTCTTCTTGGCATATTTTTTTACCATACCGGCAAATTTTTCAAACAAATAACCGGTATCGTGCGGACCCGGTGACGCTTCAGGATGAAACTGAACAGAAAAAACAGGTAATTTTTTATGTTCCATACCTTCAAGTGTTCCGTCGTTTAAATTCATATACGTAGGAATAACATCATCAAGTGTTTTCAAATCCACGGCAAAATTGTGGTTTTCTGCAGATATTTCAATACGACTTGTCTTTAAATTTTTTATAGGCTGGTTTGAACCGTGATGCCCGAATTTTAATTTATATGTTTTTCCACCCATAGCAAGCCCAAGAATCTGGTGACCGAGGCAGATGCCGAATAAAGGAAGTCCGATGTCCGATGTCCGATGTCCGATGTCTGAAATTAACTTCTTTACTGTTTCTATTGCATATGTGACACCTTCGGGATCGCCGGGACCGTTTGAAAGAAGAATGCCTTTGGGTTTCAATGATAATATTTTTTCAAAAGATGTGTTTGCAGGGACGACTACCGGATTCAGATTAACATTACACAATGACCTCAAAATATTTGTTTTTACTCCGAAATCCATAACAACAACAGAAAGAAATTGAGAAACTGGGAAATTGGGAAATTGAGAAAACTTGTGAACCTTTTGACAGGTGACTTCTTTTACAAGGTCTCTGCCGACAATATCAGGAGCTGATTTTAACTTTCTTAACAACAGTTCTTTTTTATCATTAACTGTTGAAATAATACCTTTCATTGCCCCTTTTTCCCTTATGTGTTTTACGATACATCTCGTATCAACACCTTCTATTCCGATAATATGGTTTTCTTTAAAGTACTTATCTAATGATTTGTCTGCCCGCCAATTTGAGTATATTTTAGAATATTCTTTTACGATAAAACCTGATACATGAGGACTTTCACTCTCCATATCTTCACTATTTATACCATAATTACCGATATGAGGATAAGTCATAGTTACAATTTGACCTTTATAGGAAGGATCAGTTAAAATTTCCTGATAGCCGGTATGTGAAGTGTTAAATACTACTTCGCCAATAGTTTCGCCTTCATAACCAAACGAATTTCCGCTAAACATTAAACCATCTTCAAGTAAAACTATCGCTTTCATATTTTCTTCTAATTACCTATTCCTAAAAAAGCCTTCAATCCCACATCGTAATTGAAGACTTCGATTTCTAAAACTTATTAAAAACCAATTATTATTAGTTTATGGACTTCCTTGTCTTTTGTAGTTATTATACCCTATTTTATTACAGCTTGTCAAGAAAAAAGAACTCAAGATATGTCACTCATTAAATTTGGAAGAAGTAATCCTAACATTATTAGAATTAATTTTTATAGGTTGAGGTTTCACTGGACCAAACTGTCCCTGATTTATCTAAAAACCCTTTATAACTAGGATCGACTCTAATTGCCTTTACTATGTAGTGAGCAACTTTTTCTAACTCATTTATTCGCTTATAAACTACTATAAGATTATGATAAGGAACAATCCAATAGGGGTCAATACTCAATGCAGATTCATAGAAGACGATAGCTTTTGAAAATTCAGTTTTATAATAATAACAGTTACCAATTTCGTTATGAGCACCTTTGGCAAGAGAATTTAAAGATATACACTTGTTATAGTAAAATATTGCTTTATCCCATAATCCTTTACCTGCATAAGATTTACCAAAGTCATAGTAAAATACATCATAAGTTTGGGTTTGTTGGGGAAAATTTTTCAGTAAATCCGAGAAAACTTTTATTGCTTCGTCATATTGACCTATTTCGATGCGGAATTCCCCTAAAGAAAAATATGGATAGAAATTTGCCGGATACATTTCATGCGCTATTCTGATATGTTTTAAAGCTTCCGTATAATTCTTACGTTGTAAATATCTATAATTTGCAAAAAGATGCGCGTCCATTGATTGAGGGTATACCTTTAGATTTTTTTCAAATAGAACCAAATCATCTCTCCAGTCAATATTTCTTTTTAACGTTCTCACTAAATAAAAGCAGAAAATTAAACCAAGAAAAAGATATGCTATTTTTTTTATTTCTTTTTTAAACAAGAATCTATCAAATAAAATTGCGACTAACATACAATATCCTATCGAAGGAATATATAAGTAACGTTCAGCATAAATTATATTAAAAGGTATAATTTGAGATACAGGCAATAAAGTAATAAAAAAATAAAGGGTAGAGAAACTAATTTCCTTAAATTGATTTTTTATCATAAAGGCAAAAATAACAAAAGAAAATAAAAGAAAAAGACAAAGAACTTCTCCAGCTGTAGGAAAATTTCCCGGCAAATGACTGGGATACAATAAAACCAAATTGAGTGGAAAAAAGCATACCCATATATACCTCAAAATAGGTTTGCCCATAGAAGACAAAATTCTAAAATGTACCTTAGTACCAAGTTGACTTCCATAGTGTATACCGTAAAATACTTGACCTGAAGTTTCAAGCAATGAAGGTATCACTGTAACCCACAAAATAATTATGATGAAAAAAGGAATGCACAGTATAAGTCCTTTACGGACTTTTTCTCGTGATAAGAAAAAGTAATCATATAAAACTAGAACTATAGGTAAGGAAACAACCATCAATTTTGAGCACAACCCCAAAATGAACAAAACCAAAGAAACCGCATAGAATCCTTTTCTTATTTTCGTATTTTCCATAGCTTTCAAGTATGTATAAAAAGAAATTAGAAAGAACATACAAGCTAATAGTTCTGTTCTATAGACAATAACATTAACTGTTTCTGTATGTATGGGATGTACTGCAAATAGTATTGCTGTAATGAAAGATACAACATTATTCCTGAATATCCACCAGATAAGAAGATAGATTAAAATGCTGTTTATTATATGAAGTAAAATATTAAAAAGTCTCCAACCATAGACATCCAAATTAAACAATTTATAGTTCAGAAATAAGGTCAAAGTACCAAGTGGACGATAATTTGCTTCATTAAAATATAGCAAATATTTTGAACTGAAAATGTGCGGAATATTACTCAAATGTTTTATTTGTGAATTTTCCACAATACGTGACACGTCATCATAAACAAAAGGATTTCGCAAAGTATCTACAAAAGAAAAAAATGCAAGGATTCCTATTATGACTATAATTATTTTTTTATTATTTATGACTTTTAACATATTTTATTTTCCGCATTTGCCTGAAGTGTTTGCAAAATATATCGTGAAAATAATTCTACTTATTTACCAGTTGTCTGCAACTATAAGTGTAAAGATTTTTATCATTTTGTCAAGATTTTCTTTAGATTATCTATTAAGAATTAAAAGTGGATACTTTTTAAAGGATTTAGAATTCAACTAATACTGGTTTTTTATGTTTTATGTTTCTACTAAATGGTTTTGAATCTCAATATGTGTAGATTTTACCGTAGGGTCTGGTGTGGAGAGCTTTTAATTTTGTAAATTTCTGATTTGAGTATTTTCTGTAATCAAGCTTAAATTCACCGCAAAATTCGGCTAAATACTTCTTTATTATGGCTTCATCATTTTTATCATATTTTACAATATCAACTTCACGACCTAACTGGTTTTTTTTAATATTCCCTCTTACATAAATAGTACCGCCATGCATTCCTGTACCAACGAAATTTCCGGCTATTTCTTTACTTTTATCCAATCCAAGCAAAATTATAATACCACCCGCCATATACTCCGCAAAGAAATCGCAAACACAACCCCCAATAACAATCAAAGGAACCATTTCTTTATACGATTTCATATGTATACCCGCTCTATATCCTGCATTATCTCTTACAAAAACCTTACCGCCTCTCATTCCGTAACTTAAAATATCACCGACAGAACCATGAATTGCAATTTTTCCAGTATCCATCGTATTGGCAATACAATCCTGTGCATTACCATAAACGCTTATTTTAGGACCGCTCATAAAACTTCCCAAATCATTACCGGCAGTACCATAAATCTTAATCTCTACATCCGACTTAAGCCCGGATGCAATATATCTCTGACCATTGATATTTTTAAGCACAATTTTTTTTGTGCCCTTTTTAACATTTTCTCTTATTTTTTCATTTAATTGTCTATGAGTAAGATTTTTAGCATCAATAATCATTTTTTCACCCATCAATAAAACATAAAGGCGTTCACGTGTTCATATGTTCAAATGTTCATTAGGACCTTGTTTTTGCCAAACAACCTACCTCTAAAACACCAGAGAGCGAAGCAAGAAATTTTCGCAGAGCCTAGATTTGCGACTACGCTTTCAAGAGCAAATCTCAGAGCGAGTTGGTGCCGAGCGACTCAAGAAAATTTACTTGCGAGCGATTTTTATATTTCCGTAGGTACAACTTCTTTTGACCTGAACTCTTTTGGAACATATATATACCCGAAATTTTCTTTCAATAAATCATCTTTGAAATTCGAAACATCGACACTGTCCCTAATAAGCCCCGTAACTATACCGGCACGGCTGATTTCACCTACAAAAATTGCACCGACAATTTTATTATCGTTAATAATTATTTTTTTATACTTTTTTGTTTTTTCATCAACTGCCGTTATTTCCTCACCAATATTTTCATTACTCATACCAATTGTTATTATTGGAAGTCCGAATATATCCACAGAATTCATAACAAAACCACCTTCGTATTTGGTTTTAACTCCGGAAATATTATTACCCGCAACACTCCCTTGTCTATAGGCAATAGGCCAAATCGGCAACACCCTGTTTTCTCCTTTAAGGATATCAGCTGCTTCCACACAATCACCCACAGCATATATATTCTCTTTTGATGTCATCATAAATGAATCTACAACTATTCCCCTGTTTGTTTTAATACCGGATTTTTTGGCAATGTCAATATTAGGTACAACCCCAATTGCACAAATAACTAATTCAGCTGAAATCTTTTCACCGGATTTAAGAATACATTCATTATTCTTTATTTCCACAATACTGTTATTTAAGATAAGTTTCGCATTTTTCCTTATCTCATCGGCAACCATTTTACCCGACTTTTCATCCAATACCGAAGCAAACGGTCTATTCATAAGTTCAACTATTGTAATATTAAAACCTAACCCTTTTAAAAATTCAGCAGCTTTTATACCTATCATCCCACAACCTATTATCACAGCATTCTTCTTATTTTTTGCAAATTTTCTAATCTTATTTGCATCTTCAAAATTTGTTAGTGTAAAAACATTTTTTCCATTTATGCCTTTTATGTCGGGAATTATCGGTTTTCCTCCGATAGCTAGAATCAATTTTGAATATTTTACCGTCCTTTTACTTTTAAGAACAACTGAATTCTTCTTCAACAAAACTGCTTCATCGAAAATTAAGCTAACATTGTTCTTTTTATAAAAATTCTTATCTCTATAATAGAACTGGTTAGGAGTAATATTTAAATGTGAAATCAGAGGTTTTGAATATGAGATATTTTTTTCCTTAGTAATAACAGTTATTGACAATTCTTTATTATTGTCTCTTATTGATTCTATCGCAGAAATAGCAGCAACTGAACTGCCTATAATTACAATTTTTTCTTTCTTTTTCATATTCGCTTCACTCACCATCACTGCTTCGTTTCGTGAAAGGACAAAACAGCAGACCAAGGGTCTGCAACTACTTTCCACTCGCCTCTTTATATATCAGTGCTTCATTCGGACATGCTTCAACACAAGCGGGTGAACCAATATCTTTGCATAAATCACATTTTGTAGCGACTTTTTTTTCTTTAGCATCCATTAAAATAACACCAAATGGACAAGACATTATACACATCCAACAACCGACGCATTTCTCCGAATCGTGTGAAACCTCGTTTGTTTTTTTATTTTTTTTCATCGCACCGGTGATACAAGCAGATATACACGGCGCATCTTTACAGTGACGGCACTGGATAGCAAAAGATAGAGGACCTTTTTGTTCAATAACAAGCCGCGGTGTCAGTTTGGGAAATTCTTCTTTATATGCTTTGATTATTTTTTTGGACTTTGAATGGGCAACTAAACAAGCTATTTCACAAAGCCGGCATGCCATACAATGTTCTTCTTTAAAATATATTTTTTTCATCTTAACAACATAGAAGCGGATTTACGCAGATTACAACGCAGATAAACGCTGATGATTTCCGCGTGTATCAGCGTATTGTTCCGCGTTTATCTGCTTCTATTCCTTTTTATAGGGATTCTCCTGCTGGTTTTATATCTAATACTTTTAATTCATTTTCGTGTAAATCAAAACCTCTTAAGCGTAAACGATTGCCTCTCAGAGATTCAATTGCATTTATACCCATACCGCCCATAATTTCTTTTATTTCATGACTCCACGCTTTAATCATATTCACAAGACGGCGAGCTGCGATATCAGGATTCAATCTTTTAACTAAATACGGGTCTTGTGTCGCTATACCCCAGTTACATTTTCCGGTATAACATTTCTGACATAAATGACATCCCATAGCAACCAAAGCAGCAGTTCCTATATATACAGCATCAGCTCCAAGTGCAATTGCCTTAACAACATCTACGGAATTTCTAAATCCGCCGGCAGCAATAACTGACGCCCTATTTCGAATACCTTCTTCTCTTAAACGAGTATCAACAGACGCAATTGCAAGCTCAATCGGAATACCGACATTATCGCGAATCCTGGTAGGTGCAGCACCGGTACCGCCTCTTATGCCGTCAATAGCAACAATATCGGCGCCCGCTCTAACTATGCCTGATGCTATTGCGGCAATATTATGGACCGCGGCGACTTTAACGCTTATTGGTTTCTTATATTCTGTTGCTTCTTTTAACGCATAAATCAACTGGGAAAGGTCTTCTATTGAATAAATATCATGATGCGGCGCCGGTGAAAGCGCATCTGTACCGATTGGAATCATTCTCGTTTGAGAAACTTCCTCTGTTACTTTTTCACCGGGAAGATGACCGCCAATCCCCGGCTTGGCTCCTTGACCGACTTTTATTTCAACTGCCGATGCTATTTCTAAATAATCCGGATTTACGCCAAACCTTCCTGAAGCCACCTGAACTATTGTATTTTTGCCATATTTATATAGTTCTTTCAAAAGACCGCCTTCTCCTGTATTATAATAAATCCCGCATTCTTCTGCCGCATTTGCCAAGGCACGGCATACATTAGCAGATATAGCCCCGTAACTCATCGCAGAAAAAAGTATAGGAGTCTCTAATTTAAGCTGCGGTGGTAATACAGGTGCCTTATGCAACTTATCTTTATTTCTTACTTCTTGCCTCTTACTTCCTAACTCGATTCTATCAGGCTTACTGCCAAGATATGTCCGAAGCTCCATTGGTTCTCTCAACGGGTCAATAGAAGGATTTGTAACCTGTGCCGCATCGAGAAGAATATTGTCCCAGATAATTTTATAATTTTTATCTGTTCCCATACCGGTAAGTAAAATACCGCCGGTTTCAGATTGTTTATATAGTTCTTTTAATTGTTTTTCACTCCAGTTTTTATTTCTTCTAATATTTTGAGGATATTCAGAAACCCTGATTGCTCCGGTTGGACACATATTTGCACAACGCAAACATCCGACACATTTTGAAAAATCTGTTTCTACTTTATTAGAATCCTTATCAAATGAATGAGATTCAAAAGCACATTGCCGTACACATACCTCACATTGAATACATTTATCAAGGTCTCTATTAATTATAAAATCCGGAAATAAATAAGATTTTCTCATATCTCTCTTCTTTTATTTATTATTTGTTATCTCTTGCTTCTTGCCTCTTACTTCTTGCTTCTTTATTTTAATTTTCCTATAGCAGGTTCGCCTGATTTAAGAAAAAATACATTTTTCGGTACAGGACAAACTTCCCTGATTGCACATTCTTCTGATGCCAGATAAAATTTAGAACCTTTTCGTGCAGCCACTAATGGTCTCAACTTAACTCTATCAGTAAATCCAAACATCATTTTGCCGTCAGAAACGATTATTGCGGAAGGACCGTTTATAAGGGCACTACCGTAAATTATCCGTAAAGTTTCAAAAAGTTTTTTTTCCTTTTCAGGCATTAGTTCTATTTCAGACCACAATGGTGAACACAAAATTTTATGGGTAATTTCTATAGGTAAATTATGCCTTCTTAACAACAAATCAAAAAGATAGAGTATTGCTTCGGAATCAGTACGAAGCGTAAGGTTGTATCCAAATCCTTCAAGATACCTCTTATTTATTCCATATGAAGAAATCTCGCCATTATGAACTAACGAAAAATTAAGAAGCCCGAAAGGATGCGCCCCGCCCCACCAACCGGGAGTATTTGTAGGAAATCTATCGTGCGCAATCCAGCAATAACCGGAATATTCTTCAAGCCTGTAAAATTTCCCGATATCACTTGCAAACCCGACACCTTTAAAAATACCCATATTCTTACCGGAAGATACAATAAAAGCACCGGATAATCCACCATTAATTTTCATCACTGACCGCATTACAATATCTTCTTCTGTAAGTTCATAAAACTGTTTCTTAACTTCTTCTTTAACCTGAAGAAAATACCTCCATAAAAGCGGCCGGTTAATAATTTTTTTTATCGGTCTTATCGGCAGAGGTTCTGATTTAAGAATATTAAAATCGCTTTTCAAATAATCTTCTGTATCTTCTTTAATTTTTTCACTGTTATAAATTATATGAAAGCAAAAATCATCTTTATTCTCCGGATAAATCCCGTAGCCGGCAAACCCCCCGCCAAGACCGTTTGCTCTTAAATACATTTTTTGTATTGAACAAATTATCTCTTTGCCGTAAAATCTCTTCCCGCTTTCATCAATTATTCCTGCAATTGAGCATCCCATATTATCTCTCTAATGTTTTCTTATTATGTTTTACCAAATTTTCCAGATTGAAATATTCTACAAAAAACTTCTTCACATTGCAATACATTTGAAATTTAACCACAAAAAATAATGATAAAATTGTATATTTGAGAAGATAAGCTAGCAAAATCAGTTCAAAAACATAACAATCAAAATGTATTAAAGTTGTATTAACTTTCGTAGTCGCAACCTTTACGGTTGCGTGAATATATCATCAATAGAACGCAGGCATAAAGCCTGCGACTACCAAATTCATAATATTATAACTTTATCCAGACCTTGAATAATCAAACAATATTTCAAACTCAACAATGATTGCAATTAAGCAACATTGTGATTTTACTATTTTTTGATGGAAAATCAATACTTTAATCTGAAAATATTCTGCTATTTTCTTTTATTAAAATTTTTGTATAATGTAACCATATTGTTGGAAGTCAGGAGGTTTTTATATGGTGTTGAAAAGTTTTTATAAATTATCGGCATTTATGATTTTACTTTCACTGGTTGGGTGTATTAAAACCAAAGAAAAAAATGAGTTATATGGGTCCGGGACGCTTGAAACTAACGAAATAAATGTCAGTGCAAAAGTTATCGGAAAAATTTCATATTTAGCGATAAGTGAAGGCCAATCCGTTACAAAGGGACAAATAATCGCCAAACTTGACGACCTTGCAAAAGCGGAGAAAGATTATGTGCGGGCTCAGAAATTATTTTCAGAAAACATAATACCGGCAGAACAGATTGAGCAGGCACAGCAGCTTAAAGATAACTATGTCTTAACCTCACCTATAACCGGTATTGTTATATTACAAGAACTGTTCGAAGGTGAAACCGCTACCCCTGGAATGCCGATAGTTACTCTGGCTGACACAAAAACTCTCTGGGTTAAAATTTACATACCTGAAGATAAAATCGGCAAAGTAAAACTCGGCAGTAAAGCTAAAGTATATATTGATACTTTCCCGGATAAAAATTTTGGCGGAACGGTGATTAATATTTCAGATAAGGCTGAATTTATACCAAAAAACATTCAAACCAAGGAAGACAGAATTACACAGGTTTTCGCTGTGAAAGTTGCTGTGGAAAACCCTGAAAATCAATTGAAAATAGGTATGCCCGCTGACGTATATATTGAACAATAATTATGAACCAGGAAAATTATATAATTGAAACAAATAATCTGACTAAAGCATACGATACGCTTATTGCTGTAAATAATATTAATTTGAAAATAAAACGCGGGGAAATTTTTGGGTTTCTCGGACCAAACGGTGCCGGTAAAAGCACCACGATAAGAATGCTTTGCGGTATTCTCCCCCCTACAAGCGGCGATGCTTTTGTTAACGGTTTCAGTATTACGAAAGAACCTGAAAAAATCAAACGAAGCATAGGATATGTAACTCAAAAATTCGGACTTTATGAAGACCTCACCGTAGAAGAAAATCTTGAATTCTATGCATCACTTTTTAATATTCCGTCAAGCAGGGTCAATCTTAATATAGACAAGACACTTGAATTGCTTAAATTGAGTAACCGTAAAAATTCACTTGTAAGCGAGTTGTCCGGCGGACTAAAACAACGGTTAGCAATCGCCAGTTCAATGGTTCATGACCCGGAAATAATATTCCTTGACGAACCTACAGCAGGCGTGGACCCGGTACTACGCAAGGAGATTTGGGATGTTTTGAAAAACCTGTCTAAACAGGGAGTAACTCTTTTTTTAACTACACATTATTTAGAAGAAGCTGAAAGATGCAATACTATCGGTTATATTTTTAACGGTTTATTAACAGCAGTTAATACACCTGAGAATTTTAAATCAGGCGGAAAATCTCTGGAAGAAGTTTATATTTCCTTTATAAAACAATGAAATCACTAATTTATACTGTTTCAAGAAAAGAAATTCTGCATATTATACGGGATAAAAGGACTCTGTTTATGTTATTTTTTCTTCCGGTGTTTCAGTTAATAATTTTTGGTTATGCAGTATCGGTAGATTTAAAACATTTATCAACAGTGGTATTGAATCGTGATAATCATAATGCAAGCAGGGAATTAATAAGTGATTTTAAAAATTCTACTTATTTTGATATAAATTATTATGTTCTTGACCGTCACGAAGCAGAAAAAATCCTGGATTCAGGTAAAGCCAAAGTTATTCTTGAAATTCCGCCGGATTTTTCAAAAAATATTAAATTAAACAGGTCTGTACAGGTAAGCCTGACAGTTGACGGAACAGATCCCAATCCTGCAAACACTGCAATGAATACAGCATCCGCAATTACACAATCGTTCGGTGCAAAAATTTATTTTCAAAAAACAAATATGCAGCCAAGCGTTCCCGTTGATTTGAGAGCAAGAGTGTATTATAACCCGGATTTAAGGTCTGCAAATTTCATGATACCCGGAGTTATCGGATTTTTACTTCAGATTCTGATAATAATCCTGACTTCTAATACCATTGTGAAAGAAAAAGAAAAGGGAACTCTGGAAGTCCTCATAACGACGCCAATAAAACGATATGAACTTATAATAGGTAAATTAGTACCTTACATTTTTATAGCTTTTTTTGATGTTATTATGGTGTTAAGTTTAGGATTACTGCTTTTTAAAGTGGAAATTGCAGGAAGTTTAATTTTGCTTTTATCAATTTCTTTTTTATTTCTCTGCGGTTCGCTGGGGTTGGGATTATTTATTTCTTCAGTTGCCCAGAACCAATACCAGGCTTTTCAATTGCTGGTTCCTTTATTTCCGCTGTCAGTATTATTGTCGGGATTTATTTTTGCCAGAGATGGCATGCCAAAGATATTATATTACCTGGGATATATGGTACCTTTGACCTATTTTTTAAAAGTACTTAGAGGTATAATGCTTAAAGGAATCGGTATAGAATATTTACTTCCTGAAACATTAGCACTTACCGCTTATACGATTTTTTTTGTTGCTCTGAGTATTTTTAATTTCAAGAAGAAACTGGATTAGCTTTTACGCATTCAACACATAGCACGCCAAGGGCGTGCGACTACAAACACAACTAAAATACAACTGCAATTATAACTACGACTTAGTCTCTCTCTAAGCTGAAAACTCCATTAATCTCTAAGTATATGACTTATTTTTTCTCTCACTTTTTCCAGGTCAAATGGTTTGACAATATATCCAACAGCGCCAAGGCTAAGTCCTTTATCTATATCGCCAAGTGAACCTTCAGCAGTGCAAATAAGCTTTGGAATTTGGCTTGTTTTTTCATTTGACTGCAACATACTGCACAACTCAAAACCATTCATACGCGGCATTATCACATCAATAATGATTAAATCCGGTGTTTTACCGCGTAATGCTACTTCCAGTGCATCTACACCGTTAAGAGCATAAGAAACTTCGTAGCCGGCGTCTTCTAAGCTTGCTTTTAATAACTCGACAATAGCCATATCATCTTCTGCTATCAATATTCTTTTTTTCATATATTATATTTTACTATTTTTTAACAAACATTTCAATCATTCTTTTTTACAATCTTATAATTTTCCCCCTCAACTCTTTCTTCTCCCCATAGGGGAGAAGATGAAAGATGAGGGGTATAAACATCTGTGACTTAAAATAATAACTTTGCTATTCATTTTTCAGCCACCACAATGGATTAACAGGTATTGAATGTACATATATGCCCCAGTGTAAATTTGGTGCTGTTGAAAGACCGGAATCACCGACATTACCGATAATTTCACCTTTTTTAATATTATCCTCATTTTTCACTGTTATCTTATCCAAATGAATATATACGCTTGTTACTCCAAGCCCGTGGTCCAATATAACTGTTTTTCCATTAATATTAAAATCTTCAGAAGCAAGAATGACTTTTCCGTTCGCAGGCGCACTAATTGGAGTACCCTTAGCTGCGGAAATATCAATACCTTTATGCTGCCAAAGAAACCGTTTTTTGGTCCTTCTTTCAACTCCAAAAAAACCTTTTATCTTACCATTAACAGGTAATTTAAACTTACCGTCCCACATCTTTTGAGGAGTGTTCTCCTGAACTGCTTTTTTTATCAATTCTCTTTCCCGCTCATTTTCGGGAGCATCTATCTTTGAATATTTTTCCGGGGAAAATTTTAAGTATTGTACCGGAAATTTGGCTTTCTTTATTTTTATTTCAATTTTTCTTATTGTGTTATTTTCATTGTCCGTTCTATATTCACTAATATTAATCGTGTAACTTCCCGCTTTAATATCATAAGGTACACCTATATAGCATACTTGTTCCGGTAAAATTACTGCTCCTCCCGAAGAAATGCCAACAAAGGCATATTTTTCATCGTTAAAATACAAATCGTAAAAGTAATCTTTATTATAATCAGTTATTTCTGCTTTTATTGTATCTCCCTGAACAAAAACAAAAGATGATATTTTTATAGAATATGCACTAATTCTCCCATATAAGATAAATATTAAGACCAATAAAACAGATACAATATTATAACGTTTTTTCATTTAAGTTTTGATTGATTATGAATCTCCCTGTGGCAAGCCGCAGGGTATCAAGGTGTTACCCCGCACAGTTTTGTCTTCGACAAAACTAGACGTGGGGGTTCTCCTTTTCTTCATCCCCGTCATGTTTCACTTGACGGGGTATTGTGAAGGAGAACGCTAAAACGGAAAGAAACTACACCATAAGAAAGCAACCAGTAAAATAATAATACTGGGAGGCATAAGTATCTTATACACATCTTTCCAGTTAGCTTTGTAATATTCCTTAGTAAGTGACAAACAGTAATGCGTTGGTGAGATAAGCAAACCGAAATATCCCGAAGCAAACGTCCATACAAGGTAGCGTGGAAAATTCGTTAAATAGCCAAGAAGGATAGGAAAAGCGATCCCGACATAAGTTACGGTCGAGCCTGTAAGCATCCCGATTATAAAGGGCAACAAGAACAGAAGCAGCATTGGAGGAACACGCCACCTGATAAAATCTGCTGACAATTGCGTAATAACTCCTGTATTTCCCATAATACCTTTTAAGCACATTACGCCCAGCACTAAGCTAACATTTGCAAAATTAAATGTATCCATAAATATCTTCAACGCCCTCTTAATTTTAATTCTGTATAATACTAACATTAAAGTTATAATAAAAATTAAAGAAATTATCATATTTAATTTAAGAATTAGTACAAATATTATAATTGAAGCAAGCGGTAACACTGAAATGATAAGTGTTCTAACGTCGCCTTTCTCAGTCTTTAGTTCATTTTTAACAGGTTCATTTTTAACACCCTTCAACCCAAAATATAATCCGCATAATATTGCGGTAAGAGTCAGAGGAAAGTTTATAACAAATATTTTCCCGAACGATATTTTCATTAACGAAGATACAAGAATAATCGCCGGATATGTCGGCATAATATATTCCCATAAATGCCGGAACCAGTAATTAAGGAATGTTTTTTGGACAGGTGAAAGATTTTTTGCTGCTGACGAATCTTCAAGTAAAGGGGCGCTCATCATAGCCCCGCCTACTATAGGAATAAACCCAATAAGAGATGAAGGCAAAACAAGTGTCATTTTGGGATTTTTGAATGTTTTTTCTAAACTTTCTATTAGTTTTGTAATATACCCGGCATCTTTCCATATTCCCATGAAATAAAAAATCAATATAAGTGAAAATAAAAGATCGAGTGTTTCCCGCTCATAAAAATACTTGATTTCCAGAACAATAACACTGCCAATGTCCAGATAAAAAAGCCCGAGTATAGTACTGCTTATGAAAAGTCCTATACCTAAATCTTTTTTTTTATATACCCAGATTAACAAAAAAATACAGATTACAATTATTCTTAAAAGGGTCATTTATAAAAAAAATTATCAGAATCAACAGAATCTAATAAATCTCCCAACAAATTAAGCAAAGCTTTGCTTTGCAGCTACAAAACAGCTGATGTTGTAGCCGCAGAGCGTTAGCTCTGCTAAACATTGAAATTCCTATACATTAAGATAGATTGCTTCGTCGTCCCGATATATCGGGACTCCTCGCAATGACTAAAGAGAATGCGGTCATTGCGAACGAAAGGTGAAACAATCTCATGAATTTTAAAATTTCCGTATAATCAATTAATATGTCAATTTATTATTTTGAATTATTACCGTTATTGCTGATTTTTATTTCAAGATTACTTACAAAATCTGAAAGTTCACATATATATTTTTTCATATCTTCGTAATTATTGTTTTTAGCACCGGCTTCGAGTTCTCTCCCAATGTGTGATATTTCATCTAAGCTGTATAAACTTCCTGTTCCTTTAATTTTATGCGATATTTTCCTGATAGTTTCCAAATCATTTTTCAATAATGCATTTTCCATAACTATTATGTCTTTTTTTCTTCTTTCAATATAAACAGGAATTATTTCTGCAATTTCAGGACGTACATAAACAATGTTCTTTTCAGTTTTGTCTGTTTTATTCTGTTCCATATATTTATATCAATCAACCCTGCGAAAAGCAGCATTAACCTTGGCTATAAACAAATCCGGGTTAAACGGTTTAATAATATAATCATCCGCACCCAGATTTATCACATTTTCCTGGCTTTCTTCATCGGATAAAGCAGTAAGCACAATTATCGGAAGTTTAATCAAACCTAAACCCGAACGAATTCTCTGAATAACTCCAAAACCGTCCAAGCGCGGCATCATTAAATCCAAAAGCAACAAATCAGGTATTTTCTGGGCAATCATATCTATTACTTCCCTTCCATCGCTGGCTTCATCTACATCGTAACCATTTTTATTAAGATATATTTTAATAATATTTCTAACATCAGTATCATCATCAGCAATCAACACTCTCTTGTTTTTATTAGAAGGGACCGGCGCAGGTTCGTGAATTTTAGATACTGAGTATTCTTTTTTACTTGGTTTTATATCGGTCATTATGTTTAGATAAGGAAAAATTTCATCCAAAGAAGTATCGCCCTGTGATAAATGCCATAAAGCATCATAATTCATCGGCCATAGAAAACCCTTTTTCATAGCAGTTTCATGGATGTTATATTCTTTTTCTCCTGCACTTATAAGATTCTTTATTTCCCGGGTAACTTCAAGGAGCTCTAAAATAGCCAGACGACCTTTATAGCCGCTAAAATCACATTTTACACAACCTACAGGCTTAAAACATTTTGTTGATAAATTATTTTTTTTTAGCATCCCTTCAATAAAAACAGAATCGGTTTTTGTTAATGTAGCCGGTTCCTTACAATCAGGGCAAAGTCTGCGCACTAACCGCTGGGCTGTAATAGCAAGCATTGCAGGCGAAATCTTAAATCTTTCCACGCCCATATCTATTAACCTTGTAATACTTGATACAGTATCATTAGTGTGCAAGGTTGAAAATACCAGATGCCCGGTCATTGCTGTCTGGAAGGTAATATCCGCGGTTTCCCTGTCACGAATTTCTCCTACTAAAATCGTATCCGGATCCTGACGCAGAACAGACCTTAAAATAGTAGCAAAAGTTAATCCCTGTTTTTCATTTACCTGGACTTGATTGACCCCTTCCATACGATATTCAATAGGATCTTCTATGGTAATAATATTAGTATTTTCCTTCTTAATCATATTTAACATTGAATACAAAGATGTCGTCTTACCTGAACCGGTAGGTCCCGTTATAAGTATTATGCCTTGTTCTGCATTAAGTATATCTCTCAATCTATTTGCTATGTCTTGTTTAAAACCTAATTCTTCAAAAGGTACTCTTGCTGATTTTGGATTAAGCAAACGAAGCACTACTGTTTCTCCATACGAAGTAGGCAATGTGGAAACCCGCAATCCGATTTCAATATTATTGACTAATAATTTTGCCCGGCCATCCTGAGGTTTAAAATGTTCCGCCAAGTTTAAATCAGCCATAATCTTTATTCTGGAAACAAGCGGACCCGTAGCTAATTTTCTGGGTATTGTCATTATATTTTTAAGAAAACCATCTATGCGAAAACGCACAATGCTGCCGTAGTCTTCATGTTCAATATGGATATCAGATGCCCTCATTTTAACTGCTTTAGCGATAAGAGAGTTAACCAATTTTATTACAGGGGGCATAATTTTTTCAGGAGAAGTATAGTCTTTATCAACCTGGAAATCCTGTAATACTTCAACTTCATTTTTTTCATCCATCTTTCCCAGAAGGTCATATACCATTATTTCAGGATTAAACTGTTCTGCTATTAAAGCTTCAATCTTTGAAGGAATACAATAATAAGGTTTTGGGTTTCTGCCGGTAACAACCTGAACATCATTTCTTGCAATAAAATCTAAAGGGTTAATCATAAGCACGTCTATGATTTCATCTCTTAACCGGAATGGAATCAAACCGTGCCTTCGACAAATCTTTTCCGGGACAAAAGAAAGAGCTAATTTTTCAACAACTATTTTATCAGGATTGAAATATGGAATTTGATGAGTTTCAAATAATTCTCTCTCTAACATTTCAATGGTAATTTTCTGGGAATCAACCAAGGATTCGGATAAAAACGCACAGCGTTTATTCCTCAGGTCTTCAATCACATCCGCAGTTATGTTAGGTAGTTTTAAAACTACTTCCAATAACCATTCATCTTTAAAAATATGCTTGGTCCCCATATTTTTTTAACTCCTATTAAAAAACATTCTATTCTCTTTATTTCTGCATTTTACTTATTTTAAACAATTTTTCAAGAAGCAAATATTGCTCCATAACCACCAGTATGTATAAAAACGATATTATCCTTTTTCTTAAATTTTTCTGATTTAACATGTTTAAGCATTCCGGCAAATCCTTTAGCAGTATAAAACGGATCTAAATATATACCTTCTAATTTGGCTAACAACTTAGATGCTTCTCTTCCTGCCGACGATTCTATCCCATATCCGGGACCCATAATTTTATTATCGAGAATTATCCGTAATTTTTTTTGTTCTATATTCAACATTTTTTGTGTTTCTGTTATAAGCTTTCTTATATACCCTTCAAGCCCCGGCAACATCCCTTTTGCTACTGCCATTCCATATATAGATACAGGAATATCCACGATTTGTGACCCTATCAAAAATCCGGATTGTGTCCCTCCGGAAGAACTTGTGTGAAAAATGGCAGTCAGAGAAGGCAGTTGTTCCACTATTTCTTTAAAAGCTTCAATGTAACCAAGAACTGCAACAGGAACCGAACCTCCTACCGGGAACGAAAAAGGTTTCTTATTTTTATAAATGAGCTTTTTTTCAAAATCTTTCATAATTTTAATAATTTCATCCCAATCGTTCGTACCGCAAAAATACATATTCGCACCTACAATTTGATTAAGGATAAGATTGCCTTCATATTTTTTCGGTTTAGAACCTCCAAGAAAAAGATGTGAAGTCATTCCTAAACGGGAAGCCGCTAACGCTGTTTGATTAGCATGGTTAGACTGTATTCCGCCTGCCGTTAAAATATCAGTCGCACCTATTCTCACGGCTTCTGCCATAAGATATTGCAATTTTCTGCATTTATTTCCACCCAACCCTAAACCGTTTAAATCGTCTCTTTTAATATAAATAGACGGACCGCCAAGATATTTTGTTATTTTTTTAAGCTTATACAAAGGCGTCGGATAAATACCTAAACTCACTTTTTTAAATTTAGCAAGGATTTTTTCTATTTTTTGCATTTTGAATCTCTTTAAATAATTTGTTTCAAGTTAGGCTTGCCAAGGGTCTGGCGACAACTACAAAACTATAACTAAATTGTAGTTTCACGCCCTCGGCGTGATAACATTGAAATTCTTATACATCAAGTTAAGCCCGCCACTGAACCGTTGGCGGGCAGCTACAAAACTATTGATATTGTAACCACAGAACGTTAGCTCTGCTATACATTGAGTTAATTATAACTTAATTTTCAGAGTATTTCAATTGAAAATTTGGAAGATTTAACTTTACTTTATATAAATAAAATGCTATACTATATTTTCTATGCATGATAATCATGAAAGTTTTTACGGGCTCGGCATTGCGCCGGGTTTACTGGAAGTAATAACCAAATTGGGTTTCAAGGTACCAACCCCGATACAATATAAAGCAATACCTATTGTAATTGAAGGCAAGGATATTATCGGTATTGCCCAGACAGGCACCGGTAAAACTCTCGCATTCGGAATACCGATGATTCAGCGACTCGCCCAAAAGAAAGGCCGGGGACTGATACTTGTCCCTACACGCGAACTTGCTATCCAGGTAAATGATGCTCTCAAAAAACTTACGCAAGCATTCTCTATAGAAACGGTTGTAATTATAGGCGGCGAATCTATAGGAAAACAAATATCCTCGCTAAGAAGAAATCCGCGCATTATTATTGCAACACCGGGTCGCTTAAATGATCTTCTGGGTCAGAGACAGGTACGGCTCGATGATGTCAACATTCTTGTACTTGACGAAGCCGACCGTATGCTGGATATGGGTTTTGCACCGCAAATAGAGCGAATCATCAGACTTATACCTAAAGACCGGCAGACAATGCTTTTTTCTGCAACCATACCGTCAAAGATAGTCAGTATCGCATCACATCATATGAAACTTCCGGTTCAAACTGAGATAGCTCCTACAGGTACAGCAGCCGAAGGAATTTCCCAGGAAATATTCGTAGTTAACAGAGATTTAAAAGGCAAATTATTAGGACAGCTTCTTATACAATACACCGGTTCAGTTCTTTTATTCACAAGAACAAAACGCGGCGCTTCAAAAATAGCACGACTGTTACGCGGCATGGGACATAATGCGGCTGAAATTCACGCGGACAGGTCGCTAAGTCAAAGAAAGGAATCGCTAAGCGGATTTAAATCAGGAAAATACCGTGTTCTTGTTGCGACAGATATTGCCTCGCGGGGAATTGATGTAGTAGGAATAGAACTGGTTATCAATTACGACCTTCCCGATGACCCGGAAAATTATGTGCATAGAATAGGACGGACGGGCAGGGCAGGACAGGTCGGACATGCTATTTCACTTGCAACACCGGACCAGGGAAGCGATGTAATTAATATTGAAAAAATTATTAGAACAACAATACCGATATCAACTCATCCGGCAATTCCCACAGAAACATTTTACCGTTCTACTGTAGCCCCGAAAGTCAACCACAACATCCAGTATCACGGCCGGAGCAGCTTCCACAGCCGGAGAAGAAGAAGATAACATTAGTGTAATTGGATTTAAATTGGTGTGAAAGACGATTAGAGAGCGGCTTTTTTATACTCTTCGGATAAAATATTTATGAGTTCGTGTACGGGTATAATCTTATCAGCTCTGTAGGCATTTGCTCCTGCAAAAGCAAAACCATCCGCAAGATTTCCTTTTTTCGCATTACATAAAACAAGAGCGATACAATAAGGACTATTCACCACATCGCAGGTTATAATGCAGTGGTAGGGACACTTAAATGGTTTTTTATGTCCTTGTGATACATCTACGATAAACTGATTTTTTATAGCACGGCCCGGCATACCTACAGGACTTTTAATAATTACAATGTCTTCTTTCTTGGCGTTAATATACGCCTGTTTGAATTTCATGTCTGCATCGCACTCATCTGTCGTAACAAAACGAGTCGCCATCTGGACGGCTTTTGCACCCATTTTAATAAATTTATAAATATCTGCTCCGGTATAAATACCTCCGGCAGCAATTACCGGAATGGATTTATGATATTTGTCTTCGTAAGTTTTTACAATTTTTATAACCTCCGGAATTAACACTTCTAATCTATATTCAGGATCGTCTATATTCTCATACTTAAAACCCAGATGACCGCCGGCTAAAGGACCTTCCACGACAACAGCATCCGGCAAATAATTAAATTTTTCCTTCCACCTTTTACATATAATCCCTGCAGCGCGGGCTGAAGATATTATCGGGACAAGTTTAGTAGTATCCCCTTTCTTTAAATATTCCGGAAGGTTAAGCGGAAGCCCGGCACCAGAAAAAATAATATCCGCTTTTTCTTCTATTGATGTCCTTACCATATCGGCATAATTAGAAAGTGCAACCATTATATTGATTCCCAATATACCTTTGCTTAATTCTCTTGTCCGCCTGATTTCTTTTCTTAATGCTCTGATATTTGCTTCCAAAAAATCTTTTTCATAATTAGGCTCAAACAACCCTATACCCGGTGTGGCAATAACACCGACTCCGCCTTCATTGGCTACCGCAGCGGCTAAACTTGACAGAGAAACGCCTATTCCCATCCCGCCCTGTATAATCGGGATTTTTATCGATAAGTCGCCTATTTTAAAACTTGGCCAGATTTTATTTTCCATAAATTATTTTTTTAATCTTTTCGTTTCTTTCAATTAAATTACGGTAATTCCGGTCATTAATACTTTGAATATCTTTTTGAAGTTTTATTATACTTTTTCTTCAATTTTTGTCAACAATCAGATGTTAAAATTGTGTCTTTTCAAATTAAGTTTTAATTTCGTAAAGGACAAATCTGTTATCTTCTTTGTTAACCCGACAGTATTTTTTTATAAAATCATTCATTAAATTAAAGACGTAAGATTCATATTGCGAACAACCGATTCCTTTATTTTTCACAAGTATATGCGTTATTTTTAGTTTTGATAATTTAGCTCTTAATTCCTTTAAATCTCTTAATTCATAATAATTTATTATTCCCTGATTACCACAATCTCCCCAAAGATATTCCTTATCAATATAATATCCTCTGGTCTCATTAAAAAGCAATACTTTTGAGTTTTCAGGTAAATTTTCATTTATATATCTGGAAATAGGATAAATAGTTGAAGTAATATCTAAATATCGTTCTTTAGGACTTATTGCCGGATTAACTTGGGATTTTATGCCAAATGCATAAAATAACTCGATTGTTGATTTCATATTCACTGATGAGAATATACTGAAACATAAAAGTAAAACTGTTATTTTTTTACCTGATTTATAAAGTGCAATTATCATCCACGATAATATTAAACAAAGCAATGGATGAGCCGGAATTAACAATCTCCATATTTCAATCTGATTGAAAAACAAAACACAATTAATAAATATATATAGAATTAAACTTTTTATTATCAAGTCTACTTTTATTTTTTTAAAAATTATAAAAATTATAAAAACAAGCAGAAAGGAGATTACAAAGTATTGAGGTTCATATTTAAGATTATTATTTATTATGAAATATTTAAAAAAACTCTTGAAATCGTTAATTAAAAAACTTGTACCCGGTATAATACTCCTTAAAAAAAACTCTCTTCCTGCAACAGGGTTCCAGTCTTTCTCTCCGAAAATAAAAGGCCACACAGGATTACCCGTCATAATATAATTTCTTATATACCAGGGAGAGGCAACGACAATACTTATCAAACAAAACCTGAAAAGAATTTTCAATTTTTGAGATTTTATGAATATAACTATATATAAGCCAATAATCAAAATAATCAGCAAACCGTTATATTTACACCCTGCAGATAATGCTGCCATGACTGCACTTAATACAAGCCATGGTGTTTTATCTTCGTTTTTATAATTCCAAAAAGCATAAATTGCAGCCAAAGCAAACATACCAAGAGTAAAATCAGAACCCGCAACACCGCTGTTTATAACCACAATCCTCATTGTTAAAAATAAAAGAACACTTAGCCATGCAACTTGCTCGCAAAAATATTTTTTTGAAAATGAATATAATATGCCTGCCGTTATCAATACATTTGCAAAATTAAAAAGCTGAGGTAAAATATCAGAACCTAAACTCAAACCAAATAGAAACAACATTTCAGAATTATAAGGCCAGTTGGCTGTTAACCAAGGAACATAAAACATCCCTCCGTGCTTTATCCATAGTTTAGGTATTGCCAGATGATAGGCAAGAGAATCATGTTCCGTAGGAGGAGCAATGGCATTTAAAAAACCATACGATACTGCTAATAATACCAAAACACCCAATAATATAAAAACCGGTGAAATATTAATATTACCTATAGCAACTAATAAACTTTTAATTTTTTTTAAATATGGTAAGGATAAACTTATCAGTATTATTAAAATCAGAAACATTATGCTTTTATGAAGCACTCCGAACACTGATAGTAAGAATATAACATAAATTAAAACACCTACCCCGACAGCATAAGAAAAAACAAAACTTTCAAAATTATAAAATTTCAAAATCTTATTGCCGAGACTTACTAAACCTGAAATTATCGTTAAAAACAGTAAAGGAAAGAGAATAAAATTAGTTATTGTATGAAGAAGTGATTCTTTTGTAAAATTTGACGGGTGTAAAATAAGGAATTTGAAAAAATCAAAATTTATAAAAACAAAGGGGATTAGAAATACCGGTATTATCCAAAAAATTTTTACTTTTTTATCCATTTAAACTTTTAATTTTTTAGTACTGCGATTATTGCGTCCGGATTCAGAAAGTATCATCTTCCTAAGCCGTATGGATTTAGGAGTTACTTCTATCATTTCATCATCTTTTATGAATGTTATTGCCCGCTCAAGTGTCATTGGTTGAACCGGCGTAAGAAGAATATTGTCATCTCTTGTTGCTGCTCTCATATTTGAAAGTTTTTTTTCCTTGCAGGGATTAACATTCAAATCGCTGTCCCGGTTATTTACACCAACTATCATACCTTCATATACAGGTTCATTAGGAGAAACAAAAAGCGTTCCCCTCGGTTCCAGATGGAAAATAGCATAAGGGACAGCTTTCCCTGCTCTGTCAGAAACCAGTGAACCTGTTGTTCTCATAGAAAAATCGCCCCTGAATTCTTCATAACCCTGAATATACGAGCTCATTATTCCAGTACCCCTGGTATCCGTAAGAAATTCACTCCTGTAACCGATTAGTGCTCGTGACGGTACAGTAAACTCCAACCTTACTCTTCCTGTACCGTGATTTACCATATTAACCATTTTGCCTTTTCTGTTAGACAGTTTTTCAGTAATTATTCCGATATTGGATTCATCACAATCAATATAAAGATGCTCTATCGGTTCATAGGTTTTCCCTTCCTTTTTCTTGAATATAACCTGAGGCCTGCCGACATTGAGTTCAAAACCTTCCCGTCTCATCATTTCAATAAGTATTTCCATTTGAAACTCGCCTCTTCCTTTAACTATATAACTCTCTGAACCGGGAATTTCTTCCAATTGGATCGCGACATTCTGTAAAGTTTCTTTTCTTAGCCGTTCCAGAATCCTACGTGATTGAACAATATTCCCTTCCGTTCCTGAAAGCGGAGATGAGTTTATAGTGAACAACATTGATATTGTCGGTTCATCGACATGAATCCGTTCAAGTGCTTTCGGGTTGTCTTTATTGCAGATAGTATCACCGATAGAGACATCTTCAATACCTGCAAGAATAACAATATCTCCGGGCTCAGCTAATGATGTTTCCTTGATACTAATTCCGTCATAAAGCTGGAGTTTGGTTATTTTTAACGGGACCTGCTTGTCGCCTTCTTTAACACAGATAAGATTATCATTCTTGCTTACTTTGCCGTTAAACACCCTTCCAATTGCAAGCCGGCCTATATAATCCGAATAATCAAGGTCACATACAAGCATTTGAAACGGCTCATCAGGATTATACGAAGGAGCAGGTACTTCACTTATTATAGTATCAAACAATATTGTTAAATCCTTGCCTTTCTCTTCAAGTGTTTTTTGAGCTATTCCTTCCCTTCCGATAGAATAAATAACCGGAAAATCTATATGATGCGATTTTTCAGAAAGATCCATGAATAGTTCATAAACATCATCGAGTACCTCTTTAGGTCTGGCGTCCTTCCTGTCAATTTTGTTTATTAATACAATTATTTTCAGTTCAGATTCGAGCGCTTTCTGCAAAACAAATCTTGTCTGCGGTAAAGGTCCCTCGGCAGCATCAACAAGAAGTATTGCCCCGTCAACCATTTTAAGAGCACGCTCCACTTCTCCGCCAAAATCAGCGTGACCGGGAGTATCTAAAATATTTATCCGGACATCCTTCCACCAAATGGCGCAATTTTTCGCAGAGATTGTCACTCCACGTTCTTTTTCGAGGTCCATGCTATCCATCACCCGCTCGGTAACATCCTGATTTTCTCTGAAAGTACCGCTTTGGCGAAGCATATAATCTACAAGTGTAGTTTTGCCATGGTCAACGTGCGCTATTATGGCTATGTTCCGGACTTTATCATTTTTATTCATAGTTTTTTTATTTAACTAAATTGCTTGTGAATAAAATCACCCATATATTTGCTTGCAATTATAACTAATATCGCAATACCGATATGTTTAAATAATTCTAACGGTATGTTCTGCTTGTTTCTTTTGGCAATTATATAACTAATACAGGAAAGTATTGATAAACCCCAGATGGATGAAATGATCTGTGCAGAAGTAATTGGTAACAACAGAACTATAAATATAAAACTCAGGGAAATAAGAAACCGCGTAATGAAATTAAATATTGTCAAAACAAATGACTCCTTAACATCACAGAGTTCAGATTCTTTATAAATATGAATACCCAAAGAATCAGAAATATTATCGGCAATACCTATAATCAAAAGTCCGCCAATTATCCCGGATCTATGAACATTAGTTTCACCCAACCCGATAATTATGCTTATATTTGTAATAATTGCAGACGTGCCACCATAACTAAAATTAGCCAATTTATTTGCTTGTTCTTTTATAGACATTATTTCCTTCCCTAACTTTTTTTAATAAGCTTAACCCGCTAAATACCTTTATATAGTGTCCAATCTTTAAATATAATATTTTCAAATATTCTTATGATTATACTTTTTTTTGATAATTTATCAAGCAATAAATTATCTTTCGATATTTATCGTCGGTGAATTAAAAATAAGTAATAAATCCATTATAAAATAGTCAAGACTTATATAAAATATTGATTTATTATTAAATATCTGCTATATTATTCCGAATTGAAAAAGGATGATTATGAAAACATTTGATTTAGGAGAAAGATCAGGATTGAAAGTTCCTCGCGTTAACATTGGCGGAATGCGACTTCCGGCTGATTACGATGATGCTGTAGATTTAATAAGGCATGCCATAGACTCAGGTATGAGATATATAGACACTTCCCGGGGTTATGGAGAATCCGAATGGATTATCGGTCGTGCCCTTAAAAACGGGTACAGGAAAAAAGTCATCCTTTCAACTAAAAGCTCACCCTGGGTAAACAGAATCAGGAAGTCTGACAATACATCATCTGATTCGATACGGCGCAGGATTGATGAATCTTTAAAGCGGCTTGATACGGATTATCTTGATTATTACCAGGTCTGGAACATCAATAGCAGGGAATGTTATAATAATGCTGTCGCCAAAGGCGGTATGGTGGACGGCATAAAGAAAGCAATGAAAGAGGGATTGGTTAAGCGCACTGGCTTCACAACACATGATTCTGTAGAGAACCTCATGGATTACATAAAAGAAGTTGACTGGTGCGATATTATATTATTCTCTTATAACCTGCTCAACAGAAAATATGCACCGGTCATTGAAGCTGCACGCAAAGCCGGGATTGGTACGCTCGTCATGAACCCGGTCGGCGGAGGTAAGCTTGCAGAGTCAAGTTCCAAGCTTAAAAAACTGGCACGTGAAGTCGGCGCTACTTCTGAAACAGACCTCGCAATCAGATATGTGCTTTCTAATCCTAACGTGGACACCATACTCTGCGGTATGACAAAACTTTCAGATGTGGACAGCACCATCTCTTCAGCTGAAAAATCCCGGTTCGGCGAAAAAGAACTTAAAAAAATAGATGGATTCATAGATAACATAACAGAAGAAGGCCGTAAATTTTGTTCCCGTTGTAAATATTGTTTGCCATGCCCTAAAGGGATTGACATTCCTCAGATTATGAATATTATTTTTGATTACAGGTACTGGGGGTTCAAGAAACTCTCACAAAAACGTTACAAGGATATGAAAGGTTCCAAAGCAGGTGCATGTTCAAAGTGCGGAAAATGCGAAAAAGCCTGCACTCAAAAATTAAGTATTATGTCCGAGATGACGTTTGCAGCAAATAAATTTGGGGAATAAAAAACGCGGTCGGTTTGTAAATTTTTTAGTTTAACTTTTTATTTTTATTGTGTAATTTTATCCGAAGAATCTCGCCGGGTCGCCAAAGTCTCATTCTTGGACCCCATGTTCCGGTGCCCCTGCATACAATAACCGTCATACCATTTACCTCATACCTGCCGCCAAGCAATGGATATCTTGTCTTAACTAAATATCCGAACGGCCAAATCTGTCCGTCGTGTGTATGACCGCAGAGCATTAAACCTGCACCGGCACCTGCTGCTTTCTCTGTAAACCAAGGTGTATGTGAAAGCAATATTACGGCACCTTTAGGTTTTTTGTCAAGTGCTTTTGATATGTAATCTACTTTTTCATTCAAGCGACGCCCTGCTGTAAAATCATCTACACCAGCTAAAACAAGACCTGGCTTAATTTCCACCCATCTGTTATGGAGTACCTGTAATCCCGATTCTTTCATCCAGATATTTCCACTGTTTTCATTGCGGTGGGACTCATGATTACCTAAAACCGCCCATACACCGTAAGGAGCAGATAATTTATGCAATATCGGAGTAAATACATCTTGTGACCTGCCATGCCCTTCTGTAATATCACCAAGTAAAACAATCATATCAGGTTTTTCCGCTTCAACCTGTTTAATACGCTCATTTAACCAACTTTCGCCTAAAAGTGAGCCAAGGTGCAAATCGGACATTGCAACAATTACAGTACCATCCATTTTAGCGGGAAGCCCGGCCAAAGATACTTCATAATTTTGTACAATTGGAGGACGCATACCCTGAATAAATGCTATTAAAGAAAGTGCTATTCCTGCTAAGAGTGAAAAACCACGTATTGCAGGCGCTAAACCCGGTAAAATATAACCGAATACCGTAACAACATCAACTGCAAGAAGACACACGAATATAAGGAATATTGACGCCATCCAATCCATACCGGCGAATTCAAGAACGCGCGCAAAACTGCCACCGTTTCCGTGCCCGATTATATTGCCAACTACAAATATCACCCAAAGTGAAACCATTGTAAAAATAAATATTTTTCTTTGCACATGGCGTTTTAAAAACGGCACTGATAAAACCCGACAAAATACATAAATATGAATTATCGTGACTATAACAATAAGAATTGTTCCAAACATAGTTTTTATTATTAGTTAACTATTCTGTCTGATTTTATAGAAGTGTATAACTAAAAGGCAAAGAATTTTAAATTCTTCGCCTTTTATAATAAATCTAAAAATACAATAACCTACTTGCCTGGTGTTGCCGGTGCAGGTGTTGCTGCTGGTGCCGGTGTAACTGCAGGTGTTGCTGCCGGAGCCGGTACTGCTGGTGTCGTTACAGGTGCAGGCGCAACTGCTGATTTTGCTGGTGCTGCCGGAGTTACTATCGTTTTTGATGTTTTATTTGTCGCACAAGACACAAAAATAAACGATATCGCAAACATCACTAATATCATCTTTTTCATATTACTCATCACCCCCTAGTAATTTCATCAACCTTACTGAAATATTTTACATAATAATCTAAGAAAATCAATAAAATATCTTCTGTTGCAAAACACTACTTTCCGTAAAGTTCCTGTAATTGCTTGACAGTCGGCATCTCAGTATAAAATTCTCCTTGTGGTCCGAGGTAACCACCATCTTGCTTTTTCAATGTAACGGCATTATAGCCTTTAGTAGAGTTAGGAATGTTTATTGTAACTATTTCTCCGGGCGATGTCAGGGTCTGTGTACTGGCATACACTGATGAATCCGTATGTCTAATCGGGGGCGGCGTTACAACAGAATATCCGGAAGGGCAACTATTATAGTAGGTATCTTCACAATAATAATAAGGAACACCTTCATAAATTACAGTTCTATGTCCCGGAGGCAATACAGTGACCATTGCTCCAACAGGAGGATGAACAACAGTGAACCCAAACCCTAAAAAACCGGGTCTATAAAATCTACCTTCGTGATAATGATATCTTCTACCTTCCCTTTCAACAATTTCGTGGTGCGGTGGAAGAGATTTAACCCAGCCCAAAAGCGGAACAATATCAAAAATCATAATAATTATTAAACAACTAATCATAATCATTATAAATTTATCTGTGAAAGTTTTTTTCCTCATTTTTCCTCCTGACAATTCTGCATTCTGTTCTGAATTCAGAATTTGATTAACCCGGTATAAAACCGGAAATACCAAAAAACTTTATTGGGAACCATATCTTGCTTATATACCGGAACGAACATCGGAGATAGGCCATATCTTGACAAGAGCAATAAGAAGAGCAACCAGTACCGGTCCGATAAAAACACCCAATATACCGATTATCTTTATCCCGCCTAACACAGCAACAAGTCCAAGTAAAGGATGCATTGCTGTTCTCCCGTGAAGAATAAGAATTCGTACCATATGTTCAAGTGCACCTGTTATTAAACCTCCTATAATCATAAATATCATTTTAATCATTGAACCCTTTAGATAAAGATACACAATACCTATCAGCCAGACCGGCACCGCTCCCACGAAAGGAATCCAAGCGAGTATAAACGTAGTTCCCCCTGCTACAAAAACTCCGGGTACTTCCATAATAAAAAACATTAATGAAAGTAAAACAGCATCGCTGGTGGATGATGCAAGACTTGCCCATATAGATGAAACCGCAGTATCCTTAAATGACTTGACAAGATTATTCTGCACCTGCTTATCAAGAATACCCAGATTAAAAACAAACTTCAAAAACCGCTCACCATCAAGTAACGCGAAGAAGCAGGAAATCACAGACAGTACAATCTGCAGAAGAAATATCGGAATATTTTTAGCAAGCTTTAAAATACTTAATTCGACATACTCTAAAGCAGCCAGAATTCCACTATTAATCTTCGTGTTAGCAGATCCTGTTTCACAAATTGCAGTCTTGACCACCTGCCATCTATTAAGTGAATTAGTTATTATTGAAGGTGAAAAGTCTCTTAGACCGGATATATTGTGCATTATGGAAACCCCTTGCCTTATTGCCATAATTGAAAAACCGACAATTGGTCCGATAAACAGCACAAGTATAGAAATAGTTACTACTGCTGAGGCAAGATGAGGCTTCCATTTTTTTAAAATCAACCACTTATAAACCGGATAGAAAAGCATTGCCAGCATTCCGCCAAAAAATATACTAAGGAGAAAAGATCCTATCATCCATAAAACAAGTATAAGAAATATACAGAGTATCACCAAATAAGTTATGAAATGTACCCTATTAGTTTTCTCTTCCATATATAATAATTTCTTTAACCAGATTTAAACAAAAAGGCATAATAAAGAATCTATTGTTCTTTAAAATACATTTATTTTTTGCGGCGAAGTGAAGCCAGAAGAGCACCAGCAAGGACTCCGATACCGGTAGCTATCGCCAGAGCTCTTGCAGGATTTTCCTGAGCATAGCTGACAGCTTTTTTTTCTTCTTCTTTAACTTTTTTCTTCAGCTGGCCGATTTTCGCCATGATTTTTTTCTGATTTTTTTCGTCCTTTATCCAGCGTTCTGCTTGTACTATTTTCTTACGACCCTGTTCGATTTTCTTTTTAATCTCGCTCTTGAGTTTTGCCCCGCGTACTTTATCCTGAACCTTTTTTTTACTATTCATGTTTCCTCCCTTTATTTTTTCCAGATTGAATCACTAACATGGAAACCAACAAAACAAACAACCCCCCTGCAGTAAAAACAACTCCGCGGGGTATACCGGTAAAATCGACCATCATTAGAAAAATCCCAAGTATTATAAAAATTATACCGGCGAACATAGTGAAATAAATTACCATCAATACCAGCATCCGTCTCTGCATTTTTTCTACACGGTTTTCTAAAACATCAACTAAATATTCCAAGAGAGGACGGGTCCCGGTTAAGATTTTAATAATTTCTTTTAATAATGCTGCTAAAGTTGAAACAACAGTCCGTTGTTCCGCGTGCCCCGATTGAGTTTTATCCATTTTTCAGTTCCTCCATATGAAATATTTTCTGCTATTAGTATACACACCAATAATTAAAATAACGTTAATACGAGATTAAAATATTCTAATTTTCCACCTATATAATATTATCTAAAATAATACTATTTTCAGCTATTAAAAAATCAGGAATATTCTTTTTTCCTGTTTCGTTTTTGCTATATCTTACTTTTCTCAAGCATTTTTTTTAGCGGTTTCCAATAATAGTCAATCCATCCTTGCTTTATTTCGTTATATTCTTTAGACGGTATACCCTCATGAATAAAGTTAAGTTTTGTGCCTGTTTTTATTCTCGCTAATTTAAAAGTTATTTTGGAATAATACTCATCGTCATCCCAATCGCTTGCATGCCAGCTTTGTACAATCTTTTTATCCGGTACTAATTCAAGATTTACTCCGTTAATATAATCTCCGAAAGCAGTAAATCTTCCACCAACTTTCCGGCTAATCACGGCCGTATCACCAGTAAATGCCGAATGTTTCTTTGAATCCATAATTGCCTCGTAAATTTCATTAGGTGTTGCTTTGATTACTACAATCTGCTTAAGATTTTTTGTTTTCATATATAATCCTTACAACTTTACCTGCCTATCATCAAATACTGCCGCTGTTTTTAATTAAATGTTGTGTTCCTGTAATTTCGGACCGGTTTTGAACCGGTAAAATCACCTTTATAGTAGTACCCTTACCTATAATACTATTAACTTCTATTTCGGCTTTGTGTATATCAGCTATTCTTTTTGCTATCGCAAGCCCGAGCCCCGTACCGTTTTCATGTTTTTTTACGGCATTATTGGACCTGAAATATTCATTAAATATTTTTGGAATATTCTGTTCCGGTATCCCAATACCCATGTCGGTGATTGCAATCGAAATCCGGTCATCTTCTCTGTCTTCTATGGCAATATCAATCGTAGTATTTTCTGAAGAATAGATTATCGCATTGTCCAATATATTTGAAAGCATTATAACAATTTGTTCCTGGTTGCATACAATAATATCATCTTTTGCGGTATTCCGGCAATTGAGAGTTATTTTTTTCTTTTCGGCCATAGCGGAGAAAAATTCAATTACCCTTCGTGCAATTTTTCCAAGTGAAATCTTATGCATTTTTACATTCTCTTCCACGTAGGAATTCAGATTCGCAAGTTCGAGCATATTTTTTATCGCCTGCGAAAGCATCTGGCAGCGGGTTTTAATTTTGATTATTATCTCGGTTGTCTGTTCCGGAAGTTTTCCCGTAAATCCCTGAAGAATCACATCAACATAACTTTGTATAGCAGCAAAAGGCGCCTTCAGCTGGTGAGTGGCTTGCAAAAGATATTTTGTCTTCATGTCATTGATTTCCTGCAATTTTTCATTGAGTTCTTCTATTTCATTTACCCGATGCTGAAGTTCTTTGTTCGCCCATTCTATTTCTTCGGTCCTTTTGCGTATTTTTTCTTCGAGATTCATTTTATACTCTTCGAGCTCGTCTGTCACCTGTCGCTGAGTATCTATGAAATGGAATATGATTTTGCTTGATGCGGAGCTTATTATATTGACCGAAGTCAGCTTGTACATGTTAAGATACCTGAAGACTTTTTGCTGACCCGTTACTTCAAGAATCAAATCTAATTCAGGGTCGGAAAGGATAGTCATTACATCCGACCACAGACATGTTTTTATTCCATGTTCTTTAGAAAATATCATCCCTTCGGCATCAGGATTTGTGTCGCATACATATTTTACACTGATACCGGGTATCTTTATGAGGTCCTCTAGCAGGGCTTTGCCGCCTTTTCCCGCCCCGACAATTGCAATTCTTGCTATTGACACTAATCCTCCGTAATTATTTATTGCTTATTATTTTGGCTACTTTTTTCAGCAGTTCTTCCGGTTGAATCGGTTTTTCTACAAACTCATCCACAGGCAGGTATGATTCATCCTTGTCCCTGTTTGAAAAGGTGAAACCATACATTCCCTTCGCGTTTATTGCAGACAGCATTAGTATTGGAATATGTTTAGTCTGATTGTTATTTTTTAAAAGACGCGACATTTCGAAACCGGCATTATCATTTTCGGGAAATATCACATCAAGAATTATTAAATCCGGTTGAAATGATACTACATTTTCCACCAGATTTTCTTCGTCATTCTGAAATCCAACCTTATAACCTGCGCTCTTTAGAACTATAGACATGGAGTCAACAATATTCCGGTCGTCATCAACAATATAAATACTTTTCACAATTTAAACCCTCCCTGACCTGAGATTTAATGTTTAACAACATATTATAAAGTATTTTTACGGTTTTGTAAAGTATTTTTTTTAGATTGGCTTCAATAAAAAAACCAACACTATATAGTCGGTTGCTAATACAAATAAATTCCTTCACCTAAAGTTAGAATTTATTTCATTATTTCCTGCAATTTAATATCCGGGTGATGATATCTCGTCCTTTCAACTGTTCCTTCGCCGTACTGAATTGCTATTAAAGGGCACCATTGAATGCACGCCATACATTGCTCACATTTATGTTTCCAAAAAGGTTTTCCATTTTCGATTGAAATGTTTTCTACAGGACACACTTTCTGACAAATACCGCATGAATTGCACGAATCCTGTACCCAGAATTTTTTGTCCATTTCATGAATATGCGGCATTGATATGGAATACACTATACCCGATAACACCAGATTGGTAAATAAATTGTTTTTTTCTACTATCCCGCTTTCATTATTTTTTATTTTACTGATTATTTCAGCTATTTTTGTTTTTGCCTTCTCAAATAATTTAGCCTGTGCATCCAAAGGTTTAGCACCGTAAAGCGGCACATAATTTCCGGGCATCTTAACTGAAAATGCAGCACTTAAAATTCCGCCGGCTTGTTCCACTAACTTTTTTAGCTGTACATTTGTTGCTCCCGGACTTCCACCGCAAGTAACAACTGAAAAAATATATTTTCCTTTCAGATTTTGATTCTTTTTTACAAAGTCCACAACAATTGACGGTACACCCCACATATAAACCGGAAATACAAATCCAACCTTATCAGCATTAACGATTGTATTTTTCTTAATAGCGTCATGAATGGAAATTATTTCAGCGTCTCCAAGTCCTGAAGCAATTTCCTTTGCAACCTTAAGCGAATTTCCTGTCCCTGAAAAGTAATAAATCAATGTTTTCATAATAACTCCTGTGATTTTTTTATCTATAAAAAATCAAGCCGTTTGTTTTATTTTACCCGCTTACGCAGAATGCCCCCGACGAAGTCGGGGGATGAATGCGTAAAGGGTATCCGCCAACGCTTTGTGGCGGATGCTTCGGTGGATTTCGCCGAAGATGGAGCAGGTGCCACCGACTTTAGTCGGTGGGGCTCCACTATATTCAAATATATTTTTCAACCAATAGGAAGAATAAAAACAAATTTGCTCCCTTTTCCTTCTTCAGATTCTGCCCAAATTTTCCCCTTGTGGGCTTCTACTATACTTTTTACTATTGCCAAACCGAGACCACTACCTGTGCTTTTTTTTGACACTTCATCATCGCTGCGATAAAACTTTTCAAAAACTTTTTCAAGTTCTTCTTTTTTTATCCCGGGACCGGTATCCTGAATGCTAACAATAACGGAATCGTTTTCGCTCTCTCCTCTTATTGAAATATTCCCGCCCTTTGGAGTATATCTTATGGCATTTGCCAGAATATTTATAATCACCTGTTTAATTTTATTATCATCACCATAAATCATAGGAAAATCAGCGAAGAAATTTAACTCAATCTGTATTCCTTCCGGAACATTAGTGATATTTATTGCTTCTTTCACCAAATTGGGAATATTAACACGACTAATTTGCAATTTGAAATTGCCGACCTCGATTTTGGAAATATCAAGAAACTCGTCAACAAGAGTAGCAAGACGTTTGCCTTCCAAATTAATAATTTCCAAATATTGTCTTTGCTCGTCAACGTTTGACTTTAAACTCAACATCGTTTGAGCAAACCCGATAATATTGGTCAGGGGAGTTTTCAGTTCATGGGAAACCATAGAAACAAATTCAGATTTACGTTTATCCAGTTCGATTAAGTTTTTATTAGATTCTTCAAGTTTACTTTCTATTTCCAGATTAAAAATACTAATTATTCTAATTACTGACCACAATATTATTAAGGCTAATGTTGCACGGAATAGTTGAACAGGAATGTGTATTACCAAAATAAATGAATCCACATTAAGCCAATTTGAAGGGGAGAAATTACCTTTTGGAACTACCAATCCGCCTAAAATACTGTAGATTAATAAAGATATTGATGCAGTAAAAACATATTTTTTAACCCCAAACGGCTCTATTATTTCTTTTTCATGTTTGTAATAAGATAGGATTCCAAAACAGCTAAGCATACCGCTGGGAAGTCCCAAAAGATATCTTGTCCAAATATTTCCAATTTTCATAAAATCACCCGGAATAAAATTAAAAACATAAATTAAAAAGATAATAATCAGCAGCGTCCACCATCTTGCAAAATCGACAATTTTTTTTCGCCAGACAAAATGTGTAATATCTGATAAACAAAAAATTCTAATACCAAATTCAAGTAAACAAAAATATGACATGAAAAGAACAAATAATTTAATTACCTCCAAACTGCGGTTGTAGCCTTTTATTATTAACCACATATCTAAAAATTCGTTGGTTCCGTGTATTATGCCAAATAACGCTAAAAGCCATAGTATGTTTGCAAATTTAAACTGAGTTCCCTTTTTAGGTTGAATAAATATTGCAAAACCCATCATTACAAATGCAAATCCATAAATGAAATATATTATGTCTATATTATTTTTACAAAACTGATAAATTAAATCCATAAATACTCCATACGCACAACGATTATAAATTCCAGTGATACTTACAAATACCCATCCTGGGTGAAAATATACCACATTTATCATTAAAATGATGTTAAAATAAGATTAAAAAATACTAATTTTACAAACCGCAAGCATCATAAAATAAATAAAAAAACCGACATTTATTATCGGTGTTTAAGAAATTTGGTAGATGCTGTATCTATATTTACTTAATTCCTCTTTTTTTTATCTCATCCAACAATTGTTTCGTGATTGGTCTGCAAAAACAATTTTTAGAATGTTCAAGATGCCACTTTAGCCTCTGTTCAGTTTTTGGATTTTTTGGCATTTTGTTTTTCTGATGCCATTCTTTGTTAATTGTCATTTATATCACCCCGTTTAATCTCACAGTACCAGCAGGTTATAATATATAATTCAAAAGCAATGCAATTGAAAAAGCAGAGAAAAATGTTAAAGTAACAATTAAAATTGTAGTTCGAAAACCCATTTCTTTTTTGAGAGTAAAAAATGATGCCACACAAGGCAGATATAAAACCAAAAAAATGCTTGAAATTATAAATTGCTTTGAATCAAGATTGAATGGGGCAAGCATTGCAATAGAAACGTCTTTCCTTAAAAATCCAAGAATCATAACCGCAGCAATTTTTTCAGGAAGATTAAGGAATATCATAAGATGTTTACCTAATATTTTTGAGATAAAATCTATTATTCCGAGCAGATCAAAAATATTAATTATTATTATACCAAGTATAATCATCGGTATGGCTTCTTTTATAAAACCCTTAATCCTGATTTGTAATTTTTTTGACAGTGTAGCCAGCATTGGTATACGGTATGGGGGAATTTCTACAAACAATTCCGGCACTTCGCCTTTTAATATTCTATTTAATATAAAACTTGTTAATACAGCTACCATTAACAAAATAGAAAAAATCAGCAACACAGTTTTTATTCCATATTTTGTTCCAAGAGAGAATATCATAGCTGTCTGAGGCATGCACGGGGCACTCATCAGAATGAGTATAATAGTTATGATTTTTTCCCTTTTTGATTCAAGTATTCGTGTTGCAAGAAGTGCAGGAACCTTACATCCCAAACCAAGAAGAATAGGAACTGATGAATATCCATGCATCCCAAGTTTATGAAAGACTGTATCAAAAAGTACGGCAACACGCGGAAGATAACCAAAATCTTCCAGAATACTTAAAACAAAGTAAAATGAAAAAATATACGGGAGAACAACAACAAATGGAATATAAATACCTGTAGTAAGAAATCCAAACGATTCCATAACAACCGGTGTTTTCCCTATAAGCAGCATCCTTATAATGTCCAATGGTATATAACCCGCAATCTTTATTATAAGAGGATAATATATTCTGTTAAATAAAGGGTCTAATAAATAATTTATAAGCCCCTCACCGATAAACCTGACAACCATAAATGTAAGAAAAAGTATAATTAACGCAAATGGTATGCCAGTTAACGGTTTTATAGAAATATCACTTAATGTATCAAAAATTGTATGATGTTTATGTGTAAGTGTCTGGACAGCTTTAATTATTTCTCCAATTTTTTGCCATATTTCATTAGAATCATAAGAAAATTCGCTCACTTTCGCAGCATCCAATCTATCAACAGTGTTAGTTATACCTTCACCTGTTACCGCACATAAAGGTATAACAGGCACTCCGAGTATTTCCTCAAGTTTGTTATGGTCAATTGAAATGCCTTTGTGTTTTGTCTCATCCCAGAAATTCAATAGAATTATCATAGGGATTTTTTTCTTTAAAAGTTGGAGTGTCAGATTGAGATTTCTTTCAAGATTTGTTGAATCAATTATATTTACTATAATGTCACCACCGTCATCTAACATTTCAATAGCAACCTCTTCTGCTTTTGCTGTAGGTTCCAATGAATATGTTCCGGGAACATCAATAATTTCATAGTGTTCATCCTTATGCCTTAAATAACCTTTTATAAATTCAACAGTTGTCCCGGGATAATTTGAGGATATTACGTCTATTCCTGTCAATCTTGAAAATACGACGCTTTTACCTACATTAGGATTACCAATAAGCAGTATTTTTTTCATTTCACATTGTACTGATATTTTTTTTGCCATACTATAACCTATGGCAATATTCGTGCTTCCCGCTTGTACTAAAATAGGTCCTCTGAAAATCTGTGAACTTATTTTGGTAACTTCGATTCCTTTTCTTATTCCCAGTGCCTCTAATTTTCTGATTATATCCTGCCCACCTTCTACACCAACAATCCTACATTTTTCTTTTTCCTTTAATTGTGTTAAATTCATATAAAACCTCATTACTTTTTCCTTAGATAAATCTTGATTTTTGACATTAAATCACATTTCTTACTTTTTTGCCAGTTAGATTTTGTCTATAAATTCCGCTATCTTTTCAATGCAACCCAAGCATATCAGCCATAACATTTTATCATTTAACTATTTTAAATTATACTCCTTTTTCATTTTTTTTCAATCATTAAAAAAACCACCGAAACAAATCAGCGGTTTTTTTAAATATTTATTTCTACTTAACTATTGAGAAATTATTATTGTAAATAATTATCTACCGGAATCTATTATTTTTGGCAATTCAGTAACAAGAGAGTTTAATCGCTCTACGATTTTATTCATTTTTCCTATCAATGCTGAGCGTTTTGATTCATTGTTGATGTTTTCCGGCTTCAACAATTCCAATGCTATCTGAGATATAGATGTTAACGGATCGACAAGTTCGGTAGAAAAAGTGGTCAAAAGTAAATTTCTTATGCGCTCGTTTTCTATTTTATTTTCTGCAACAAAAGCAGCAGCAGCAAGTTGAGCACCTTCAACCGCTAGCGATGTCTGATGAACAAACATTTCAAGCATGTGAAATTGGTCGGGGTCGGCAAACTCTTTTTCTTCAACCGGAAAAATACCCATTACCCCTACTACTTTTTCCGAACCGATAAAAGGCAAATAAATCCCTTTTGAGCCGGGTAAAGTATCCGTACTATTACCTGCAGCTTTTTTGTTTTCATAAACCCATTGTGCAACTGCAAGTTCGTTTGAATTCAATTCTATTTTTTTATCATTACCGAAACGAAGAAAAAGCTTATTATTATTATCCGCAGTAAAAATGACCACTCTGCTTTTAAAAAACTCTTCAATGTGGTTTTGAGCAATTTTAAAAAGTTCATCAGGATAGGAACTCTTAGATAAGTCACGGCTCAAGGAATATAAAGTCTGAGTTCTATCTTCCCGCATTCGCATAGTAGAAGTTTGCCTTTTGAGCCGACCGGTCAAATGGGATATGGTCAAACCCACAATAAGCATAACTGCAAATGTAAAAATATACTCGGTATTTGCTACTGCAAACGTTAAATACGGTAAAATGAAAAAATAATCAAACAACAAAACACTGAGAAACGATGCAATAGCCGACAGGCGACGTCCATATTTGAAGGCAATCCATGTCACGCCGAGGAGATAAATCATTATCATATTTACAACTGCCAGTCGAGATGATAAAATCCAGTTAACAAAAGTGCAAAACATTACTATACAAACAGTCCAGCCGAGATTTTTCCATGAAAAAGGTGGCAATACTGTTTGTTTAAACTTAACCGGTTGTTCCTGAACATCTCCACTCAGCAAATACAGGTCTATCTCCCTGCATTTACGGGCCAGCCTGTCAATTACAGAACCAAAAATAATTTCACGGAATTTTGATTTACCGGGTTTTCCTACAATCATTTTTGTAATATTTTTTGAACGTGCATATGAAATTAAGGTTTCTGTGATATCCTGACCGCTGATTGTTGTAACTCGTGCTCCTAATTTTTCTGCAAAATTCAACATTTCAGTTATTCTGGTTTTGTCTTCAGAAGGTAATTCCGAAAGGGTCTCAACATATACCACAATCCATTCCACCCCCAAATCCGAGGCGATGCGTTTTCCTGCTCTGATTAAATGTATCGCTGAAGGACTCGGACTGATACATACTAAAATCCGATCCCTGACATTCCAAACTTTTGATATGGAATGTAATTTTTTATATGACATTAATTGGGAATCAACATTACGTTCTGTGTAACGCAGAGCTAACTGACGCAATGCCATAAGATTGCCGGGCTGAAAGAAATGCTGGGCAGCACGCTCGGCTTGTTCACCTAGATAAACTTTGCCTTCCTTGAGTCGCTTGAGAAGTTCTTCGGAAGGTAAATCCACAAGTTCTATTTCATCTGCTTTTTCAACAAACGTATCGGGTACTGTTTCCCGCACAATAATACCGGTAACCTGAGCAACTATGTCATTTACACTTTCGCAGTGCTGTACATTTAATGTTGTGTAGACGTCAATGCCTTTGCCGAGCAGTTCTTCAACATCCTGCCAGCGTTTCGGGTGACGGGAGCCAGGTGCATTTGTGTGTGCTAATTCGTCGACCAATATAATACGAGGTCTTCTTTTTAGTGCAGCGTCAACATCAAACTCAAGCAGTTCAACATTTTTATAAAGGAAATTTTTGGAAGGAATGCTTTCAAGACCTTCAAGAAGTGCTTCTGTTTCGCGACGCTTATGAGTCTCCACATAGCCTATAACAACATCGATACCTTCTTTTTTCCGTGCTCTTGCTGCTTCAAGCATTGAGTAGGTTTTACCGACACCCGCTACTGCCCCGAAAAAAATCTTGAGTTTGCCGCGATGGGATTCTTCGGCTTTAACTTTCGCTAGTAATTCATCCGGATTTGGTCGTTCCATAAATTTTATTATACCTCAAATTAAATTTATATGCCACTATTTTTTGTATTCGTCCAACGCTAAATTCAGTTCCAGTACGTTTACAGCCGGCTCTCCTATCAATCCTAAAAATCTGCCGGAAGTATATTCGCGAACAATAGTTTTGATTGTATCCTGCGGCAATCGCCTAACACGTGCTACTCTTGGAATCTGATAATTAACAGCAGCTATGCTGATGTGAGGATCTAAGCCGCTTGCAGATGAAGTAACAAGGTCAACCGGAATAGAATTTATATTGTTTGGGTCGGCTGATTTCAATGCTTTTATTCGTATTTTCACCATTTCTATCAACACAGGATTTGAAGGTCCCAAATTGGAGCCGGATGAAGATGCTGCATTGTCGGGAAAAGAAGAGGTAGCAGAAATGCGGTCCCAAAAATATTTTGGGTCATCAAATGTTTGTCCGATGAGCGATGAACCGACCGGTTTGCCATTTTTGTAAATCAAACTTCCGTTTGACTGCTTTAAAAAAAATACTTTTGCAATTCCGGTGATAAAAAGCGGATAAAGAATTCCAGTAATAATTGTCAAAATAATAAAAATCAAAATTGCCGGCTTTAACTGTTTTCGAAACATCTTATTCCTCCGCTATTTAACCAAACGCAGCGCAACCAAAATAATATCAATCAATTTAATCCCGATAAATGGCGATATTATTCCTCCAACACCGTAAATAAACAGGTTATCACGCAAAAGCCGGCTTGCCGGCTTCGGTTTATAAGGAATACCTCGCAAGGCAAGTGGAATCAGGGCTATAATAATGAGAGCGTTAAAAATAACAGCCGACAAAATGGCACTTGCCGGGGTGGCGAGATGCATAATGTTTAATGCGCCAAGTGCCGGATAAATTCCTACAAATGCAGCAGGAATAATCGCAAAATATTTTGAGACATCGTTAGCGATGCTGAACGTTGTCAGTGATCCCCGTGTCATAAGCAGCTGCTTTCCGATTTCGACTATTTCTATAAGTTTCGTAGGATTAGAGTCAAGGTCAATAAGATTCCCCGCTTCTTTTGCCGCCTGAGTTCCGGTATTCATAGCAACGGCAACATCCGCCTGTGCAAGTGCGGGAGCGTCATTTGTCCCGTCACCGGTCATTGCCACAAGCCGTCCACCAGCCTGCATCTCGCGGATATATTTTAATTTTGCTTCGGGAGTTGCCTGAGCCAAAAAATCATCCATACCCGCTTCTCCGGCAATTGCCGCTGCCGTTAATGGATTGTCACCCGTAATCATTACCGTCTTGATTCCCATCCGGCGCAACTCCGCAAACCGCTCTTTGATTCCACCTTTTACTATATCTTTCAACTGAACAACCCCGAGTACACGTTTATGTTCCGCTACGACAAGCGGGGTACCCCCGGTTTTGGATATGGACTGAATACTTGATTTCAAATCCTCGGGAAAAAAACCACCGAGCTGTTTTACGTATATTTCAATGGCATCAACAGCACCTTTTCTGATTTGTCTGCCGTCACCTAAGTCGACACCACTCATCCGTGTTTGTGCGGAAAAAGGAATAAATTTTGCGTTTAGTTCGTGGATCTGGCGTTCTCTTATTCCGTATTTTTGTTTAGCCAGCACGACAATACTCCTCCCTTCCGGTGTCTCATCGGATAAAGAAGCAAGTTGAGCCGCATCTGCTAACGATTCAACACTGATTCCGTCAGCCGGCACGAAACTAACCGCCTGCCTATTGCCAAGCGTTATTGTTCCCGTTTTATCCAGCAGTAAAACATCTACATCTCCTGCTGCTTCAACCGCACGACCTGAGGTAGCAATAACATTCGCCTGAATCATTCTGTCCATACCGGCGATACCGATAGCCGGTAATAAGCCACCAATTGTAGTAGGTATCAGGCACACAAGCAATGCGACTAAAACCGTAACCGGTATAGGTACTCCGTGACAAGATGTAGTTACGCTGTAAATCGAAAATGGCAAAAGCGTTACGCATGCCAAAAGAAAAATAATAGTAAATACCGCCAGCAAAATGCTAAGGGCTATTTCATTTGGAGTTTTTTGTCTTTTGGCCCCCTCAACCATTGAAATCATATGGTCTAAAAACGTTTCACCGGGATTTGAACATATTTTTACAACCAACCAATCAGAAAGTACGCGGGTACCACCTGTAACAGCGCTACGGTCTCCTCCGCTTTCTCTTATAACCGGCGCACTTTCTCCTGTAATTGTGCTTTCATCAACGGATGCTACACCTTCTATAACTTCACCATCCATCGGAATTGTATCTCCTGTTTCGACAAGCACGACATCCTCTTTTTTTAAAGTGGCAGCTGAAACCATTTCATATTTGGAACCATATTGAGAACTTGAAAGCTTTTTTGCGAAAGTATCTTTTCTGGCTTTCCTTAAACTTGCCGCCTGCGCCTTTCCCCGTCCTTCTGCCATCGCTTCGGAAAAATTGGCAAAAAGTAAAGTGACCCAGAGCCATAATGTTATTGCCAAAATAAAATTTGACGGAGCTTCACCTTTACCGAGCACTGCCTGTATCCATAATCCGGTTATCAATATGCTGACGACCAGCACCACAAACATTACAGGATTTTTTATTTGATGTCTCGGGTCTAATTTTTTAAATGAATTAATTATAGCCGGCCCCACAATTGACGGTTCAAACAATGATTTTGATTTATATGATTTTTCCATGAAATTTCTCTTATCTTAGTTTTTATGCTTTTTCCAACAAAAACTATTTTAGCATCAAATGTTCGACAATAGGACCCAAAGACATCGCCGGAAAAAACGTTAACGCCCCAACGATTAAAACAACCATTACTAAAAATAAAATAAAAAGTGGTGTGTGTGTCGGTAATGTCCCTTGGCTTACAGGCACAATTTTTTTATTGGAAAGTGAACCCGCTATAGCAAGCGTCGGTATTATGAGCAAGTAGCGTGCAAAAAACATTGCTAATCCCAAAGCGATATTGTAAAAAAAAGTGTTTGTGCCTATTCCGGCAAATGCGCTCCCATTATTATTACCCGCAGAAGTAAAAGCGTAAAGCACTTCACTGAAACCATGTACCCCCGGGTTAAATATAGCTGCTTTCGCCGAGGGCAGAACAACAGATATGGCTGTCCCGATTAAAACACACATATGCGGGATTAACAGTATAAGTGCAGCCATTTTCATTTCATAGGATTCTATTTTTTTACCAAGATATTCAGGAGTTCTGCCTATCATAAGACCGGATATAAAAACGGCAACAATTACAAATGCGAGCATGCCGTAAAGTCCGGAACCGACACCTCCGAAAATCACCTCTCCCAGTTGCATAAGCCACATCGGTATTAAGCCGCCGAGTGGCGTATAAGAATCATGCATTGAATTTACCGAACCGTTTGAAGCGGCAGTTGTGGCCGTTGCCCATATTGCAGAATTTACTATTCCGAAACGTGCTTCTTTTCCTTCCATATTGCCGCCAGACTGAAAAGCAGTTGCTTTTTGATCGATACCTAATCCATTAAATAATGGGTTGCCTTTTTGTTCGTAATGTATGCATGTAAAAAGACAGGGAATAAAAATAATCAGCATCGCAATTAATATCGCCCAACCCTGACGGGTGTCTTTGACCATATACCCGAAAGTGTAACAAAGCGCGGCTGATATTAAAAGTATAGACAAAACTTCTAAGAAATTTGATAGTGGTGTAGGATTTTCAAACGGATGAGAAGAATTGACATTAAAGAATCCGCCGCCATTTGTGCCCAATTGCTTTATGGCTATCTGCGACGCTGCGGGTCCGAAGGCGAGCACCTGCTCTGAGACAACTTTTCCGTTTGCATCTTTTGTTGTTTGGAGTAATGCGACTTTCTCGCTTGGTTTAAATGTTTGAACTACCCCTTGCGAAACTAAAACCACCGCTAAAATAATTGAGAGGGGCAGTAATATATAAAGAGTTGACCTGACTAAATCAACCCAGAAATTACCGATTGTTTTGATTTGCTTCTGGATAAATCCTCTTGTGAAAGCGACAAGTACTGCCATACCGGTTGCGGCTGAGACAAAGTTTTGCACGGTGAGCCCTAACATTTGGGTAAAATAACTTAAAGTGGTTTCGCCACCGTAACTCTGCCAGTTCGTATTTGTTGCAAAACTAATCGCAGTATTAAAAGATAAATCCGCAGGTACCGCCGGCAAAGCCATCGGATTCAAAAAAAGATGCGACTGAAGACGCTGAATTAAGTAAACAACAATTATACCCAGAATATTAAATAGCATCATTGCTACCGCATAGGTTTTCCATGTCATTCCAAATTCAGGATCAATTCCCGCAATCCTGTAAATCCATTTTTCGATTAATGCAAACCACACATTGATGCCGATTGGTTTACCTTCATAGATACGAGCCATGTAGATACCAAGCGGTTTAACTAACAGAATCAGTGCGACTAAAAATATTATAAACTGGATAAGATTATTCGGATTCACTAAAACGCCTCCGGTTTCAGAAGTGCAATAATCAGATAAATAAATAACAGAAACGCAACTATGCCGCCAATCCAGTAAATAGCTGTCATAACGCCCCCAAAAAATTAAATTTTATCACAAAGAACAATAAATCCAAAAGAAACAGCTGCTAGAAAAATAATTATTCCCACAAAAAGTATATCCATTTCTTGCCCCCAAAATAAACACCAGAGAACATATTCTCTGGTGTGTTCTCTCAATTAAGTTTACCAAATCAGATATTTTCATTTTTTATTATACTTCCACTCGACTAATCAAGTATTATAATAATTCCCAACACAATACATGCGCCGATGACTACCCAATAAGCTTTGTTTTTTATTGATATTAAAGGCAATATTTCCTCTCCCTGTTTTTGTATCAACTCATTTTTCAAATTAACCAGAAAAATAATTTCCTGTTTATTATTAGATTCAAGAACTTTGATATTTTCCGAATTCTGCTTATTCCGGGTTAATTCCTTTTTAAGATTATTTAGTAACATTATATTCTGTTTTTTGTTAGTTATAATTTTATCGATGACTTCCGTTGTATAATATTTTTCCGTATATATATTATCTTTTTCTTCTATATGCAGAGGATATGGCACAACAGCATAGATTCGGCTATGGTTTAAAAGTATATTCATTAACACCAGAAAACCAAACAATAAATATCCAAATCTCATATTATAAAATTGAGTATATATTTAATTACAAAAGCATACAAGTCAAAAAAGTGTCAAAAATGACAGGAAGTAAGAAAATTTAAATATTTTTTAGTCTATACCCTATGGCTGGTTCTGTAATAATAAATTCCGGTCTTGATGGGTCTATCTCAATTTTACTGCGTAAGTTACTTATTGTTACACGTAGGAGATGTTCCGTGCCTTCATATTCGTCCGGATTTTTATTCCAAACCTGTTTTATCAACTTTCGCTGTGTGATAACTTTTCCGGCATTCAGGATAAGTAGTTTAAGAATATCATATTCTGTAGGAGATAAATCAACTTCTTTACTGCCAACCTTTACGATTCTTTTAGCTAAGTCAACAACCAATTTTCCGGATTTAAAAACAGGTTCGTCTTCGATTCTTAAAGTCCTTCTAAGAACAGCTTTTAATCTGGAATATAACTCTTCAATTCCAAAAGGTTTTGTAAGATAATCATCTGCTCCTTTATCTAATGCTTTTATTTTATCTTCCTGACTGTCTCGCACGGATAAAATTATTATCGGCACCTGGTTCTGTTTTCGTACTTCTTCTATTACTTTGATACCATCAATATCAGGTAAACCAAGGTCAAGAACTACAACATCGGGTCTGAACAAAGATATCGCTTCGATGGCTTCTCTTCCGTTTATCGCTTCTGATATCAAGTATCCGCAGGATGCCAGCGATAAAGATAAAAATTTGCGGATTGATTTTTCATCATCCACAATCAACACTCTGATTCCGTTTTCTTTTTTATTTTCTATCATAATAAAGACAACGTTATAGTAATAACTGTACCTCCACCCTGAAAATTGTCTGCCCAGATTTTCCCTTTGTGTGCCTCAACTATACCCTTGCAGACAGACAAACCCAGTCCGGTTCCTTCATAATTCTTTGGTCTTTTTACCCTATAAAATTTATCAAAAACATGCTTTAAATCAGATGTTGGTATGCCTATTCCATAATCATAGATTTTTATTTCAATAAAACCTTCTTTTAATCTTACATCTATTTTAATTTCTTTGATAGATTGCGAATATTTAATCGCATTATCCAGAATATTTCTCAATACCTTAATTATGAGCGGAAAATCTACTGAAATTTCCGGCAAATTATCAGGTATTTCAACCGTTACCTTAAAATCTTTTAAAACTGCTTCCATCTGTTTTAATACCGTACCTATTAAATCCCTTATTTCCACAGGACTAACGCTTATTTTTAATGCACCGGCTTCAACCCTCGCCATATCCAATAAATCACCTACAAGCTGGTTCATTCTGCTGGATTCTTCATATGCTGTTTCAATTAAGGATTGTTTGCTTTTTGTGTCCATATCTATGCTATTTAAAATACTGCTTAATGAACCCAAAATTGATGACAAAGGGGTTTTTAAGTCGTGAGATACAGAATTCAAAAATGCAGTATGCAGTTTCTCTGCTTCTCGTAATGCATTTGCTTGTTGAGCTTCTTCAAAAAGTTTTTTAGCTACTTCGGCTTGTTCTTTTGACTTTAATACTAAATTACTTATTACCATACCGACAACAAATAATGTGATAAATACTATCAGATACTGCGTATCTGCAACCGTCATGGAAAAACGCGGAGACACAAAGAAAAAATCAAAAACAAGAACACACAGGATTGCAGAAAAAAAAGAAGGTCCTCGTCCCCATTTTAACGCTGTTATAACGACAACGAGAATATAAAGCATTACAAGGTTCGCTTGCACAATCGAATGTTGCAGCATACCGCCGAACAACGAAACAATAATTATCAGTAAAATACTCTTAAGGTAATTCATCAGTCCACTTGCTCCTTATTCTACCTTTCTACTATCGCTTTTAGTCATTTTTCGCCCCAACGTGTCAAAAAATTGCCCGGCAACCTTCATCAAAGGATTCAGGTTAACACCATAGTAATATGGTGATTTCAGCCAGCCTTTTTCCCTAAAATATTCAACATCTCTGGGAAATATATCCGAATAGCTTTTTGATGTAATCATCTACCGTCTGAACCTGAACATCATTAAATCCTTCAATGTCGGGACCGGAAATCCGGACTGCTTCCCAATCGATTCAAACCGGCTAACTGCATCGTTAATTTTCCTCCCGATTACATTCTTATCCTGTCCCATTGTTAAGCGTAATCCGGGAATTATGTTGAATCCCCAAAATCGCATTACGCTCGCCAGGTATTTCGCTACATCCTTGTCACCTCCGATGAATTGGGTCGAAAGCGACATGAACCACTTGCCGAAATAACTCGGCCGGTGCATGATATAAGAGGAACGTTCAATGAAATTTTTTACCAGTGCCGTGACCTGAAGTGAGTAGACAGGCGTAGTGACGATAGTGGCATCAGCGTCCCTAATCATAGAGTGAATCTCTTGCATCCTGTCCTTAGCAGGACACCTCTCCTCGCCATGCATGACACATATCCCGCATCCCTGACAGAGCGCCAATCGTTCCTGAAAAAGAATGACATCCTTTACGTCTATTTCCATCCGATTTCTGAGCCTGCTTAGGAATTCTGTGGTAACATCGTAAGTCTGTCCCTTATGCGGACTACCGTGTATTGTAAGAATTTTTAACATCACCAACTCCTGCCTTTCTTTGTGACTTCTTATCTTTATTTATTTTGGATTATTCCTAAAGGAATTTAAATAATACCTTCTTTTTATAGTCCTTGTATTGATTACCGAATTTTTCTTCCAGGTATTTTTCTTCTTTTTTTACAAATACTTTAAACGCAATAAATACGGAAATAATTGTAATCATTACAAACCATGAATTAAAAAACAAAAGAAGACCCGGTACTGTAACAAGAATCTGAAATGTGTACATCGGATTAAGAAAAATAGAATATAAACCACCTGTCGCTAATTGTTCTTTCCCATAAGCGTTTAACATACTAAACGCTGCAATAAGATTTAATATAAAACCAGTAATTATCATTGCAACTGCAACGGTAAATAGTTTGTTACTATTTTCAGTTATCCTAAACATAGGTTTAAATAAAAAACTTATCCCTGCAGTTACTGCCAGGGAAATGATAAGAACAACAGCGATTTTTCCTCCAACACCCATTACAGACATCTTCTTATTCATACATATGTAAATCCCCTTATTGCAATATTCCGGTTCAATTAAGTAGAACTACTAAGTTCCTCAAATTCATTCTTAATGAAAAGAAACAATGGTATTGCCACTAAAATACCCCAGATTCCAAACATTACTTCAGATATTAAAAGGGCAAGAAGTGTTACAGACATGGGTAATTTGGCAATCCTACCAACAATTCTACTATTGAGAAAATACTCAAGCTTATGAATACCAATAAGAAAAATTAAACATATAATACATGGTACTACACCTTGTGATATCAAAGCAGTTACTGATAAAATAGTATTAGAAATCAAGTTACCAATAATCGGAAATAAACCACAAACAAAAACCAGGCACACTAAAGTTATTTTATGGGGTAGATTTAGAATCATAACAATACCCAGAGTAATAATTGTATTTATGCAGGAAATAATAACCTGCCCTCCCATTATTTTTTTAAAAAACAAGTAAAAAATACCCACCTTCTCATTTAAAAAATTAAACAAATACGCCATTATGCTGCCTTTTTTTAAATTAAACATTTCGGATATTTTATTTTTCTCAATAAATAATAAAAAGTTCAGAACAATTGCAAAAATAAAATACGAAATCCCTACTGATATTCCTTTAAACAAAACAACAAATTGTTTTATAGACTGAACTTCATCGGAAAATAAGCTCTGCTTGAAATCATTATATTCAAATCCAATATCATAAGCATCAGAAATTAATTTAACTGACTTTGCAATCTCGTATTCTATAAGATTAAAATATTTTGGAAAATCACTTATAAATTTCGGTATAACCTTAAAAGATAAAATAAAAAATGCAGAAATCAACAGCAAATAGAAAAGATAAAAAAGAAATTTCACTGAAAGCGAAGGATATTTTTTATGTATATCATTTGTAAAAATATCTGTAAGTAAATAAAGAAACATAAGAAACACAAAAAAAATAATTAATCGACTTTTCATTATAATTACAGCAAAGGCAAAAAGAAAAATATATCCTAATAAATTATTTTTAAACTTTGAAAACATAAACATCCTCCTAACCCGCCCTCATTCCCTAGTTTGTTTCAAAAATCGTTAGTTCTATTTTACTATTTTAAAAGGTATTTTTCAACCAATAAAAAACCACCGATTATTTCAGTGGTTAATTTATGCTAGAATGTATTATCGGAGAGATAATATTCTACGTCAAAAACTTAAGGTGTCCCTAACCTTCGGTTCGGGATCATTTATTTTGGTCTCCGGTAGGGGACCAAAATAAATAGACTCTAGCGATGGGACGATTTCCTAACTTTGAACTGGTTTAAGGTATTTGCCTGCCCGGAAACTGCCAAATCTCAAATAAAAAATCTGTTAAATGGTTAGATAATTTCCCTATTTGAATTATGCTTATTATATATCCTGACTAATATAATGTATAAGCCCTTTAAGTCCGGTATGTATAACAGGAATACCATTAATATTTTTTGTTTTCGGCTGTGACAAATCATTGCTGACAAAAAAAGCTTTTGCATTTGGATATTGATGTAAAAATATTTTTAATCCTGCAAAATCAAAAGCATTACTTGACCACTTTGCTTCTATTGCAATAGGAGCTTCTCCCCTTCTTTCAATAATAAAATCAACCTCATGCCCCTGCTTATCTCTCCAATAACGGATATTTCTTGATTGCATCTGTGATTGAAGTTCATTAAGCACATAATGTTCCCACATTTGCCCAAACTCGGTTGATTTTAAATCGTGCAATCCTCGGTAATAGCAGACAAATCCTGTGTCAAACATATATACTTTTGGCGCAGCAACAATTTCAGTGCTCCTATAGGTACTAAATGGTCGCAAAACATGAACAACATACGTTTCTTCTAATACTCTTAAATAATTAGAAATAGTGGTATGACTTACTGCACACTGGTTTGAAAATCTACTGGCTTCAAAAATTCCTCCGCTTTGAATCATCAGTAATTCAAAAAACTTTTGAAATGAATTGCGACGCTCCAACCTGAAAAGTTCTTGAATATCCTTTGCCCAATAAGCATCAATCCATTCCTGAAAATACTTCTCAGGAAGTTTTTTACTAAGAAAAAATGGAGGTAACCCTCCGAAAAGAAACCTGTGTTTAATGTCGTACCTACCGAAATCTTTTAAATCATCAGAAATAAGTGGCGTTAGCCATAATTCCGCCTTTCTTCCGGCTAATGTATCTTTGAATTTTGTAGAAGCACTAAGTGATGAAGAACCGGTGGCAAGGATTTTTGTCTTGGGGTAGTGGTCTGCTGCAATTTTTAATAGTTCTGAAGGATTATCTAATCGATGAATCTCATCAAGAACAATACGTTTTCCTTTTCTTTCTTTTAAGAATTTTTCAGGATCAGCCATTAGACCGCGTATTCTCGGTAGTTCACAATCATAATAGTCAACATGCGGTAATGTTTGTGATAAAACTGTCTTGCCAGCCCTGCGAACTCCGGAAAGCCATAAAACAGATCGCTCCCGCCACAACAACTCAATCCTTCTAAGCCAGTGCTTTCTTTTTACCATAAGTGACATTATACTAAATGAAATTACTATATGCAAGTACTTTTGCATATAGTAATTTTTTATTTGTGAAGATTATTGCATCCAAAACAAAAGAACTGAACGGTTCGAAAATGCTTGAAAATGCCGATTTGGAGATTTTGAAATTCGAACCAGACAGTTCTCGACGGAAAATAGACCTTCATAACGACTTTTGTCTTATCGCACTCAGGCGGTAGGATTCGAACCTACAACCCTCCGGTTAACAGCCGGATGCTCCACCGTTGAGCTACGCCTGAATTAATGAGTCAGTAATTAGTAATTGGTAGTTAGTAATTAATTGAAATATTTTACTGCTGTTATTTGCAAAAATATTAAAAGTATTATACTAAATCTCTTTTCTGCCGTCAAGGGCATTTATTAGTGTTATTTCATCTGAATATTCTATGCTGCCGCCTGACGGGATACCTTTGGCTAGTCGGGTAATGTTTACATTATATGGTTTCAGAACCTGTGAAATGTACATTGCTGTTGCATCTCCCTCAACTGTCGGGTTTGTTGCAATCAGGACTTCTTTTATGCCATCAAGCCGTTTTGTTAAAAGTTTTATGCTTAAACTACTTTCGTAAACACCATCAAGCGGGGAAAGGACACCAAGAAGAACATGATAAAGTCCTTTGTACTTCCATGTTTTTTCTATTACCTGTAAATCCGTATAATTCTCAACCACACAAATTGTTTTCCTGTCCCTGGTATCATCTGAGCATATTTCACAAGGGCTTTTTTCACAAAGCGAACAACAAACTGAACAGGTCTTTATGCTTTTCTTTGCATTAATTAATGCTGTTGCAAGATTTTCAACCTCACTTTCCGGAGTTTTTAATATAAAAAAAGCAAACCGCTCAGCTTGCTTTTGTCCAACACTCGGTAGTTTCTTAAAAACATCAATTAACTGGTTAAGCGATTTTATCATTTTTTATAATTTTTTAGAAATGCCCCCTCATCTTTAATATTCTCCCCGTTGGGGAGAAGAAAGATTTAATGAACATATAATTTCTATTCTTCTACTATTTCTCCTCCGAATAAATCTACTATAGTTTTTGCTATTGGCTCTTTTTCGTAAATTTCTTTGGATGTTCCTTTTTTGGTAACTGCTGGTTTAGATGGTTGAGGTGCCGAATGGTTATTCTCCGGTTCAGTCTCTATGATTTCCGCAGTATCTTCATTAGATTCCACTTCTTCTAATTCTGTGTCTTTTTTAGATTTAACTTTGGTTTCAAAATTAAATTTTCCTCCAAGTTTTTTTTCTACGAACGGCAGCCAGATATTTCTATTTGACTCAATTGTTTCCAAATTAAATGAATTATCAGATTCTAAAGTAAATACTCCGTTGGATTCTTGTGATATATCACTACCCGAAATTGCCGCTGAAACCCTTGGTTTAATACTGCTATCCTTGGATAGTTCATTCCAGACCGATTTGACTTTTTCCAATGATACTTGGGAAGAAGCTGAACTTGCAACTACGTTTTTCTGTGGAATAGTTTTTTTATCAGAAATTGTTATTTCCCTATCCCCCGGTTCAGGTGTATTATAAGATGAAGATTCCATTGCTTCTAACCGGCTTACTATTTCGTCAAGTCCGACATATTTTTGCGTAAGTTTTACGCAATAAGACTCAAGAATTAGTATGGGCTGCTCGGCGTTTTTCATCCCATAAACGCATTCGGAAAGCATATCTATAAAACGTAATAATATATCAACCGAAAAGTTCTGTGAATATAATTTTAATTTTTCTTTATCCGAAACAGTAGAAACCAAATCCGGTGAAATTTTATAAAGCATAATATTTCTTATGTACTCCTGCAAATCAGTAACTATATTTAACGGGTCGTAACCGTTTAAGACGGTTTCACCAACAGTTTGCAAGAGTTTTTTAGTATCATTAGCTGAAATATCGGCAATCATTTCGGAAAGTATATCTTCTTTAACAATCCCGAGGATTGAAATAACATCCTGTGCAGTAATATCAGAACCGCAAAATGATATAACCTGGTCAAAAATACTTAATGCATCTCTTAGCGCTCCACCTGCTGAGCGGGATATAATAGCAATTGCTTTATCGTCAATTTTTATATTTTCCTTTCCGGCAACTTTCAATAATTGTTCGCTTATTTCCTTAATTGATAATGGTCTGAAATTGAATCTCTGGCATCTCGATAGAATTGTCGGCGGAATTTTCTGGGTGGAAGTTGTAGCAAATATAAAAATCGCATGTGCGGGAGGTTCTTCCAGCGTTTTCAGAAGTGCGTTAAAAGCCTCTGTGGTGAGCATGTGTACTTCATCAATAACATAAATTTTGTATTTTGAAGAAGAAGGAGCGTACTTAACATCCTCTCTTAGACTTCTTATCTCATCAATACCTCTATTTGAAGCACCGTCTATTTCTAAAACATCAAGTGAGTTGTCTTTTGTTATTTCCAGACAGGAAACACATTTATTGCATGGTTCTTCACTACTGTTATCTTTACAATTTAACGCTTTGGCAAAGATTCTCGCTGTTGACGTTTTACCAACCCCGCGTTGTCCCGAAAAAATATAACCGTGTGCAATCCTTTTTTCTTTTATTGCGTTTTTCAGAACACGTGCAATATGTTCCTGACCTACTATATCCTCAAACGTTTGAGGACGATATTTTCTTGCTAAAACTATATATGCCATAAAAGTTTTGATTTCTACAAAAACAATATCCTCTCCCTAACCACAAACTACGGAATACTTTCCTTTTTTGTGTGCGTGAGTACTTAGTAGTCAGGGAATTTTTTACTTTTAGTAAAACATTATGGAGGTGAAGGGATTTGAACCCACGACCTCCTCGTTGCGAACGAGGCGCTCTCCCAGCTGAGCTACACCCCCAAAAAATTTGTCACAGACAAATTTTTAGTGAATTAGTTATTAGTGATTAGAGATTAGTAAAATAAAGTTGAACAACAAAACTAACTGTTTTGTTCTACGAATTTTTTGATGTCTTCTATGTGTTCAAGCAAAAGTTTCGCTTTTGAAACACCAAAGGTAAATGGATATTTATCATCTTCAGTCCTCTTTAAAACAATAACCTTGTTCCCCTTAAATTCCGATATCTCAAACATTGCTCCTCCTTTACATCTTTTAGCAGCCCTTCACAAAATTTGTTAAGGGCTGCTGATTACACAGATTTTAAAACGATTACACAGATACTATCGTAAGGGTTCGAGGGGACTTGAACCCCTAACCTAATGGTTCGAAGCCATTCGCTCTATCCAATTGAGCTACGAACCCATAAAAATTTATTTAATAAAATAAATTTTTACCAACCGCTTATTACCCCACCTTTTACATCAGTATGGGTGCAATTAACAAACATTTTGCCGCTACTTGCAACATATCCCCAGTTTCCTAAATCAGTTAAAGCATCTCCATTGTTAAAATCGTTAATATCGTTTGTGTCTCCATGCGCCTGTACACCTAACTTTACAGATGACATCTTTGATAAATATTTTGTTTGTACGGGACCGCTTTCATTTGAAATAGCAGCAGCATTTTGTGGATATTGCATGCCTTCCATATCACCATAATAAAGTCCTATGGCACTTCTTAAATTACCCAAATCACCTTTAGTTTTTCCTTCTTTTGTTCTTCTCATCATTTCTGCAAATTTAGGTATAACTATTGAGGCAAGAATACCAATTAATGCCACAACAATCATCAATTCAATTAAAGTAAACCCTGCAGACTTCTTCTTAATAGTCAGAATTGTCCTGCCGGGTAAAATTTCATCAGGTGGATTAATTTTTTTCACAATACCCCCATTGTCATTTTTAATATCCATTTTATTGCCAACTTGTAATATTAGAATCCCGTTCTCATTTAAAAACGGAAGACATAATTTTTTTACTTTTTGTAATTTAGCTGTTGCTCTTGTCACTACTATATCATATTTTGCCGTTGATGATTTAATTGCATTTTCTGCCCTGTCACAAATAATTTTTGCTTCTATATCTAATTTCTTGCAAATATGCCTTAAAAATTCTGTCTTCTTTTTTGAAGAATCTAGTAGAGTCAATGATATTTCAGGTAACGCTATTTTAACCGGTATTCCTGGAAAACCTGCGCCACTACCAACATCTAACAAGCTATGCCGACCAAGGTCGGCAACTACATCATTCAAATTCCTATATGATAAATTAGGATTAGATAGTTTAATACCGGAACTTGTAAAAGCGGCAATAACACTTAGTGAATCCAAAAAATGTTTTTCAATTATTTCTTTATCTGTTGCCGGACCTATCAGGTTAATTTTTGAATTCCAATCTTTCAACTCCTGCAGATAAACTGAAAATTGCTCAATTTGCACGGGGTTAAGTTTTATATTTAATAATTCTAACCCGTGCAAAAATATTTTTGTAATTTCGGGATTCATTTTATTTTTTCTTCTGCTAAATTAAGATTCCTTCTGACGCCTTTATCTTCCGGTGCATATTTAAGCGACACCTTGAAATACTCGGCAGCTTTTTTGTAGTCGTTTTTAGCCCAGTATACTACCCCTAAATTATTATATGCCTGCGAAAGTGAAGGGTCGAAAACAATTGCCTTTTCAAAGAACAGTATACTTTTATTATATATTTTTTTTTCATTAAACACAAGCCCAAGATTATTATAACCCGCAGCATAATAACTTAATATTTGTTGAGTGAAAAATCTAACTTCTCCTGAAAACCGCGGTTCAACATAAAAATCAAACATCTGTTCTGAATTAGAAAAATCATTATTACCGTAAAGCAGCCCCTTGGGCAAAAACTTACCTTTTGCAGGAACTTTAATTATACTATCGGTGTAAAACGGAAATCTATCATAACTATATGACAGCAATACATTCTCAAGCTCAACACCGGATTTAATCTCATAATTTGGCAGAATTTCCGGGTACTTTTTCCGTAGTTGCTCATAACCCCATAAAGTTTTATAAAAAACTGCAAGCTTTATATCCTTTCTTTTAGCAAGGCATTCCTGCTGATATTTCAAAGTAAACGTAGTAGTGTCGTCAGGATTAAACAATATGGAATTATACGGCAAAGTTCTCATCAGATTCTTTGAATAATCATAAGCGATAAATTCATACCTTTTGTTTAACATTGAGATTTTAAAAGTTGTCAAAATGAAAATGCATGTAATAATCAGAAAAAAGACTATCTTCTCATTAACAAACTTAAATATATTAAAAAAAGCAATAAACCCGAAATTAATCCAAATAGTAAAAATAATTAAGGGTATTATCAAATATGGCTCAAATATAGGAAGTGATGTTTTATCTTTTAAAGATAAATTTGAAATTATAAAAAATACAGGACCTGAAAAAAACCAAAACAAAAATAATGCCAAAAAACTCTTTTTCTTTATTGAAAAATATATACCTAAAATTAAAACAGGAAGAATCCAGTAGCTAAACTGCCGGACTGAAACTACCAGAAATTGAATAAGGTTTTCAAGCATAGTTGTAAGATTCTGTTCAACCGGACTTCTTTCCGGGTGAAGACGAATACTGCCATAATCGGCCCGGGTTAAGACTCTGGTAAAATTCCTGATTGATTCTGAAGGTGTCCCCCAGTTAGTAACAGGGTTTTGAGCAGAACGAACTATTAAGAAAAGGTAAATTGATAAACCGGCAATTAAAACTATTAGTAAACTGATAAAAGGGAACCTGTTTGTCGGCTTTTTATCATTCCACTCTTTTAGTTTTAGAATAAGCAAATACACAATTCCGGGTATTAAAAGCACAAGTGTATGATGATTCCCAAGACCAAGACCAAAAAGGAATACAGCAAGTAACCAGTTTTGCTTGACAACCAGATAAATTATCAAAACAGCAAAAAAAGTATTTAATGAGTACATTTCAGAAACAATACTTAGCGACCACATAGACGAACAAAAACAAAAAAGGAATACGGCAAACAATGAAATACAAACCACCGGCAGATTCTTATCTTTAAAATATTCTTCGTTCAGCTTTTTAATCAATAAATATAATACTCCGCAACTTAATGCTCCAAAAAATGCGGACATTAAATTTATACGGTAGGCAATGTTCCCGAAAGGAATTATTGTGGTAAATATTTTCCCGAGAAGGACGTATAAAGGATATCCTGGCGGATGGGCAATGCCCAGCGAGGATGCTGAAACAATCATATCACCACTATCACGATACGGTGATATTGTCGGATACATTGAAAAAAGATAAATATAAAATATAAAATTAAAAATCAGAAAAAACATATAATTACTTTGATGCTACTTTTTCATATTTCTTTTTGTTAAGCCAAATCATTAATATACCTATATCAGCAGGTGTAATCCCTGAAATCCTGGACGCCTGACCGATAGAAAGAGGTTTAATCTGGTCCAATTTATATTTGCTTTCCGTAAGCAGCCCCGGTATCTTATGGTAATCAATTTTTTCCGGAATTTTTTTGTTTTCTATTTTTTTAAATTTTTCAACATCCGCAATCTGTCTTTTTATGTAACCGGAATATTTCTGTTCAATCTCACTTTCATATTTTACCATTTCTGTTGTCCAAGGTAAAATATTTTCATTAAATTCAATGTTTTTCTGCTTAACAAAAGTCTTATATTTTTGAAATCTTTTAAAAATCTCTTCATCAACCAGCCCATATTCATACCCGTAATCCATCAGCCGCAAATCTGCATTGTCGGAACGCAAAAGCAAACGGTATTCAGCTCGAGCTGTAAACATTCTATAGGGGTCCAAAATACCTTTCGTAACCAAATCATCTATCAAAACACCGATATACGCTTCTTCTCTACCGAGAATAAGAGGTTTATTTTTCTTAATTTTTGAAACAGCATTTATCCCTGCAATTAATCCTTGTCCTGCAGCTTCCTCATACCCCGAAGTTCCATTAATTTGCCCTGCAAAAAAAAGATTATCAACAAGCTTTGTTTCTAATGTCGGTTTTAATTGTGTCGGCTGGCAAAAATCATATTCAATCGCATACCCGGGTCTTATCATCTCACAATTTTCAAGTCCTGCAATCGTTCTCAACATTTTTACCTGAACATCGTAAGGCAAACTTGTGGAAAGCCCGTTACAGTAAACCTCTTCGGTGTCATATCCTTCCGGCTCGAGAAAAACCTGATGCCTGTTTTTATCCGTGAACCTTTTTACTTTATCTTCAATTGACGGGCAATACCGCGGACCGATACCTTTAATCTGTCCGGAAAAAAGCGGCGCCCGGTGGAAATTTTCCGCAATAATTTTATGTGTTTTTTCACTTGTATATGTAAGCCAACAGGGTAATTGCTTCTGTGTAATGTGCAATGTGTAATGTGAAAACGGAACAGGGGGCTCATCACCGGGCTGAGAAATACATTTTGAATAGTCAATTGTTCTCCCGTTTATCCTTGGCGGTGTCCCTGTTTTAAGCCGTCCGACCTCAAACCCAAGTTCTTTTAAAGAATCAGAAAGATGCATTGCTGCAAATTCACCGGAACGGCCGGAATTAAACGTCGTCTCACCGATATGAATCAGTCCCTTTAGAAAAGTACCTGTTGTAACAATTACAGTCTTTCCTAAAAACTTTATTGATGGTTTGGCGATAACACCGATTGCTTTATTATCATCTGTTAATATTTCCGTTACTTCAGCTTGTTTCAAAGAAAGATTTTCCTGTTTTTCAATTGTATGTTTCATTGTAAATTGATAAAGTTTTTTGTCACATTGCGCCCGTGGTGATTGGACGGCTGGACCTTTTGATTTATTTAAAATTCTATATTGTATTCCGGAAGCATCGGTGTTTTTTGCCATCTCACCGCCAAGAGCATCTATTTCACGGACAATCTGCCCTTTTGCTACACCGCCGATAGCAGTATTGCATGACATCTGGGCAATGGTGTCAGCATTAATAGTTAAAAGAAGTGTCTTTAACCCCATACGGGCTGAAGATAATGCCGCTTCACAACCTGCATGTCCCGCACCTACGACAATCACATCATATTTTTCCGGATATGTAAACATAATTTATTTATTATTCAGACTATAATATTTTTCTAAACCAGCACAAACTGCTTTTGAAACTTTTTGCAGATATTTTTTATTTTTTAATAATTTTTCATCTTCAACATTTGAAAGATAACCGTATTCAACTAAAATTGACGGTACTTTTGCAAATTCAAACCCTACAAGGTGCTGTTTTCTTATGCAATCAATAATAACTCCTGATTTTTTAATTTCTTCAAAAACAATTTCCGCCATTTTTTTTGAATCATCTTTATACCATAAAACAGAAACACCGCGCTTTTTTTTATTCGGCGCCCAATTGCAGTGGATACGCAAAAAAACATCCGCATTCCTGGAATTGGCAAATTGGGCACGGGACTGGTTATCGTCATCCTGACTTTTTGCAGTACGCCAGAAACTTTTTCTGTCGCGTGTAAAATAAACGGTTGCCTCTTCATTTAAAAACATATTCCCTATAACTTCCGAAATATCTATAACTACATCTATTTCTTTTGTATTATTAGAACTTTTACAGCCATAATTAACAATTTTACCTTCGGAATTCCTGGCTGCATGACCGGGGTCAACAACAATAATTTTGCCTGATAACTGGTCAGCATACAAGCAACAAGTGAACAGGCAAGTAAATAAAACAACTGTTGAAAAAATTGGGAAAAATAAATTCTTTATTCGTAACCAATTCGTGATTTTTGATTTCATTTGTGATAATTCGCGTTTAAAAAGGCAATGTATTTATGATTTTTAATACGCATCTGTATTCTGGTTCTTCTTTCATGATTTTCTCAATAACATATCTCCTGAAAAACCTTTCAAAACCATTTGTTACAATAGCAACTATAATATTTTGTTCTAATTCAGGGGTACTATTAGACCTTGTTTCCCTGCTATCTCCAATCCAAATAAATTTATTTTCTGAAGCGACAAAAACTCCTGCTTCAAGTTCAAATTTATAAGAATAACTCATACTCTTACGGGATTCGCCAAAATCACTTCTTTCAGTTGAACTGATATTTCTATAGACGACTTCCGTTTCCTGTTTTTTTATAACAGGTATTATCAAAGCTTCAACTTCTAATATTTGGGTAAGTTTGAGTAATTTATTCAGGCTATTTACCTTATTTAGCTCATCTATTTGTTTAAAATCACCAAGATTTATATTTTTGCTTTCCATAATATTTCTGACACTATCGGGATGAACAATACGATTTAATTTTTTTTTCTTTAGCAAAATATTGTAAAAATACTCAGCGGTAATCTGACTTATTTTTTCAGTTGTTGCTCTATCGCTAATTATTCTTTCTTCGCGGCGCCCCAGCCAGTCCCTTGACTTATCCTCTATGATAAATGGTGAATTAACAATCGGGATAAACTGTGTTGTCTGCTCTGTATCAAATCCGATAACAACCGGAAGTATAGCAACCGTTTTTACAGGTATATTCGACTTTTGTGAATAGATAACCTTGCACTTTTGCTGTTCACGATGAGATAAAGAGCAACCACCAAAAATAGAAATAAAAAGAAATATTGGTAAAACCAAGAAATTCATATGTTTTCTTGGGCGGGCAAGCCCGCCCCTACGCGTAAACCGATAAAGTTTATTTACCTACACAGAAATTAGAAAAAATATTATTCATTATTTCTTCTGTCGGGACTTCGCCTGTTATTTCACCTAAAAAATTAAGTGCAGCCCGTAAATCCAAAGCAATAAACTCCTCAGAAACACCGGATTTGCCGGCAAGCTTCGCTTCTTCAAGTGAATTAACAGCATTTTCTATCAGTGTTTTATGTCTTGTATTAGTCAAAAAAAACTCGCTTGTATTTATATTACCGGAAATAAACAAATCATAAATAGTTTTTTTAAGATTATCCATTCCTTCATTTTCTATAGCGGAAACGGGAACGACAGTCGCTGATATTTTAAGTTCCGGGAAGTTATCGATTTTTTCAGGTAAATCGGATTTATTCAGAACACAAATAACTTTCTTAGAAACAATCAGTTCGGCAATATGAAAATCTTCCGGAGACAATTCATTTGACGAATCCAGGACAAACAAAACCAAATCGGCATCTTTCAATATCCGGTGAGTTTTCTCAATCCCTATTTTTTCAATAATATCTTTACTATGCTTTCTAATCCCGGCCGTATCCATCAGAATCAGAGGAATTCCAAAAATATTTATTGTGTCTTCTACAACGTCTCTTGTGGTACCCGGTATTTCGGTAACTATCGCTTTATCGTGGCCGATTAAAACATTCAAAAGCGATGATTTCCCTACATTTGGTTTTCCGATAATTGCTGTTCTTACTCCTTCTTTAAAAATCTTTCCGGTTTGATATGTTAAAATAAGTTTCTCTAATGCTGCCTTTACTTTATTTATCTTGTTAATCAAATCTGTATTACTTAAACCGGGGATTTCATCTTCCGAATAATCAATAACAACTTCTATTACACTCAAAATGTCAATTATTTCTTCCTTTTGTTTATTTATTAAGCAAGTTAAAGAACCATTTAGCTGGCTTACTGCACAAGATAAAGCAACATCTGTTTTTGCTCTTATTATGTCGCATACCGCTTCCGCCTGAGATAAATCAATTCGTCCGTTTAAAAACGCCCGCTTTGTAAATTCTCCCGGGTCAGCGAGACGTGCGCCGTTCTTAAGGCAAAGTTCTAATGTTTTTTTAAGCGGAACTATACCGCCATGGCAGGAAATTTCAACAACATCTTCACGAGTATAAGATTTCGGCGCTTTCATTATTGTAAGAAGCACTTCATCTACAAATTTGCCGTTGCTTATTATTTTACCAAGATTGACGGAATGAGTCGGAAGTTTTTCTAAATTTTGTTTTGATTTCGGCTGGAAGATTTTTGAGGCAATATTTACTGCATCCGGACCACTGAGACGAACAATCCCTATGCCGGCTTCTCCAATAAGAGTTGAAATAGCAACAATTGTATCATCAGAACTTATTTTCACACTTTCTTTGGTCTTACAATGAGCCGACGGTTCTCTCCGTCACCTTCGGATATAGTTTCAACATACTGGCTATCACGAAGTGTCATGTGGATTATCTTTCGCTCGCTTGCAGGAAGTTTTAGTTCTACCGGTTCACCATTCATTTTTACTTCTTCTTCTAATTCTTTTGCCCTGCTGATTATTTTGCTATTTTTTTTATCAAGGTAACCGTCTATATTAAGAGAAACGCGAATACCGCGACTTTCTTGTTTACTTAAAATCAATTTTAAAATATACTCTAACGCCGCCATAGTTTGTCCCTGCCTGCCTATAAGAATGGCGCTATCTTCACAAGCTACATTCAAAATTAAATCAGATGCAGAAGGTGTTGCCGATACTGTGGCTGTAAAACCGGACAGTTCTAATATTTTCGAAAGATATTCCTCTGCTTTTTTAGAAACCTCCGGATAATTTATTACGGAAGTACCTTCACCGTCTTTTTCTGATGATTCTGCTGAACCGTCCTTTTGGGACATCTTTATTCTAGCAGGGGCAGAACCCATAAGACCAAATAGTCCTGATCTCCCTTCATCTAAAATTTTTATTTCTGCCTGAGTTTTTTCTATTTTAAGTTCTTCCAAACCTTTTGCTATTGCTTCATCCAGTGTTTTGCCGGTCACCTCAATTTCATTTTTCATTAATAAGCTCCTCTTAACTTTCACGTAAGCAAAGCTGTCGCTTTGCAGTTACAACTTTTCACACCTTTACTTTTCTGAATATAAACCATTGTTCAACAACTGTTATAATGCTGTTTGTAAACCAATAGATAACCAGCCCGGAAGGGAAATTCAAAAACATTATCGTAAAAATAACAGGCATCATTATCATCATTTGCTTTTGTGTCGGGTCAGAGGTTGAACCTGTCATCTTCTGCTGCAAATACATTCCGCCACCCATTAAAACCGGTAAAATATAATACGGGTCTTTTGCTGATAAATCAGTTATCCAAAATATAAAATGCGCTCCCCGAAGCTCATATGCATTTCTCAACATTGTAAAAAGTGCCCAAAAAATCGGTAATTGTACTAACATTGGCAAACATCCGCTGAAAGGATTTACACCTTTTGACTTATAAAGAGCCCACGTCTCAGTGTTCATTTTTTTGGGGTCATTTTTATATTTTGCCTGAAGAATTTTTATATCTCCCTGAATTGATTTCATTGCCTGTGCTGAAGTAAAAGATTTTTTGGAAAGTGGGAAAAATAAAATATTAAGGAAAACTGAAATTATTATAATCGCCAGACCGTAATTATTTGTAATTTTATAAAGATAATTAAGTGAGGAAAGCGCTATTTTACCTAAATCACCAAAAAATCCGAAATCAACTGCTTTTTCTAATTCTGAATTAAGATTATTAACTTTTATTCCTTTAAGATGAGTATAACCTTTAGGACCAAGGTAAGCAGTCATTGAAAAATTCTTTTTTTCATGAGGAAGAAAAGTAATTTTATCTGTAAATACTTTTATAACCGGTGTTTTCTGTACTTCTTCAACCGAAATATTCTTAAACTCATCATTTATCTTTAAAAATACTGAAAGAAAATATCTATTGTCTATACCCACCCATTTTAAAGGGAACTCATAATTTCCGGGTTTTAGTTTTTCAACTTTTTTCTGTGAATATGAAGATACTCTCGTTAATCGTTTATTTTCTTTTAGCTCTTTAGCGTCAGTACCAAGTCCCGGACCTATTGATAATGACAAACCGTTAAAATCTTTTGCTGATGAAGATTTACTTTTTACGGCATACTCTATATCAACAAGATATGAATTTTCATTAAAATAAAATGTCTTTTCAATATCAAATCCATCGTTTATCTTAATAAACCTTGCAACATACGGCTGATTTTTCTCTGCTAAATACTGCCAGGCGCCTGTATTTGAATCATTTAACAATTTACCATCTAAAACCAGGTCAACCGTTGTTTTACTCTTTAAAACGTCAGGCATTAGAAAACAATGTACTATAGATGCTTCATCTTCACTCAGAATATACTCTATATTTTTTGTTTTTATTTCTATTGTCTTCGCTAATCGTGAACGCGAACCTGAATTAAGTGTTGCAGTTTTTTCCGGAATAGAAGATATAGAAGATGTATCTGGATTTTTTGGAGATTCTTTAGTTGTTCCCGCTATACTGCCCGGTTGTTTAACCGGTGGTTTCGGAGCAAAAAACCACTGCCATACAACAAGTATTGCTATTGATAATATTATTGCCAAAAAAGATCTTTTTTCCATAATTTATTTTCCCTCTTTATGGTACCGGATCATAACCTCCGGGATGCCATGGACCGCATTTTAGAAGCCGCCTGACAGTGAAATAAAATCCTTTCCAGAAACCGAATTTTTCAATTACACCTATGGAATAATTCGAGCAACTCGGATAAAACCTGCAATTTGACGGAAAGAACCTAAACACTATCTGATATAATTTAATTAAAAATATCGCGCTTTTTTTTAACATTAAAACTATATAACTTTTAACTTTTTATAAACCTTCAGAAAAAGTTCTTCAACGTAAAAATAATCCAGTTGTTTTGTATCAAGTATCTTCTTTTGAGGTATTATAAGGATATCAAAAAAGCCGCTAAAATCTTTTATATGAATACGAAATACTTCCCTGATTAATCGTTTAACCCTGTTCCTCAAAACTGCATCTCCGAATTTACCTGAAATAATTACCGCTAAACGGGATACATTTTTATTGTTTTTATAAATATAAACAATTAATTCCGGGAAAAAATATTTTTTGCCATATTTCTTTATAGCAAAAAAATCATCATGACGGGTTAGACGATTCTCTGCAGGAAGTCCCATACTTTTAAGGAATTAGTGTCTTGCGGCCTTTCCTTCTGCGTCGACTCAAAACATTTCTTCCACCTGATGTTTTCATTCTTGCTCTGAAGCCGAGATGTTTCTTCCGTCTTCTTACGTTCGGTTTAAATGTTGGTTTCATAATCTTTAGATTTTACCTCATTTTTTGTCTTTTGTCAATAAATATTTACATTTTCACACAAATCACAAATATTTTCAACTCACCATTACTGTCATTAAGAAGCCCGTGTTTGCTGCCGGATTTAGTTAAAATTGCATCGCCTGATTTAACAGGGCACTTTTCGTTGTCTACCAGCATTGTGCCTTTACCTGAAACAACATAATATATTTCTTCATCACCCGAATGAGGGTGAAGTCCTATTGACGAACCTTCAGGCAACACCAGCTCCCTGATATATGATATTTTAGTGTCAAATATCCCTGTTTCCATAAGTGTTCTTACCGAATAAGGACCTTTACCGCCATGAGATTTTTCCGCAGAAGTTTCTTTTACATTATCGTGACCTTTAACTATCATAGCTTACTCCTCTTTCAAGTTAGGCACGCCAAGGCTTGCAACTACAAACATTGAAATTCCTATACATAATGTTAAGCAAAGCTTTGCTTTGCAGCTACGGACCAATTGATATTGTAGCCGCAGAGCAATAGCTCTGCTAAATATTAAAATTCCTAAACATTATGGTATAAATACTACTTTTATGGCGGCGCCTTCTCTGAATTTTTTAAATCCTGTTTCCCAGTCTTTCAGTGGAAGTATATCGGTAACCAGAGGTCGGACTTTTATTCTGTTTTGAGAAACAAACTCTATCGCTTTTTCCCATGCTAAATATTTCTGGCTGAATGAACCGGTAACTTTTAACTCTTTATAAACAATCTGGTCCAAATCAACAGTGACCTTAGAACCGAAAATACCAACCTGAGTATATTTACCTTGTTTTCGTAGAAGTTCAAGACCTAACTGTGCAGCAGCATTAGCCCCCGCACACTCTAAAAAAACGTCTACTCCTAAACCATTTGTCAACTTGGATACCAGAGATTTTATATCTTCTTCTTCTATACAAACAACATAATCAGCTCCTAATTCTTTGGCTAATTCAAGCCGTTTTTTATCTTTTTTAGTTCCGGATAATATAACAATACCGCCGCTCTGTTTTACATACTGCAAACAAAAAAGACCCATTGGACCCGGACCGGTAATTAATACAATATCCCCGCCGGTAATACCGGTTAAATCTTCAACAGCATGATATGCACACGCCGAAGGGTCTGAGAGCGCCCCTGAAATAAAATCCACATTATCAGGAAGAATATGTATTCTTTCCTCAGGTACAACACAAAATGAAGTAAAAGCACCGTCAAAAGCATAACCTGTAGCCAACCTCTCAGGACACAAATTATAATTTCCGGTAAGACAATAGCGGCAATGACCGCAAACATATCTTGAATTTTCAGCAGTTACCCTTGTTCCTACTTTGAACCGGCTATTTTTAGAACCAACCTCGGTAATTACACCTGTAAATTCATGTCCGAGTACAAAAGGCGGTCTTATGGGAATCTGTATATCTCCATTGTATATATGGAGGTCCGAACCGCATATTCCAGCTGCTTCTACTTTAATCTTTACCTCACCTTCTTTTGGAAAAGGTTCAGCTACATCCCTAATTTCCATGTTACCTTTGCCTAACGCATATTTAACTAATGCTTTCATTTGAATAACACCTCACCGAATAACCCTTTATTTTGTTTTCCATTATCTAACACGATACTGCCATTTACCAATACATATTTTATACCCACGGGAAAAGAACAGGGATTAGTGTATGTAGCTGTATCTGAAACTTTTTCAGCATCAAAAATTACCAAATCAGCATAATTATCTTTTTTTATTACACCACGGTCTTTTAACCCCATTCGTCTTGCCGGCAGAAAAGTCATTTTCCGGACTGCATCTTCCAAAGTCAGCAATTTTATTTCTCTTACATATCTCCCTAAAATACGGACAAAAGTCCCGTAACTCCTCGGATGTGTTTTGCCTTTAATACCTGCACTGTCCGAACCGATAATTGTTTCCGGGTAACGTAAAACTGTCTGTATATCCCCTTCAATCATACTGAACATTACCATTGTAACAACTGCTTCTTCTTTCACCAATATATCAAATAAAACATCAAAGCAGTCTTTATCTTCTTCTTTTGAAATAACATCTATCGTTTTACCTTCATATTTCTTATTTTTTTTACAATAACTAATCAAAATACTTTCCCATAAACCGTCAGCACTATGGAAAAGGTTTTCCGTATCAGATTGATTATCCGATAACATCAACAACATTTCTTTCTTAATCCGGCTCCTTATTTCTTTTCTCTTTAATTTCTTAATTAATTCTTTAACCCCTTTGCTATGAACCCAACCGGGCAGTAAAGCACTAAGAAAAGTATAACCTGCCGTGTAAGGATACTGGTCCAGCGTTATATCCAAACCATTTTTCCTTGCTCTTTCAATCATTTCTATCGTCTTTTCTACTTTACCCCAGTTTTCCCTTCCCGCGGCTTTATGGTGTGATATTTGTATCGGTATTTTAGTTTTTTTAGAAACATCTATCATTTCATTAACTGCTTCTATTAATTTATTACCCTCATTACGAAGATGTACAGTACATAGTCCTCCATATTTTACCACTTCTTTACAACTTTCCAATAATTCCTGTGTTTTAGTATATATACCGGGCGGGTAAACCAATCCAAAAGATATACCGAATACTCCCTGTTCCATAGATTCATTTATAAGTTTTTTTATTTTAGTTGATTCATTAACATTCGGCTTCCTGTCTTCAAAACCCATCACAGCAACACGAATTGTACCATGTCCTACTAAAGATACAACATTAACTGCGGTACCTTTCTTTTTTATTAGCGCTAAATATTCTTTTATGTTTTTCCAGTTCCACGGGAATTCGTAACCGCTTTGGAGAGGTGCAACATATCTTTTTAGCTGGTCTATTGTATTTAAATTGACCGGTGCCGGCGACATACCGCAATTACCTACAACAACGGTAGTTACCCCCTGTTGTATCAGATTATCTGCACTTGGATGCCCGGGCAGTGAAAAATCCGCATGGGAATGCATATCAATGAATCCCGGCGATACTGTTAACCCGATTGCATCTATAACCTTCTTGGCAGGTACATTTCCGAAATTACCTATATCAACAATTTTCCCATTTTCTATTGCAATATCTGCCTTAAATTGTTGTTTTCCTGTACCATCAACAATATTTCCGTTTTTAATCAATATATCAAACATAATTTATCCCAAAATGAAAAATTCAATAGAATTTTGTGAGGTAGCTTTAGTAGGAAGTTATATTAAATAAAAAGGATTTTGTCAAGAAAAAAAAGACGGTGAGTTAAAATAACTTGTGTTTTTCACATCTTATTTATTTTAAGTTTATTTTTCTATTGGTACGACAATTCCGCGCATGATTAGTTTTTGGGCGAAAACAAA